>JAVHPL010000041.1:0-59989 GCA_036170555.1 Sediminibacterium sp. | reverse complement strand
GGGATTATGATAAATGGGCCATTCAATGGGGCTATGGATATATTGCTGGAAATACTGAAGAAGAAACTAAAAAGAATAGCAGTAAATTAATTACTACATCACTCAAAGAAAACCCCCGCCGTTGGTTTGGTACTTATGAGTTGGGCAATAGAGTTGACCCAAGAAGCCAATCTGAAGACTTAAGTGATAATGCCATAAAAGCCAGTGAATATGGCATTATGAACTTAAAAAGAATTATCAAAGGATTACCAGAGTGGACCAAAGAAGAAGCGGATCAATATGATAATATTAGCACTATGTACAGTACACTTCTTGGTCAATTTAGACGGTATATGGGTCATGTAACTGCCAATGTTGGTGGTATTTATGAAACATTTAAAACTTCTGATGACAATGAAGCTGTTTACGAAATAACTCCTAAATCACGTCAAAAAGAAGCTGTTGCATTTTTAAACAAGCAAATTTTTGAAACACCTAATTGGTTAATAGACCGTAATCTTTGGAATAAATTCAATAACCCTATTAGCAATGATCCTGTAATGACTGCACAGGATGGTGTTTTAACATCATTAGTTAGTGGAGATAGAATGCACAGAATGCAATTATCTGCTGAAAGATTTGGGGCAGATAAAGCGTATAACGCCATTGAATTATTGAATGATGTAGAAAGTGGATTGTTTAGTGAATTAAGTAGTAAAAAAACAATTGATACTTATCGTAGATTATTACAAAAATCTTACGTAAATCGTTTGGCTTCAATCATTCATCCTGAAAGCAATTCTACAAGTATTACCATTTCTTTTGGTGGAAGTATTGTTTCTAGTGATTTAATGAAAACAGATATCCCCGCTATCGTTCGTGCCCAATTAATTGAATTGCGTGCAAAAATTAACAATAGTGTTGCCGGATATTCTAATAAATTAAGCAAGATACATTTGCAAGATCTTGCTGAAAAAATAAAGCAAGCGCTTGATCCCAAATAAAAAAATAACAACTACATATTAGATTGTTTAATTTATTTATAACTCACAGGCTTAAAAACCTGTGAGTTTTTTTTATCCTTACCTTTGTAAAAAATATGCGTTCCTTTTTATTATTACTAAATATACTGTTCCTTTCGAGTATGGCTATGGCCCAAAAACAAAATAGAATTGTGGGCATATTACAAGATAGCGCAACCAAAGAAAGAATTGTTTTGGCCAGTATTACCAATTTAAATACCAACAATACAGTGATGACTAGCAACGAGGGTATTTTTAAAATTGAATTAGCCGAAAATCAAATTTTATCATTTGCTGCCGTTGGCTATCATTTTGATACGATTGCTTATCAAAAAAAGAAACTAGTGAAAGATACATTGTACTTATTTTTATCTCCACTAGTTCATTCATTGGGAAATGTAACGGTAACAGCAAAAGGGATGAGTGCCTATCAGGTGGATAGTATGGAGAGAAGAACCGATTTTTTACAAAATATAGTTAACTATACCATTCCTACATTTGCTTTATCTAATTCGGGAGCAGGCTTAGGGATTAGTTTAGACCGCTATTCTAAGAAAGAAAAAAATAAGCGTAAGGCTTTTGCTTTTTTTGAAACCAATGAAAAAGAAGCTTATATTAATTATCGCTTTCCACCCTCCATAGTTACCAAGTATAGCGGATTAAAAAATGAAGCATTACAATTGTTTATGCAATTACACCGCCCTAAGTATGAATGGTTACGTCGCAATAAAACGGAGGAAGACATTAAGTACTATATTAATGAAAAACTAAAATTGTTTAAGAGCTAATTCAGTAGCTGTTCATTCATTTACTCGTATCGTAGTGCTACTATAGGATTAAGTTTAGCTGCCTTCATTGCGGGGTAAATACCTGCAGCAAGCCCAACAATAGAACATATAATTATACCAATGGCTACCCAAGCCCATGGTACAACAAATCCTGTATTTAATATGATTCCAAATAGATTCCCTACCAATACACCTAAGATGATTCCGCAGATTGCACCCAACAAACTAATGATCATACTTTCAAAAAGAAACTGTTGTTTTACATATCGGCTTTTGCCACCAATTGCTTTTATTAGGCCCACTTCTTTGGTTCGTTCATTTACCGAAACAAGCATAATATTCATCAAGCCAATGGCTGCACCAATTAAGGTAATTAACCCAATGGCACTCGCAGCTCCGGTAATGCTACTTAAGAAGCCTATAAATAGTTCCGCGAACTTGTCACTTTTTTCTATTACAAAATTATTTTCTTCTATTGGTTCTAATTTTCGCACTGCCCTAAATACGGAAGTAGCTTGATCGGTAGCTACAGGCAATTCATTAATACTCTGTACAATTACTCCCAATAAATAAGAAGAATTTACATTGGCAAAACGCCTCACATTGGTGTATGAAGTTAATACCATATCATCCTGACGTAACATGGCACTAGAACCTTTGGATTTTAACAATCCAACTACTCTGTAAGGATTGCTTCCTACTTTAATAATTTTATCAATACATCTTTCCGGCTTTTCTCCAAACAATTTCAAAGCAACATTGCTTCCTATTAAACATACATTTCTTCCACTTTGTATATCCAGATTATTAAGATTTCTACCTAAATTAATGGAGTACCCATTTACCGCTAAATAGTTTTCATCGCCACCCCAAACCGTAATTTGTGGATTGGTTTTTTTATCTTCAAAATGCAGTTCCTGACTTCTAGGACCAAGTCTATAAATACTTACTGATGCCCTAGGAAAATCATAATTATTTTTAAAAAATTCTGCTTCTTCTAATCGAATGGCCTTACCTAAATTCGATTTTTTTATTTTTTGACCTCGTTTGGTTTTTTGTACATCATCTCCTCCTCCATTAGGACCAAATCTAGCGCGAGATTCTTTAAAGCGAATACTAAATGCATTGGCCCCCATAGATGAAAAGCTCTCTTTTAAACTTTGATTCATTGCTTCAATAGCAGTTATAATACCAATTAAAGCCATAATACCAAAGGCAATGATGGCAATGGTAATACCAGCTCTTAGCTTATTACTTTGAACAGTTCGCCAGGCTAAATTAAATGAATCAAAAACGGTCATGAGGTTCAGTTTACAAAATCTATACGCAATAAAGGTAATAGGAGAAACTGTAAACAGCCCTTTAGCTTATGTAAATTATGAAGAGTGGTTAAAAATACAACCAATTGAGCACTATGGAAGGAAGAACGCCAACTAAAATTACAGCAGCAGACACTAAAATGAGCCCAACTTTAAATTGTGTGGTAATTTCGGCCGTTTCTGGGGCACCTTCTTTAAAGTACATGGATTGAATTACTTTAAAATAATAGTATACACTTACAGCAGCAAATAATACAGCAGCCAATACAATCCAAAGAGATCCTCCTGCTTTAACCACAGAGGCAAGCATATAATATTTTGCAAAGAACCCAGCAGTTAAAGGAATTCCTGCCAATGACATTAAAAATATGGTGGCCGTAAATGCTAATACAGGTTGTGTTTTTGCTAACCCATTAAAACCATCAAAAGTGTAATCTTTTACTTTTATCAGCACAGCAAAAAAACCAATTGTAGACAAACAATAGGCTACTGCATATAACAAAATACCCTCTTTTGCTAAATCATTTCTACTGTATAAAGCAAACAACATAAAACCAGCTTGTGCAATGCTAGAATAGGCCATCATACGCTTAATACTTTGTTGAAATACAGCGGTAATATTTCCTACCAACAAAGTAGATAAGATTACAAAACCTAGCAACATTTTCCAAGATGGTCCTAATATATTAGCATTGGCATCAAATAAATTTAAGAAGGCAAAGAAACCAGCCACTTTTACAATGGTAGCCATAAAAGAAGTAAACACACTGGGCGAACCATCATACACATCGGGCGTCCAAAAATGAAATGGTGCAGCAGATACTTTAAAACACATAGAAGCAAAAAGCAACACCATACCAGCAATAGCTAAAAAAGAGGGTACAGGTGCTCCTGCAGAAACAGGTGTTACTACAGATGTGCTAATAGAGAAACTACCAGTAGCTCCATAAATTAAGGCAATACCCATTAACATAATACCGGTACTAAAAGACCCCATTAAAAAATATTTTAAAGAGGCTTCATTACTTTTTAAGTTACGCTTTTCCGATCCTGTTAAAATATACAAAGGGATGGACATGATTTCAATACCTAAAAACAACATCAATAATCCGTTGAATGAAGTAAGAATGCTTGTGCCACAAAGCACAAAGAAAATTAATGCATAATAATCTGCAACATTGTCCCCTACTTTTTCAATATCATGCCCACTTAATAATACAAATATCAATGTAGCCACTATTAAAATAGAATTGAAAAACAATCCAAATTTATTAAAATGCAATAACCCATGTGAATCTATATTTATAGAAAATATACTGTAGGTATTACTAAGATTAGCTGCCAATAAAAGCAATAATGCAATAATTGCAGTAGTGGTAATAGCCCTCTTTTGTTTTAGTGCGATGCCACTGAACATCATCACTACCCCCATAATAGCTGAAAATATAATTGCGTTCATAATTACTTTAGATGTTCATTTACTTTTTAAGAAATAAGCTTGCCGCACTGTCTTTTGTTAATTCAATTAATGGCTGAGGAAATACACCCAATACAAGAATAACCACTGTAATCATCACCAATACCAATTTGAGATTCATACTCAGGTCTACTGCATTAGTTGTTACCGCATTTACTTCACCATAAATTATTTTTTGTACCATATTCAATGTATACACTGCTGCAAGAATAATACTAATTCCAGCTACAGCAGCCATATACATATTGTATTGAAATAACCCATTAAACATTAAAAACTCTCCTATAAACGAATTCGTTAAAGGAAGCGCCACATTCGCTAATGCCATCAATACCAATAAAATAGCCATTGCAGGTGCTTTTTGTGCCAATCCACCCAACTCACTCAACTTTCTAGTTCCCAATTGTTGTTCTATTAAATCGGCAATTACCCACAACCCAATTACATTAATTCCATGATTAAATAATTGCACCATTACCCCATCTAAAGCAGTACGGTTATGTGTAAACATGGCCGCACACATCAACCCAATATGCGCAATAGAAGAATAGGCAATTAATCTTTTAAAATCATCTTGCCGAACAGCAATGAATGAAGCGTACAACATACCAATAACACAAAATATTATAATGATATTGGCAAACTGGGCCGAAGCTTCAGGAAAAATAGGCAGTAACCAACGCACAATCGCAAATAAACCCATTTTAACCATCACCGCACTCATGATAATAGTAGTAGCGGTATTTGTTTGTTCATACGCATCTGGCTGCCATGTATGGAATGGGAATATGGGCATTTTAATAGCAAATGCAATAAAGAATAACCAAAAAATATACAATTGCTGATGAGTGCTTAAGTTAACTTTATAAAAAGACTCCATAGCAAATGAATGGTCTGCTGTATGAAAATAAACATACAATATACCGGCAAGCATTAATACAGAACCAATAAATGTGTACACGAAAAATTTAAAAGTAACAGCAATTCTCTTTTCTCCTCCCCAAATTGAACAAAGAAAATACACAGGTATTAAAGCCAACTCCCAAAAAAAATAAAATAGCAACGCATCTGTAGCTAAAAAAACACCCATCAATCCACTCTGGGTAAGCAACATCAATCCAAAAAAAGCTGCAGGATTTTTATAGGCATTTTTATAGGTAGCTGCAAATACCAATGGAAAGGAAATAGCGGTAAGTAAACAAAGCATTTTACCCATGCCATCCATCTTTAAAGTAAATCGGCTTCCTAAATCGGTTAGCCAAGCAGTATCGTAAACATTATTACCAGGTGCATAAACGGCAACCAATGTTAATGCTAAAATGGCAACAGATGAAACTAAAGCAAGATTTTTTGCAGCATTACCTTGTTTTAAAAAGAATGCAAGCAATCCTGCAAGTAAAGGGGTTAATATAAGTAATAAGGCTATCATTATTGCGGAGCTACTTTATGAAAGTATTAAAATATTTTATTAAAAAAACGTAAGATGGTTAAATCGTTAAACCAAATAATAAAGAATACCACCATGGCCATGATCATGATTAGTAAATAACTGGCCACTTGCCCACTCTGCACCAATCTTAATTGCCTAGAACTATAAGCAACCAACTTCCCTACACCATTTACCAAACCATCAATACCACTCTTTTCAATGGTGTTTTTACAAAATCCTGCAAACACATGCATTGGATTTACAATTACAGCATTGTACAATTCGTCTACATACCATTTATTTTCTACTATTTTTTCCAAACCGGTGGAAGCTATTTCTTGTTCATTGTTGTATTTTTTATAGGAATGTACGGCATATAAAATTACCAATAGTATCAAGAATGTAGAAACACCCAACATGATGTATTCCTGCTGATGACTTACATGTTGCACTTCATGCAGTTGAACCGATGACGCAAAAATAGGAGCAAGGAAATGTTCCAGCCAATGTGCATTCTCTATAAATACAGATGGTATACCTATAAATCCTCCTACTACGCTCAATATTGCTAAAATAGTTAAGGGTATGATGATAGCAGTGGAAGACTCATGTAAATGATTTGCTTGATCTTCTGTTCCCCTAAATTTTCCTAGAAAAGTAAGCGTATATAACCGGAACATATAAAATGCAGTCAAGAGTGCACCGGCAACACCAATATAATAATACAATGGGTTAGCAGAGAATGCTGCCGACAATATTTCATCTTTAGAAAAGAATCCAGAAAAAGGAGGTATCCCCGCAATGGCTAAACATGCTAATAAAAAAGTGATATGGGTGATGGGCATATACTTTTTAAGATTACCCATTTTTCTAATATCCTGTTCATGATGCATGGCATGAATAACAGAACCTGCACCCAAGAACAATAGGGCTTTAAAAAAGGCATGCGTTATTACATGAAATACAGCACCAGTATACGCTCCAACGCCAAGCCCTAGAAACATATACCCTAATTGACTTACCGTAGAATAAGCCAACACTTTTTTAATATCATGTTGCTTTAACGCAATGGTAGCTGCAAAAATAGCCGTTGCCAACCCAATGATGGCTACCAATGTTTGTGTAGCTGGTGCCATGGTATATAAAATATTACTCCGAGCAATCATATATATACCGGCTGTTACCATCGTAGCCGCATGAATTAAAGCAGATACAGGTGTAGGACCTGCCATGGCATCTGGCAACCAAGTATACAAAGGAATCTGTGCGCTTTTACCCATGGCACCTATAAACAATAAAGTGGTGATAGCGGTAATATCTAAAGAAGACAATTGGTTAACTTGAGCAAACACATTGGAATAGTTTACCGTACCCAATTTAAAAATTAACCAAAATACAGCCAATAGGAAACCAAGGTCTCCTATTCGATTCATTATAAATGCTTTTTTTGCAGCATAATTAAAATTGGCATCCTTAAACCAATATCCAATTAATAAATAAGAACATAATCCAACTCCTTCCCAACCAATAAACATAATTACATAATTCGCACCCATTACCAATAGCAACATTGAAAATATAAAAAGATTGAGGTAGGCAAAATATCTTCCAAAATGATGTGCAGGTTCCTCCTTCATATAGGCAGTGGAATACAAGTGAATTAGGGTACCTACCCCTGTAATAACCAATAAAAATAATACAGTCAATTGATCAATTTGAAACGCAAATGGGATAACAAATGCATCCACCGATATGAAATTAAATAAAGTAACCACCGTATTAAATGATTGTCCTTCACCTATACCTGCAGATACTTCTGCAAATAAATAGCAGGAACACAAAAAGGAGCAAAATATTACTCCGGTACCAATGATCCCAATAGCTTGTTTAGACAATGATTTTCTGCCTAACCCATTCAGGAGAAATCCCAACAAAGGGAATAGTGGAACTAAAAACGCTACTTTACTCATATTAATTTTTCAATCTGTTCAAAAAGTTAATGTTTATTGAATGTGTATTGCGGTACATCATTACAATAATGGCCAATCCTATACTTACTTCTGCTGCAGCTACTACCATAATAAAAAACACAAATAGTTGTCCATCTATACCGGTTGTAGTTGCGGGATTTGCCGCAATGGAAAAACTATAATGCATTTTAGAAAATGCTACCAGCAAAAGATTTACCGCATTTAACATTAATTCGATACACATAAAAACAATAATGGCATTTCTTCTAGTTAACACACCTATAATTCCAATGCTAAATAAGGTTAAACAGAAATAGATATAATATTGTATTGGCATATTAATTTGTATAAATATTTTTTAATCTTTTTTTCCTATAACTACCGCACCTACCATTGCGCTCAAAAACAATACACTGCTAATTTCGAAAGGCACAACATAGTCACTAAATAAAGCCTTACCTAAATTTTTAATAAGACCAATATTCCCCTCTTTTACCAAAGCCATTTTACCATTCATTTCTACTGCTTGCCGCACAAATGATATCATCACTAATAAAAAACATCCCCCCGAAATAACGCCAGCCAATTTCATCCAAAGATGTTTTCTTGACTCGGATTCTGCATTCAAGTTCATCAACATAATTACAAATAGAAATAATACCATAATGGCTCCTGCATAAACAATCAGGTTTACAATAGCCAAAAACTGTGCGTTCAGCAAAATATAGTGTCCGGATATGGCAAAAAAAACCGCTACTAACCAAAGTACACTATGTACTGGATTTTTACTTACCAATACCATTACAGCACTAAAAATGCCTACTATACTTAAGAAGAAAAATATTATTTGAACTGTATTCATTTCATAAAATTAAAAAATCAATCATGCAAGCCTTATTCAATACAAATAACCAATTAATCATTTCGATTACTTCCTTTTGCCGCAGCGTATGCTTCAGGTTCTTTATTGCGATCGGGGATTAACAAATCTTCTTTCCCATAAATAAACCCTTTTCTATTAAAATTAGCCGGAGCAAAAGTTTCACTTAAATAAATGGCATCCTTAGGACAAGCTTCCTCACACAATCCGCAAAAAATACATCGCAACATATTGATCTCGTATTTTGCTGCATATTTTTCTTCCCTATATAAATGTTCTTCCCCTTCCAGTCTTTCTGCAGCTTCCATGGTAATGGCTTCAGCAGGGCAAGCTACTGCACATAATCCACAAGCAGTGCATCGTTCACGTCCTTCTTCATCTCTATTTAACACATGTAGTCCTCTAAAAACAGGGCTGAATGTTCTTTTTTGTTCTGGATATTGAATGGTAGGCTGCTTTTTAAACATGTGACTGAAAGTGATTACCATCCCCTTTAAAATATTGGGTATATACAAACTTTCCATGAAAGTTAATGGCTCCCTACTCACTTCTACCCTTCTTTTTGTTAATGCTTGCATCTATTCAATTATATAATTATTTGCAAAATATTTTTCAACGTTTTATATTATTTACCCTGCATCCATAAAATGATTGCTCCTGTAAGCAACATATTAAACAAGGCTAATGGTATTAATTTTTTCCAGCCCACATTCATTAACTGATCATAGCGGAAACGAGGAATAGTCCAACGTATCCACATGAACAGAAAAAGAAAAATAACAATTTTAGTAATTAAGGCAACTACTCCAAGTATAGCAGCCGTATTAACAGCTAATTTAGTTTCGTCTAAGAAAGGAATATCATATCCACCAAAAAATAAACATGCCATTACCGCACTACTCATGATCATATTTACATATTCCGAAAAAAGATAAAAACCCAATTTCATTGAAGAATACTCTTGGTGATAACCCATATTTAATTCATTTTCTGCTTCGGGTAAATCGAATGGTGTTCTATTACATTCGGCCAAAGCACAAATAAAGAAAATGATAAATCCTAGTGGTTGATATAGAATATTCCAATAACCACCAGCAGCCATTTGTTGATCTACAATAGTTTTTAAACTCAAAGAGCC
Organism: Sediminibacterium sp.; assembly: GCA_036170555.1. Lineage (GTDB taxonomy): Bacteria > Bacteroidota > Bacteroidia > Chitinophagales > Chitinophagaceae > Sediminibacterium. The sequence continues at coordinate 49,987 of JAVHPL010000041.1, read as the reverse complement.
CGAAATCATCAATACAGCAATTAAAGAAAGCCCCATGGCTAATTCATAACTGATGGCTTGTGAAGCACCTCTTAATGCGGCCATTAATGAAAATTTATTATTAGATGCCCAGCCTCCAATCATAATTCCATATACGCCTAAACTTACTACACCAAAAACATACAAAATACCAATATTGATATCGGCAATTTGTAAATCTATACTACGTGTACCAATTTCTATATGACTACTCCAAGGAATTACCGCACAGGTCATTAAAGCCGCTGTCATGGCCAATGCAGGCCCCAGTATAAACAATCCTTTATTTGATGAATTGGGAATAATCTCTTCCTTAGCAATTAGCTTAAGACCGTCTGCCAGTGGTTGCAATAAGCCAAAAGGGCCAGCTCTATTTGGGCCCGGACGATCTTGCAATATTCCAGCAACTTTGCGTTCAGCAAATGTGGTGTATAGGGCAATCCCTAAACTGGCAAAAATAATTATTGCAATGAGAATTAATTTTTCCAGTAATAATATCCAATCAAATGCCAATAGTATCATCTTCGTTCAATTAGTGTTGGTTAGGTGTAAAGTCAGTTGAATGTGCAGGCCTATCTAGTTTACTTAAAGTAATTTCAGGTTTGTTTACCTCACTCACCGAATGAATATCCATTAATAATTTAGGTGATCGCCCGTGATGAACGGGAACAAAAGTATCTGTTGGTAAATGAGTTCCTACCGAACCAGCATAATGGCCTTGAGAAATAACAGAATGTCTGTTAATTAATCTAGGACCTTCAATGATCCAATCACTTGTTTTCTTTTTTTCAAAGCGGCAGGTATTACAGATCCATTCTTCAACTTCACCCCATTCATCTTTTCTGGCAGTTACTCTAAATACTTCATCCCCTCTGTTCCACAAAGTTACTTTTCCACTACAAGTTGGGCAATCTCGATGCGCATCTAATGGTTTCAAAAACCAAACCCTATTTTTAAATCGAAAGGTTTTATCTGTTAAAGCACCTACTGGGCAAACATCTATTACATTTCCAATAAAATCATTTTCTAAACTCTTCTCAATATGAGTGGCAATTTCAGCATGGTCTCCCCTATCTAAAATACCGTGTTCTCTTTTATTGGTAAGTTGATCTGCCGTGTATACACAACGATAGCAAAGTATGCAACGCGTCATGTGCAATTGTATATATGGACCTAAATCATGCTTTTTAAATGTTCTTCGTTGAAACTCATAACGGGTACCCTCTTTTCCATGATTGTAGCTAAGATCTTGCAAATGACATTCACCTGCCTGATCACAAATAGGGCAATCTAACGGATGATTGATTAATAAAAATTCTACCACGCCATTTCTTGCATCCACTACTTTTTCACTGGTGATATTTTTTACTTCCATCCCATCCATCACCGTAGTTCTACAACTAGCCACCAATTTGGGCATTGGCCTTGGATCTTTTTCAGAACCCTTGCTTACTTCTACAAGGCAGGTTCTACATTTACCACCACTCCCTTCTAGTTTACTATAGTAGCACATCGCAGGCGGAGCAACTGATCCTCCAATTTTGCGCGCAGCATTGAGGATGGTTGTTCCCGCAGGAACTTCTATCGTAATATTGTCTATCGTTACTTTAAACATTGGTTGTTCAGACATAACATAATTAAGCTGGTACATGAATAGGATCGGCATAATGTGCCAGTCCGTAATTTCTTTTCTGTGATTCTTCCGGATTCAAAACATGCCATTCAAATTCATCCCTAAAATGACGTATTGCAGCGGCCACGGGCCAAGCAGCAGCGTCTCCTAATGGACAAATCGTATTCCCTTCTATTTTGCGTTGTATATCCCATAAAAGATCAATATCACTCATCTTTCCTTTACCGGTATCAATGCTTTTTAAAATTTTTTCCATCCAGCCTGTTCCTTCACGGCATGGAGAACATTGTCCACAACTTTCATGGCGATAAAAACGGGCTAAAGTATAGGTGTTTTTTACAATACATTGATCTTCATCTAACACAATAAAACCTCCTGAACCCAACATAGAACCGGTTGCAAATCCACCGTCACTCAATCCTTCATAATTCATTAAACGAGGCTCTCCCTTGGCCGTTTTAAGCAATAAGTTTGCAGGCAAAATGGGTACAGAGGATCCTCCAGGAATACAAGCTTTCAATCTTTTACCATTAGCAATGCCACCGCAATATTCATCGGAATAAATAAATTCTTCTACAGTAATGGTTAAGTCTATTTCGTAAACTCCTGGCTTATTGATATTGCCACAAGCAGAAATTAATTTGGTACCAGTTGATCGGCCTATACCAATTTTTGAATAAGCTTCTCCTCCCATATTTATAATAGGTACTACCGCACATAAGGTTTCTACATTATTTACTACGGTTGGGCGTTGCCATACTCCTTGGATTGCAGGAAAAGGTGGTTTAATACGTGGATTTCCTCTTTTACCTTCTAAAGATTCAATCAAGGCTGTTTCTTCTCCACAAATATAAGCCCCAGCACCTCGATGTACATAAATATTACAATCGAAACCAGTACCTAAAATATTTTTTCCTAAAAACCCATTTGCTTTTGCTTCCTCAATGGCCTGTTCTAAAATATCTACAATCCAAGCATATTCACCACGGATATAAATATACGTATCATGACTGCCTAATGCAAATGAGGCTACAATTAATCCTTCAATTAATAAGTGAGGAATATTTTCCATCAAGTACCTGTCTTTAAATGTACCTGGCTCACTTTCATCTGCATTACATACCAAATGACGTGGAATACCTTCGGGCTTAGCAATAAAGCTCCATTTCATGCCAGCAGGAAATCCAGCACCACCTCTACCTCTTAAGCCACTCTTTTTTACTTCTTCTACAATGGCTTCAATGCTCATTTCCTTTAAAGCTTTCTCCACGCTTCGGTAACCGCCTTCTCTTCGATAAACATCAAAGCTGCGTATTCCTTCTACATGTGCTTTTTCCAGTAATAATTTTACACCCATAATATTTTAATTATTAGCCGCAGCATTTTTTCTGCACTCATCTATAATAGCATCTACTTTTTCTTTGGTTAGATGTTCCCGATATGTTTTACCCATTTGCATCATTGGCGCATACCCACATGCACCCAAACACTCCACCGTTTTCAACGTAAATAAACCATCGGCAGTTGTTTCGCCTGGTTTGATACCTAACTTCTCTTGAATATATGCTATAATATGATCACTTCCACTAATCATACAAGGCCCAGTATGGCAAACTTCAAACATATACTTTCCAACTGGCTTTAAATTATACATGCTGTAAAAAGTAGCTACTTCATATACTTCTATTGGCTTTATCTGCAATAAGTCTGCTACATAATCCATTGTTTCTGCACTCAACCATCCTCCAAAACTATTTTGAGCCAAATGCAATACAGGCAGCAGCGCACTCTTTTGCTTTCCCGCAGGATAATGACTCACCAAGCGGTTGAATTCTGTTAATTGTTCTTGTGAAAATTGTGCCATCGCATCTACTTTAAAATCCTTTGTAATACTGTATAATTGATAATAATTTTCAAATTCATTTAAGCGTCTAACTCTCCTGCTATCAAATTTAAACTACTCATGGTTAAGATGGCATCACTCAACATGGCCCCTTTAATTAATTCAGGATAAGCCTGATAATAAATAAAGCAAGGTCTGCGAAAATGCAACCTAAATGGAGCCCTTCCTCCATCACTAATTAAATAAAAACCTAACTCCCCATTTCCTCCTTCTACTGACTTATATACTTCCCCTTTGGGCATATCTACTTCACCCATAATTATTTTGAAATGCCAAATCAAGGCTTCCATTTTGGTATATACATCTTCTTTTTTAGGAAGATAATATTCAGGAACATCCGCATGATATACTTCGGCATCAGCTCCTTTAAATGACTGCACTTTTTCGTAGGCTTGTTTAATGATGCGCATACTTTGCCACATTTCTTGATTGCGCACCAAGAAACGATCGTAATTGTCCCCTGTTTTTCCTACTGGAATATCAAATTCCATATCTTCATAACTACTATATGGGCTATGTACCCGTACATCATAATCTACTCCTGCTGCACGTAAATTAGGACCAGTAAATCCATAATTAAGTGCCCGCTCTGCACTAATGGCTCCACCTCCAATGGTACGTTCCATAAAGATTCTGTTACGGGTTAGTAAACTTTCTAATTCACCCAATGCAACAGGATATTCTTTTAAGAATTTTTCGAGTTTCGTAAACGCTGTATTTGAGAAATTCCTTTCAAAGCCGCCAATACGGCCAATATTAGTAGTAAGACGGGACCCACATACTTCTTCATATATTTCATAAATTAATTCACGGTATTGCATCACATATAAAAATCCAGTGAATGCTCCAGCATCTACCCCTACAATTGAATTACAAATCAGGTGATCTGAAATACGGGCCAATTCCATAATAATGATGCGCAAATAATCTACCCGTTTGGGTGTTTCTACCCCTAATAATTTTTCACAGGTAAGATGCCAGCCCATATTGTTAATAGGGCTACTACAATAATTAAGACGGTCTGTTAAAGGGGTAATTTGATAGAGCGGCCTGCGTTCTGCAATTTTTTCAAATGCACGATGAATGTACCCAACGGTTTGTTCTGTTGATACAACGCGCTCTCCATCCAGTTCCATAATATTTTGAAAAACCCCATGTGTAGCAGGGTGCGTAGGCCCCAAATTTAACGTGGTGGTTTGTTTCTCAATAGATCCTTCTGGTAATATAATATGATGATCTGTCATAATTTTTTATTTCTCAATTGAAATGGTATAAACCAATTGCAAGGATTATCCTCTTCCAAACATTTGGTCGTCTTTATCAATTCTAAGCTGATCTTCTAATGGATACTCCTTTCTTAAAGGGAAATAATCCATTTCATCTACATTCAAAATTCTTTTTAAATTAGGGTGACCAATAAAATGAACCCCATAAAAATCAAAGGTTTCTCGTTCCATCCAATCCGCTGCCGCAAAAAGCTTAGATGCAGTGTAAATATTGGGCTCATCAATAGCAGTAAATACTTTAACACGGATCCTGATATTGCTTACCAAATTGTGCAAATGATACACTACAGCCAATTCTCTTCCCTTATCATCGGGGTAATTTACTCCGCATAAATCGGTTAAAAAAGTAAATCCCAATTCGGGTTCATCATGCAAAAACTGAAGCAGTTTTAAGTTTTGTTCTTTCTGCACTTCAAAACAGAGCATACCAAAAGTATCTTCGAAATGAGATACGGTTTCACCGAATTTTTCGGTTAGCTTTTGTTCAATTTGTTCGTTCGTTATTGCCATTATTATTGTATAAAACCATTACTGTATTCCATATCCATTTAACAAGGCTTTGTATTGCTCACTATTTCTTCTACGCACACTTTCTTGCCCAACCAAATCTTGTATTTTCATAAATCCGTCTAAAATAGCTTCTGGCCTTGGAGGACATCCAGGAACATACACATCCACTGGAATAATTTGATCTATGCCCTGTAATACACTGTAGGTGTCAAAAATACCCCCACTACTTGCACAGGCACCAACAGCAATCACCCAACGTGGTTCTGCCATTTGCAAATATACCTGTCTTAACACAGGACCCATTTTTTTGGCAATGGTACCCATTACCATTAATAAATCACATTGACGGGGTGTATGACTCATTCTTTCTGCACCAAAACGACCTAAATCGTAGTGAGAGGCAGCCGTTGCCATAAATTCTATTCCACAACAAGAAGTAGCATAAGGCATTGGCCATAGTGAATTCTTACGGGCCAACCCTACAACTTCACTTAATTTAGTTGTAAAGAATCCATCCCCCTCATATCCTTTTGGAGGATCTACATACGTAATAGAATCAGCCGTATTGGCCTCAATTGGGTGAATATTATATCTAACTGGTCTTGACATATTATTGAATTATTTTAAATACTAACACTTATTTAATCCTCCCAGTTCAATGCGCCCTTTTTTAAAATGTATACAAATCCCACTAAAAAGAAACCTACAAACATTAAAACAGCCAAAAATCCATTCCATCCTAGTTCTCTGAAATTAACAGCATAGGGGTAAAAAAAGATTACTTCTACATCGAACAATACAAATAAAATAGCAATTAAGAAATACTTGATAGCCATTGGCTGACGGGCATTCCCATGAGTTTTAATTCCACTGGTAAAGGTTTCTAGCTTATCTGTAGTTTTACGTTTTGGCCCTACAAGAGCAGAAAATCCTATCATAAAAGCCACAAAACCAGCAGCAAAAAGCAATTGAACTCCTATTGGAAAATAATTGGCTGCCGAATTGGTAGCACTTGCATCGAGTAAAGAGAATAACCAACCCATATTTTAAATTATGTATGCAAAAATAAGCTTGTGTAGCATACAAAAGAAAAACTCCTCGTGTAGAGGAGTTATTTCTTTTAATTTATTTTGAAAAAACTTATTTACCAGCCTGTTTAGCACCTGGTTTTGAATAATAATCAATATTCTTTTGGATAGCCGTTTTTTGGTCTAATGCAAATTTGTTGTTTTCATCCGCCGCATCTGGATATAAAATAAGCATTTTATCGGCAACTGCCAATGCTTGTTCACAGGTAGCCAGAAACTGATCTACAATTTCTGTTCTTGATCCATCTGATTTTACTTTAAAATCGGGGCTTTTTTTGAGATTATTAAACTTGGTCACATAATATACAAGTCTAAAATACTGATCAACAAAAATAGATTTCTTGTATTTTTCTTTGTCTACCGCTGCGTATACAGAGTCTAAATAGTCTAAATGCCCTATAATAACTGTTGAATCGGAACTTACCAACATGGCAGCCCTTTTGTAAAAACTGTAGGGTTGTGGTTTATCTGGGAAAGCTACCATATAAGATTTGGCATATTCAATAGTTTGAGGATATACTTTAGCATTAAAGGCTGCAGCAGTAAGCTTATAATGATCAGCTTCGGTCATAGTACCTTTAAATTCCATTTGTCTTTTCATCCATTTGAGTTGCTCTCCATAGGCTTTTGCTTGTCCAAATTGCTCAGCAGCAGCACTCATTAAAGCAATTCTATTGGCTTTTACTGTATCTAATTCAAGTGCTTTTTCTACATACCCAGAAGCTTGTGCTTCTGTTCCCGGAAATTTGGTGGCTATTTTTATCCCCAATTCATAGTCGCTAACATTAATTTCCTCTTTTGGTGCAGTAGCTAAAAAATCATCAATGAATTTTTTGGCTTGGAGAGAATCGCCTTTTCTATCGTAGTTATACGCATATACTACCCCCAGTTTAGGCAACTTTTTCAAACCTATTGCAGCTTCAATTTCCTTTGCCTTTGCTAATGATTCATCATAACGACCAGCACGAAATAAATAGTCGGCTAAATAGAGTTCATTTCTTGGATCTTTATCTGCATTGGCAACATATTTATCTAAAAAGTCTTTCGCCTTTGTTACATCTCTATTTGCATAATACTCATATAAAGCATAGTATACAGGTGGAAATGTAGGATCAGCCGCAATGGCATTAAAAAAGAATTGTTCAAACATTTCTTTGTTATTCTGGGTTTGGTAAATCTTACCAATTTGGAACATCGCTTGTGCGTTTTTAGGATCCCTGGTTATGGCTTCTTGAAAAGCTTTAACCGCATCCCCCCCATTTTCTCCACCAGTTTTACGGTAACTAATGCCCATATTTACAAAAATATCAGCACTGGTCAAGTCAATGGTACTAGCCAATTTTAATTTATCTATACCATAAATAGGATCCCCCATGGTACTTCCTCCATCAGCATTGGCTCTCCCAATGGCATTCAAAATTTCTGCGCTGGGTTTACCTTTGTTTTTTCCTTTTAATGGAGTTGTAGCCGTAATGGCTTGTTCAAATTTTTGTTTGGCGGAATTCAAGTCACCCCCTTCTCTAATTTCAACATGGCCCATACCAACCAATAACCAAGGATCACTCCCAATTTCTTGAAGCCCTTTTTGATATACAGCTTTAGCTGCGTCAATATCTTCTTTGGTTACTTCAATTCCATTACCTGCTAAATGAGCTTGTCCCAACCAGTAAATAGTTTGTGGATCTTTTGAATTAGCATCATACAATTTTTGAAATGTTTCTCTCGCAGTACTGTGTTTATCATAATTCAACAGCTTGATCCCTTCGGCCAATTGAGCTGTTAAAACTTGAACTGCAAACAAAGCTGCAAACATCAAAGCAACATTTTTCTTCATGTTTCTCTATTTTATAGTTGGTATGTTATTCCTGTTTAATACTACTTAATCTTTTTTGAAAAGCCATTTTAGCTGGTGCTAAAAAAGCCCTTCTGAAAATCAACTGACCTCGTTCTAAGCTCATAAAATTCATAAAGCCCGTTCCTAAACCTGCTGTGTTTTCCTTTAATATATAATACAATGGCCGTGCCAAAGGATATTCTCCCCTTGTAATCGTTGCCTGAGAAGGCTTTGCGAATACATTCCGTTCTAAACATGCGGTACATTCTATCCTCGACAAGTTAATTTTACGCAAATAAGCCAATTGTTCAGGATCGTAGGAGTCTCCAATCCAACTTAATCCTACAAATCCTATTACATCAGTTCTATTTGCTACCATATCAATTACTTCCTTACTGCTATTTGCTGCTACTACATTTTTCCCAAACGCTCCATTTTTAAGCACGCTATCTTTTAAATAACGCACTGTACTGGTAGCCGATTTCCCATCCATAATAGCGGTAATTGGTAATTGTCCACTCAATATTTTTTGCAAATCGGCAAAGCTGAAAATACTATCTTTTGATGCTTTGTTTACAATTACGGCAACTGCATCATAAGCCAATTCTCCATATTGAGGCTTGTAAGATAGCTTGCTTTTATAAAACTCCGCCTCTTTTTCAGTTAAACCTTTGGCAACAATGATCATTCTAGTGCTGTCTTGCTGAAGATCTCTAAAACATTCTGCTTCAGATTTATAATGCACATATATTTTTGTTGCAGGAAATGAAGCATGATGCACACGCAATTGCTCTTCAATTACTGGTTTAAAACTTTCATCTACACTAATATGGATACTTCCTTTCACTGGTGTATCTCTATTGTCTACATTACTATCAGCGGAACCACAAGAAACAAAGAGCATGGTAACCATAAACAATAAACAGATGCCCGAATTGGTAAGATTCATATACGATCTGTTTGCTTAATTCCACGGTATAAACGAAATCCACCATACAAAAGACAAATACCACCAAAAAAATATCGAAAGGTTTTATCTTCTGCTATTACTAAGTTCAACTTTAAAAAGTCCACCATAAACATAGAAGCAGCCATGGCTAAAAAAAGAATCGCCATTGTTATATCATATACACGCCGGAAGTTAGTATAACTACGCTGGCTTCTTTCTCTCATGTTATTTTCCATTGTTCTACGTTGGGGATGGCAATTTAGTAAATATTTTTAGTGAGATGCAACCTTTTTGATATTCCACACTAACTAATAACCGTTAGTTTGCGATGATTCCATCTAATTATGAATACATCAAAGGTTTGCGTTGAAAAAAAACCTCATCAACTTTAATTACTTTTGCGGTAATGAGTAAACCAACTATACCACAGGGAACCAGGGATTTTAACGCAACCATTGTACAAAAACGAAACTATATTTTTAATACCATTCGCACTGTATTTGAATTGTTTGGTTTTGAACCGCTAGAAACCCCTGCCATGGAGAACCTAGAAACCTTGATGGGAAAATATGGAGAAGAGGGTGATAAACTTATATTCAAAATACTGAACAACGGTTTAGATAATCCTAGTAAAAAAGAACAACTTTTATTGGATTTCGATAAAATATTGAGTGGAAAAAACAATAAAGGCATTACGGAAAGAGCATTAAGATATGATCTTACTATTCCTTTTGCACGTTATGTTGCTATGAATTATGGCGCATTAATAATGCCTTATAAACGTTATCAAATACAGCCCGTTTGGAGGGCCGATCGCCCGCAAAAAGGGCGCTACCGAGAATTTTATCAATGTGATGCAGACGTTGTTGGAAGCAATAGTATATTCAATGAAATTGAATTAACCAGCTTATATGCAACCGTTTTTAACCGGCTAAATTTACCCGTAAGCATACATATAAATAGTAGAAAAATATTGGCAGGTTTAGCAGAAATATGTGGCGGAACAAATCAATTAACCAATATCACCATAGCTATTGATAAACTAGACAAAATAGGATTAGAAAAAGTAAAAGAAGAATTGGTTACTAGGGGATTATTGAATGAACAAATTAATACCATTGAACAATATTTATTAATCAGCGGTACCAATGAATCAAAACTAGCCCAACTAAAAAAATTATTGGGAAATAATGAAAATGGTTTAGCTGGAATTGAAGAAATTGAACAGGTATTAAACTATTCTATTGAATTAGGTAATAGTAAACTTGTTGCCGACTTTACCCTTGCCCGTGGACTAAATTATTATACAGGAATTATTTTTGAAGTAAAGGCCATTGGTGTACAAATGGGCAGTATTGGCGGAGGTGGAAGATATAATGACCTAACAGGCTTATTTGATGTACCAAATGTGCCAGGAGTTGGCATTAGTTTTGGCGTAGACAGAATTTATGATGTTTTGGAAGAAATGAAATTATTTCCAGAAGCAATTCAAAAAGGTACAAAGATTTTGTTTTTTAATTTAGGTAAAGCAGAAAGCCATAAAGCATTTGAGTTAATGCAACAATTGAGGCAACAAGGAATTGCATGCGAGCTTTTTCATGAACCAACTAAATTAGATAAGCAGTTTAAATACGCAGAAAAAAAGAGCATCCCTTTTATTGCAATTATTGGCACCAAAGAGTTAACAGAAGGTAGTTGCAATATAAAAAATTTGGCAACCGGGGAACAGAAAACCATTCCCCAGTTGCAGTTGTTGCAGGAATTATTTTGAGGTATTTAATAAATTTAAGAGCGCATTAATTGTGTTATTTTTTTCTTCCAATTCACTCTTTAAAAGGTTTAGTATTTTTACAGTAGTGGTATTTACGGTTTCTTGCTTTGTACCCTCTAACGAATATCCCATTGCATTGATACTAACCCCAATTATTTTCTTGTCTTCATTTCTTTTAAATGTGGCAGTACCCTGAAATTGAGTAATCGTAAACACATCTTCGGCCGTTTTTTCTAAAGAAGAAGTTCCCACAGCAGATGCCATGCTCAAAGCACCGTTCTCTAAAATAACATCTATTTCAGTAACTGGGCTACCTTCGGGAAAGAGGTACTTTCCTACATATTCTTTCATTGTAGAATCTGCTTGAGCACTTGCTGTAAAACTAATTCCCCATAATAACAGGGAGAGTAAGATTATTTTTCTCATTTATACTTGTTTTATTTTTTACGTTTGGAAAAATAATGAAAAATAATAGATCTATCTTATTTAACACAAACATTTGTTTGTTAACATCCTTCAAAAATAATAGCAGCTCCTTGACCTACACCAATGCACATAGTAGCTAATCCAAATTTATGTTGGTTTCTATACATTTCATGTACCAAACTACCTGCAATGCGAACACCGCTGCAACCCAAGGGATGGCCTAATGCAATGGCCCCTCCATTCACATTTACCATATCACTATTCAGTGCCAGCTCTTGTATACAGGCAATACTTTGGGAAGCAAAAGCTTCATTTAATTCTATTAATGACAATTCATTATTGGTAATTCCTGCTCTTTTCAATGCCTTTTTGGTGGCTGGAACTGGTCCAATACCCATAATGGCGGGATCTACTCCTGCAATCCCCATGCTTGCAACACGAGCTATTGGCTTAAGATTGAATAGCTTTACTGCTTCCTCACTGGCCAATAACATAGCAGCAGCCCCATCATTAATGCCAGAAGAATTACCTGCTGTAACAGTTCCATCTTTTACAAATGCAGGTTTTAAAGCAGCAAGCTTTTCTAAACTCGTTTCTCTTGGATGTTCATCTTGATTAAACCAAGTGATCATGCGGTTATCCATGATTTCAACTGCAACAATTTCATCCGCCCATTTCCCCTCTTTTAATGCAGCAGCATATTTTGTTTGAGAAGCAAAAGCAAATGCATCTTGCTTTTCTCTACTAATACCCCATTGTTTAGCAATATTTTCTGCAGTTTCTCCCATGGTATATGGATGGTATTTTTCCGCCAATTTAGGATTAATGAAACGCCACCCCATAGTTGTATCATAGGTTTCTATTTTTCTATTCCATGCATCGGCAGCTTTAGCAGTAACAAAAGGAGCACGAGTCATATTTTCTACACCGGCAGCTATATAAAAAAGCCCATCATTACATAAAATTGCCCTGGTTGCATCCATAATAGCCTGTAATCCGCTTGCACAAAGCCTATTTACAGTAGAGCCACCAACCGATAGGGGCAACCCTGCTAATAACCCAGCCATCCTCGCAACATTTCGGTTATCTTCCCCAGCTTGGTTAGCTGCACCAGCAATAATATCTTCAATTTTACTGGTATCTATATTAGGGTTACGTTGCAGCAAACATTGAATTACATAAGCAAGCAAATCATCTGGTCTGTACCCACTTAATTTGCCGCCATATTTTCCAATGGGTGTTCTTACCATATCTATCACATAACAAGCTTTCGTCATATTATTGGCTTTATATTGAGTTGCAAGATATAATTTAACCGATAAATAAAATTTTGGAGCCTCCTTAGGTTATCTTTGCCGCCATGAGTGCTCCTTTACCCAATATTCGCCAACTAAGCAAAGTAGAGCTAGAAGCTTATTTTAATAAGATTGGCGAAAAAAAATTTCGTTTACAACAGGTTCAAGAATGGATTTGGCAAAAACATGCCCATAGCTTTGACGCTATGAGTAATCTTAGTAAAGAGCTGAGAATAAAATTAGCAACTGATTTTTCGCTGCCCGCTTTAAAAATAGATACTACTCAATTTAGTAATGATGGTACCATAAAATCTAGATTTAAAACCTTTGATGGTCATTTAATTGAAGGGGTATTAATTCCTACCGAAGAACGTAAAACGGCCTGCGTTTCTTCGCAAATTGGCTGTAGCCTTAATTGTAAATTTTGTGCAACTGGGTATATGGATCGTAAGCGCAACCTTACTTACGATGAAATTGTAGATCAAGTAGTACTTATCAATAAACAAAGTGAAGAAAGCTACAATAAGAAATTAACCAATATCGTGTTCATGGGAATGGGCGAACCCTTAATGAATTATAGCAATGTTTTAAAAGCGGTAGAACGCATTACCTCCGAAGATGGATTATTTATGAGTCCTAAACGAATTACCGTTTCTACAGCAGGCGTTTCTAAACAAATTAAAATGTTGGGGGATGATGCAGTAAAATTCAAACTGGCACTTTCTTTACACGCCCCTAACGATGAGAAACGAAATAAAATAATGCCCATTAATGAAACCAATAATATTAAAGTGCTCATAGAAGCACTAAATTATTTTTATAAAAAAACAGGCAATGAGATAACTTTAGAATACATTTTATTTAAGAACCTGAACGACTCTCCTCAAGATGCAGAAGAGCTTACTAAACTTTTCAGACAAATTCCCGCAGATTTAATTAACATTATTGAATATAATAGTATTGACGCATTTCGTTTTACAAAACCAGATGAAGCCGATGTACAAAACTTTATGAATATCCTTGCTGCGAATAAAGTAAACGCCCGCTTGCGTAGAAGCAGAGGCAAAGATATTGACGCAGCTTGTGGCCAGTTGGCCAATAAAGGATAATTTTTTAATTCCTGTTGTAAAACAGCAAAACATACACATGCAAAAGAGAACAGACAATTTCAACAAGTTTGCCAACAAGAAAAAAGGCAGTGCTATAAAAGAAGAATTTAGGCAAGAAAAAAGAAAAGTAAAAGCAGACGCTAAAGCCGCTGGAGAAGAAATGAGGCTGAAGAAAAAAGCAAAAGCTAGAGGTGAGGTTTGGGAAGATAAAGCTGCTGATAGAAAAATTACCCCAACAATAAGCGAAAAAAGAGTAAAGGAAAAACGGGAGGCAAAGCCAAGCTCAAGGCCCATTGTGCCTGCAGGTAAACGACCCATTCAACCAGCTTCTGATAATGCTATTCCTCAAACAAAAGACAGTTTAATACCTCTGAATAAATTTATTGCACATGCAGGTGTATGTGGAAGAAGAGAGGCTGCTGAAATGGTAAAAGCAGGGAAAGTAACGGTGAACGGTGATAAATTATTTGAACCAGGTTACAAAGTTTCTCAAGCAGATAAGGTTACCGTGAAAGGCAAAGAAATTTTTTTACAAAAGAATAATGTTTATATTTTATTAAATAAACCCAAAGATTTTATTACTACATCGAATGATCCTGAAGGTAGAAAAACAGTATTAGATTTAGTTAAAGGGGCTACATTAGAAAGAGTGTACCCAGTAGGAAGGTTAGATAGAAATACTACTGGTGTATTATTGTTAACGAATGACGGCGAATTAGCACAAAAACTTACCCATCCTTCATTTGAAGTGAAGAAAATTTACGAAGTTACCCTAGATAAACCAGTAAGTAAAAAAGACTTAGACCAAATTGTTACAGGGGTTAATTTAGAAGATGGATTTGTGCAGGCCGATTCTGTAGGTTATGCTGATACTAAAAATAAAAATGTAGTAGGGATAGAAATACACAGTGGAAGAAACCGAATTGTAAGGAGAATTTTTGAGCATCTTGGATATGATGTAAAAGGCTTAGACAGGGTAATGTTTGCCAATCTCACCAAAAAAAATGTAGAGCGTAGTAAATGGAGACATTTGAATGAAAAAGAAGTTCGTTTACTGAAATACATGAATAAATCTTTTATTAGAAAAAATAAGGCAACAGAATAATGATGCAATTAGATATTATTTTCGAAAACAATGATTTTGTTGCCATTAATAAACCTGCTGGTTTATTAAGTATACCCGATAGAATGGGTAAAGAAATTTCGCTTAAAGATATTCTCAAAGAGCGTTACGGAAATATATATACTGTTCATCGCTTAGATAGAGATACCAGTGGCATTATTGTATTTGCCAAAACAGAAGAATCCCATAAAGCGCTATGCTTACTTTTTGAAGGCAGGGAAATGGAGAAATATTATCTAGGCTTGGTAAACGGTCAAATGATCAACAGCAATGGTTTGGTGGATGCGCCCATTATGGAACATCCAGGGAAAACCACCAAAATGATCACGCACGTGAAAGGAAAAACATCCCTTACCGAATATATGGTTGTAGAATCTTTCAGATTATTTTCTTGGGTACAATTTCAAATTCACACAGGAAGAACGCACCAAATAAGGGTTCACATGCAACATATAGGACATTCAATTGTGTGTGATGCCATTTATGGTAGCCCAGAACCAATTTTATTGTCTTCGATCAAAAGGAATTTTAAATTGGCCAAAAAGGCAGATGAGGAAAAACCTTTATTGGCGAGGCTGGCATTACATTCTTACAAACTCATCTTTAGCTTAAAAGGGAATCAATTTATATTAGAAGCCCCTATTCCTAAAGACCTAAAAGCATTATTACAGCAATTAAAAAAATGGAAAGGCTAAAAAAAACTAAAAATATTCAACCCCTCAGTTTTATACTTCTATTGTCTATAGTATTGATGGTGGTATTATTTTTTGTACAATCCCGTTCCGATAAAAGTATCCGAGCAATGCAACAAGGGAACGAGCTGGCTGTAAAAACTTTTCAAATTAATAATGCATTACAAGAAATTATTAACCATATCTATTTTATAGAAAGTCAAACTCGAAAACAAATTAATGCATCTGACATAAAATTAACACCAACCTTAAAAGATACCATTCAAGATTTAAACAAGTATATAAAGGAAGTAGGAAAGCTTACTCAGCTTTCTACACAAAAATCGTACAATCAATTAAAAAAATTACTAGATAAAAAAATTAATATTACAATAGATATTTTAGGGAACAGTGAAAATACATTCATTGCCAAACAAAAACTCACTGGAGATCAAAATAAAAATTTATTAGATAGTATTTATATTGCTGCATCGGATATTCAAATTATTGCTGAAACAGATTTACAACAAACTATTATTAAAAACTCTACCGTATCTAATCAGGTATTAATTATTAGCAGATCACTTACAATTTTTGCACTAATCACCATTTTACTTTCTGCTACCTTAATTATTAGGCATTTAAAGCAAAATACCGAATTGATAAAAGCGCTGGAACAAGCTAAAACAAAGGCTGATATTGCTGGAAATATTAAAGAACAGTTCTTAGCTAATATGAGTCATGAAATAAGAACCCCATTAAATTCTATCATCGGTTTCAGTAACTTGGCCTATAAAACCAAGTTAGATGGGGTACAAAAAGATTATATTGGTTTTATAAAAAGTTCTAGTGAAAACCTACTCTATATCATCAATGATATTTTAGATTTTTCTAAATTAGAAGCAGGCAAATTACAAATATCCAAAGCACCTTTTAACTTACAAGATATTTGCCATTTTATTGAAATGCTTTTTCAAGTGCAATTAAGTAGCAAGAAAATTCATTTTTCTTATCATATAGAAGAAACTATTCCATTAAATTTAACTGGAGACGATGACCGATTAAAACAAATACTAACCAACTTGGTTTCGAATGCCATTAAGTTTACGGGGACAGGTGGCAATATTACCTTGCGTTTACGTTTAGTAAAGCAGGAAGACGAAATAGTTACTATACAATTTACGGTAAAAGACACAGGAATTGGTATACCTGCCGATAAATTAAAAACCATATTTGAAAGATTTGAACAAGCAGATTCTGCTACAACCAGAAAATATGGAGGCACCGGTTTAGGATTGTCTATTGTAAAGCAATTAGTTACTTTACAAAATGGAACGATTGCTGTTGAAAGTATTATCAATGCTGGATCGGAATTTATGGTAACGATACCCTACAGTATCAACAGAATGGCCATTGAAGAACCTACTAATAAAAAAGATAGCAATATTGTTAAACAATTTAATACAAAAGCTAAAATTTTAATTGCAGAAGACAATAAAATGAATCAAATGCTGCTGAAGTTTTTATTTCAAAACTGGGGCATTAAAATTACGCTTGTGGGAGATGGTAAGGAAGCAATTGAATTTTTAGAAAAAAATGAATACGATTTAATTTTATTGGATATTCAAATGCCACATATTGATGGGTACGGTGTAACAGAATGGATAAGACATACTAAAAAATCATCAGTACCCATTATTGCCATGACGGCACATACTATGCCAAATGAAATTGAAAAATCTAAAGAAGCGGGTATGAACGATTATTTGTCAAAGCCACTAATTGAAGAAAGAGTAATTGAATTATTTAACTTATACATTCCACTATTACCTAATAGTTTAAAAGCAGAATCTATGAATACAACTTATGTAGACTTACATAATATTATCAAATTGGTTGGTGAAGAACCTGCCATTATTAAAGAATTACTTGGCCATTTTGCCAAACATTATCCAAATGAATTGGCACAATTAGAAGATGCTTTTAAAAATAGAAATATAGAAGAGTTGTACAATATTGCACACAATTTAAAAACAACCGTAACTTCTTTAAAAACCAATTCGGCATTGGTAATTCCATTAGTAGAAATTGAAAAATATAGAAATATAGAAGCCGATTGGGATAAAATTAGCAATTTGGTAAACACACTTACTAAATCTGTTGAACCAGTATTACATGAAATAAATATGTTAGAACAACAATTAACCAAATAATTGACTATTCAATTACTATATAATCAATTAGTTGAATCTCGCCATGTTGCCATAATATGGTTGGTAGGAACTTTGCTATTTGTATATCTCAGTGCTCCTTTTTTAAAAAAAGACTCTGGAATGTATTTGGTAGATTTAATTGAGCCATCAAAAAAAAGCTTTCTGCCAAATAAAAAAACTACTGAACTGAAAACAGATAATGCTACCAATGAAGCATTGTTATTTGTGACCATCAATAAAAAGCAATTTCTAACTAAATTTGTAACCTATATTTCCAACGAAGATCTTGCTGCCAAAGAGTTTACAGACAGTTCAACTGGAAGTATCAATAAAAGTTTTATTATTGTAGGACGTAGAACCATCAAAAAAACACCTAAACCAAAAGAAGATTTCTTTATACGAGCTGCTCCAAAAATATAATCAATGAAAAAAATTACTCAAATATTTAGCTTACTTGTTTGCTCTGTATTTTTTGTTTCTTGCTTTAGTAGCAAAAAGGCTCAAATAAATGAAGTGCTTACTGCTGCTAACACCATTGTGCAAACAGACACCAAAACAGTGAACGACACTAAATTAAAAGTAGAAGCCCGCTTAAAAGCAGAAGTTATTGATGCAGAAATTGCAGACAGTGTTAGTCATAAAATTGGAAAATATGCAGCCGATTTAGATTCGTTTAAAAATGCCATTTCTTTTATTAGCGAAAAAATAAATACTTCTAGAAAAGTATATAAACTTAATAGATCTAAAATTGATTCCTCTTTTGGTCTCATTGATCGGTATAAAAGTAAAGCTAACTATCGAATTCGCAGGTTTACCATGATCAACGAAAGTTTAGATATTATTGTAAACCAGCAACACATGTTTGATTTAGCGGCATTTTTTGGGCCCGGCAAATATGAAATTCCACTCGATAAAAGACCTATTGCAGAACAACTGTTTTCACCATTAGTAGATTCCTTGGTAGGTTTTTACAATAAATACGCCGACGTGGAGAAAAAAGCAACCTTGGTTATATTAGGATATGCAGATGGAAGTGGATTTAATCCAGAATCGGATATTTTTAAAACCTTAGTTGAAAAATTAAATGATAGTACCGCTAGCAAAGAACGTATGAACCAAAAATTATCGGAATGGCGGGCGATGAATATTGGAAACCTAATGGAATATTCTATTGAGAAAAAAATTCCTAATTATACCAATATTAAATCTATTGATTTTCTATTTATAGAAAAAGGAAAAGGAGAAGAATATCCCAGTAAATTGGTAACCGACTATAAAGCAGATGATGAAAGAAGAAGAGTAGTGCTTTTGTTTTGGAATATTCTTCCTAAATAAATAGGTCTATTTGCTTTTATAAATTACGCCATTCTTCATAACAAATATTACCCTGCCCATGCTGGTGATATCCTTTGTAGGATCACCATCTACAGCAATAATATCGGCTAATTTATCTTTTTCAATACTACCAATACGATCATCACCTAAGAGATCCGCGGCATTCACGGTAGCTGATTTAATGGCTTCTAAAATAGGCATGCCTGCTTCTGTCATATACATAAATTCAAGCCAATTTTTACCATGTGCATATACCCCCGCATCTGTTCCAAATGCAATTTTTACCCCATATTTATATGCTTTGGCAAATGTAGCTTGTATAAAATTACCTACTACCAAGGCTTTTGCGCGAACAATCTCAGGATAATAACCTGGTTTTTTGGCAGAATCTGCGGTAGACTTTCCTGCAATAATTGTTGGCACTAAATAAGTTCCTTTTTGCTTCATCAGTTCCATTATTTCTTCTGTCATATAAGTGCCATGTTCAATAGAGTTTACGCCTGCCATAACTGCCCGCTTCATTCCTTCAGCTCCATGAGCATGCGCAGCTACTTTAAACCCATAATCTTTTGCTGTGTTAACAATTGCACGAATTTCTTCTTCGGTAAACTGCGCCCCAGTTCCATCTTTGGCCATACTCAACACACCCCCAGTTGCCGTAATTTTAATTAAGTCGGATCCTTCTTTATAGCGTTGACGAACAGCTTTGGCGCAATCATCTACTCCATTTACTACGCCTTCTTTTGCACCAGGATCTCCCATTAAATCTTTTCTATAATTATTGGTAGGATCGGCATGCCCACCAGTAGTGGCAAGCGATTTGCCTGCTGTATATACCCTAGGGCCAATAATCCATTCTTTATTAATGGCATTGCGTAGAGAAATATTTACTCCACTCCCACCCAAATCTCTTACCGAGGTAAATCCACTCAGCAAGGTTTTCTGCGCAAATACAACTGACTGAAATGCATAGTCTCCAGCATTCCAAGTAAATCCATTAAGGTAATTGGCTGGGCCAATTTCACTTTCTAAATGCACATGCATGTCTATTAAACCTGGCATTACTGTCATTTTTTTTAAATCCACTATTTTATCTTCATCTTTTGCTTTTGAAAATCCTTTTTCTACACCTAAAATATTGGTACCATTGGTTATAATGGTCATTTCTTTTAGTAGTTGCTGGTTTTTTACATCTACCAATTGACCACAGTAAATAAAAGTTTTTTGTGCCGTTGCCCCATTGCTCACAACCCATAAGCAAATCAAGATTAAGATTTTCTTCATATCAATTCTTTTATGAAAGTTAATGCCTTTTATTGAATCCATATATAACAAAACCCCAGATTTCTCTGGGGTTTGAACAAGTACCAAACAACATTTTTTATTTATTGGGCTGTGGTGTATAACGCAAATAAGGTTTCACTTCTTTTACTCCTTTGGGGAATTTTTTAATTGCATCTTCGGTGCTAATAGCAGGCACTACAATTACGTCTTCACCCTCCTTCCAATCGGCAGGTGTAGCAACACTATAATTAGCTGTTAATTGCAAGGAATCAATTACTCTTAAAACTTCATAGAAATTTCTTCCAGTAGAAGCAGGATAGGTAATAAATAGTTTTACTTTTTTATCTGGCCCTATGATAAATAAGGAACGAACCGTTACAGTTAATGAAGCATTTGGATGTATCATATCGTAAGCAGTAGCTACTGCTTTATCTTCATCCGCAATAATGGGAAACCCAACCGATGTGTGTTGTGTTTCATTGATGTCTTTAATCCATCCCTCGTGTTTGCCTAAGCTATCTACACTTAAAGCCAATACTTTTACATTGCGTTTTGCAAATTCTTCTGCTAACAAGGCTGTTTTGCCCAACTCGGTAGTACATACCGGTGTATAATCGGCAGGATGTGAAAACAATACTCCCCAACTATCCCCCAAATATTCATAAAAATCTATTGGGCCCAAGCTGGATTGTGCTTTAAAATTGGGAGCAGTATCCCCTAGTCTTAAACTCATAATATACTAATTTAGAAAACAAATATAGTATTTCCTACTAAATAAGTAGACTAATAATTTGTTAATTTTTTTTCCCTCCAGTACGTATGGTTCTGGCTTTTTGCAATGCAGTTTTACCGTATTTATTTTTTACTGCATCAATGGCTTTATACAATTCATCTTTTTTATTGTTTTCAAACAAACTCCCTTGTAATACATGGCTGGTAAGCTCCGAAAGTTTTACCCCCAATAACCTTATTGCCTGCCCCTTTCTATAAAGTTGATGAAATAAGCTAATGGCAACTGGTATTAATTCATCATCGCGTAAGGTATAATCTATGGTGGTTTGTTTAGAAGTAGTTTCAAAATTGGGGTATCTGATTTTTACAGCAATGCAGCCTGCTAATTTTTTATCGGCCCTTAACTCATACGCCAATTTTTCTGTCATCCTTACCAATTCACTCAATAAAAAAGCATTATCCGTTTTGTTTTCTTCAAAAGTATTTTCAGTTGAAATAGATTTGGCTTCATGATATGGTTGTACAATACCCTCATGTATACCTTGCGATTTTTTCCAAAGATCTACCCCGTATTTTCCAATTGATTTTTCTAATATGGCAATAGGTGTTTCACTTAATTGTTGAATGGTAAAAATGCCCATTGCTTTTAATTGTTCATTAGTGCTTTCCCCAACGCCCGAAAATTTATTTACGGGCAAAGGCGCTAGAAAAATTTTTTCCATCCCAGGTTCAACAAACAAATATCCATTGGGTTTTGCCTCATCGGTAGCTATTTTAGCAATCATTTTATTAGTAGCTAAACCAAATGAAATAGGCAATTGTGTTTTGCTTATTATTTCTTCTCGCAATTGAATAGTCCACTGATATGGATCAAAAAATTTATCCATGCCAGTAAGGTCTATATAAAATTCATCAATGGATGCTTTTTCAAATAAAGGAGCTTTTGCAGCAATAATATCAGTAACCCATCTAGAGTATCGAGTATATTCTCCCCTAGTTCCTTGTACTATTATAGCATGAGGACAAAGCTTTATGGCTGTGTGCATAGGCATTGCACTTTTTACACCAAATTTTCTGGCTTCATAACTGCAAGTGGTTACCACCCCTCTCTCTTTAGAACCTCCTACAATTACTGCTTTCCCTTTAAGAGTAGGATTGTTTACTACTTCAACACTTACAAAAAAAGAGTCTAAATCTAAATGGGCAATATAACGTTGTGGAGAGGTCATATACTAACGATACACATCTAATAAACCATCTGGAAGGGTTACATACACACGCTTGGAAGAATGATCAATTTTATCTAAAGTTTCTTGATGTAATGGAATTAAGGCTTCTTTCCCTTCCAATAGAATTTTTAAAAGTATTTGATGAGGTTGTTCTATCACTTCTGTTATAGGTCCTAAATTTTCATCTTCATCGGTCATGATGGTATATCCTAATAACGAGATGGGCGCATTTTTTCCTGCCAACTTTCTAAAATCTGTATCTAATAACCATACTGGCTTTGAAATAAATCGGGCAACTGATTCTTTTGAAGCAATACCTTCTAACTTAACATATATTTCTTCGGTATTTTTTGCTTTGGCATACTCAATAAAATAAGGCAAATAAGATCCTTTTACTTCTTCTACAAATAATGCTGTTATGCCCGTTAAAGCAGTTTTTTTTCCCAATGAATGGGAGAGAATCAGCTCTCCTTTTAAACCAAAAGCAGCTACTACTTTTCCAATATTAATATACTCCTTCATGAATTGCAAGTTAATAAACCTTAGCTGTTGGCGAGGCTGATGCCAATAAAAAGAGCCCGGAAAATTTCCAGGCCCTCATCTTATTTTTTCAGTAGTTTATGCTTCAGTTGTACCTTCTGCAGCAGGTGCTTCTGGTGCAGCTTCTGCTACTTCTTCTTTTACTTCTACTTTTTTAACTATTGGCACGTACACTTTCTTTGCGCGCTGTTTACTTTTGTGTTCTTCATTTCTGCGTGTAATACTAGCTTCATGATCGTTATGCCATTCCTGAAACTTAGTCATAGCAGCAGCATCATCAAACAAACCTAATTTTACACCACGTAATAGGTGTTTCAGGTACAATACTCCTTTAAAAGAAAGGATTCTACGAACTGTGTCTGTAGGTTGAGCTCCTTTATTTAACCAATCCAATGCTTTTTGACGATCTAACTGGATAGTTGCAGGAACTGTTAATGGATTATAAGTTCCCAATTTTTGGATAAACTTACCATCTCTTGGTGCACGTCCGTCGGCTACTACAATAAAGTAGAACGGTCTTTTTTTACTCCCGTGACGTTGGAGTCTCATTTTTACTGCCATAAATAGAAATTTAAAGGCGTGAATAATTAATTAACCTGGTAGAAACCAGAAATGCGAAAGTAATAGATTCCTATATAACTTCCAAAGCTTCTATTTAAAAGTACGTTAACAGTATATTAAATTGATTTTAACGACGCATTCCGGGGAATTTTCCTCCCATGGGCATATTATTCATCATTTTCATCATTTGTTTCATCTGCTCAAATTGCTTCATAAATGCATTTACTTCTTGCAGGTCTTTTCCGCTGCCCTTGGCTATTCGCAGTTTTCTGCTAGGCGTTAAAGAATCGGGATTAGCCCTTTCAAAAGGTGTCATGGAACTGATCATGGCCTCAATCCCTTTAAATGCATCATCTTTAATGTCTATATCTTTTACTGCCTTACCTACTCCAGGAATCATTCCCATTAAATCTTTTAAATTACCCATTTTTTTAATTTGCTGTAATTGATCCATAAAATCTTGAAAGTCAAACTGATTTTTACGAATTTTTTTCTCCAGCTTTTTGGCTTCCACCTCATCATATTGGGCTTGTGCTTTTTCAACCAAACTGGTAATATCCCCCATACCCAAAATACGCTGAGCCATCCGTTCGGGGTAAAAAACATCTAGGGTATCCATTTTTTCCCCACTGCTCACAAATTTAATGGGTTTATCTACAGTGTACTTAATGGAAAGGGCCGCTCCACCTCTTGTATCTCCATCTAATTTGGTTAATACCACCCCCGAAAAATCTAAACGATCATTAAATGCTTTTGCTGTATTTACTGCATCTTGACCAGTCATTGAATCTACCACAAACAAAATCTCAGATGGATTTACGGCAGCCTTAATATTGGCTACTTCTGTCATCATCACTTCGTCTATGGCCAAACGACCAGCGGTATCTATGATGATTACATTTTTATTGGAAGCCTTAGCTTCTTTAATGGCATTTAATGCAATGGAAACAGCATCTTTATTTTCTCGTTCACTATAAACACTTACCCCTATTTGTTCTGCCAAAACAGTTAATTGATCTATGGCCGCTGGGCGATAAATATCTGCTGCCACCAACAAAGGGGATTTCCCTTTTTTAGTTTTTAAATAATGAGCTAACTTACCTGTAAACGTGGTTTTACCGCTACCTTGTAATCCTGCAATAAGTATAATGGCAGGATTTCCTTCAATGGTAAATGCAGCTTCTTTTCCACCCATCAATTGGGTTAATTCATCCTGTACAATTTTGGTCATTAACTGCCCAGGACTAATTGCATTGATTACTTTTTCCCCTACTGCTTTATCTTTTACTTTATCTGTAAACTCTTTGGCAATCTTAAAGTTTACATCAGCGTCTAATAATGCCCTACGTATTTCCTTTACTGTATTGGCAATATTTAACTCATTGATGCGTGCATTGCCCTTTAGATTTTTAAAGGCTGATTCTAATTTTTCCGATAAATTTTGAAACATAACTTAACCCTCCCATTTTAGAAAGAGCTGCAAATATACTGGGTTGAACAAAAACATCTCAGTAAGCTTTTAAATACTATAAAATTGTTTGTGCTTTTATCCTAAATAAAATTTCAGATACTTACTTCGCTTGGTACTCTTAAGTTTAGAAATAGCTTTGTCTTTAATTTGTCTAACCCTTTCTCTGGTTAAATGAAATCGTTCCCCAATATCTTCTAAACTCAAAGCATGGTCTACCCCAATGCCAAAAAAATAACAAATCACGGTTTTTTGACGGTCAGAAAGGGTTTGTAAACTACGTTCTATTTCTATCTGCAATGATTGGTGGTGTTCCAGTTTTTCGTCCGTACGTGCTGCATTGGTATTTTCAATTAAATCCATCAGGGTACTGCCTTCCCCATCCACCAATGGCGTATCCATGCTTACATGCCTTATATTAGCACTCATGATGGTACGTACTTCTTCTAATGGCATTTTGAGCAGATCTGCTATTTCTTGAGGTGTTGGTTCTCGTTCAAACTCTTGTTCTAATTGCTGAAATGCTTTGCTAATCCGATTAGTAAGCCCCACTTTATTTAATGGTAATCGAACAATACGGCTTTGCTCGGCCAATGATTGTAAAATACTTTGCCTAATCCACCAAACTGCATAAGAGATAAATTTAAACCCTCTGGTTTCATCAAAACGCAAAGCAGCTTTAATAAGCCCTAGATTACCTTCATTAATTAAATCAGATAAGGTTAACCCCTGATTTTGGTATTGTTTAGCAACGGATACCACAAAACGTAAATTAGATTTTACCAAACGATCTAAGGCTTGTTGATCTCCTAAGCGGATTTTTTGTGCTAAATGAACTTCATCTTCTGGTTTCATGAGTTCTACCTTTCCAATTTCTTGTAAATACTTCTCTAAACTAGGTGATTCACGATTCGTGATGGACTTAGTTATTTTCAACTGACGCATACTCATAATAAGCAGTTTTTAGGGTAGGTACAAGCAATTAGCAATATAATTGATTTTAGATGGTTTTCAAAAAAATCATCTAATAGGCTGATTAGCAAGCTGGTACTCAATTCTCATGCATTATAACTTGTCATAATTGGGTTAAAATTGACCGATTTATAAAAAAACATTTGAAGGATAGGTATTATTTAATATTATTGCACGCTACCATAGAAGGTTAAAGAGAATTCAATGAGCAAGAAGCAGTTATTTACGTTAGAGTTTCCGGTTAGATGTTCCCCCGTTATTTTATACGATTTCTTGGCAACGCCTGCAGGTTTGCAAGAGTGGTTTGCCGATAAAGTAGATGAATGGGAAAATGAGTATAGTTTCTCTTGGGGAGGAGGTGTACCAGACAAAGCTGAATTAATAGACAAAGAAGATAATAAATTTATCCGTTTTCATTGGACACATAGTGATAAAAACGAGTATTTCGAATTCAGAATAGAAAAAACAGAAATCTCCAATCAAACTATTTTGGTGATTAAAGATTTTGCTGAAAAGAATGAAATTAAAGACCAGAGCCAGCTATGGGGCTATCAAGTGAAAGAATTGTTTCACCGTTTAGGGGCTTAATATTCGGTAAGCATAGCAAGTATGCGGTTAAAATGCTTTATTAAAAACTGATCTATATCATCCCACTCTTGTAGTGGGATTTTTTTTGCCAGTTTTAAAAAAGGTAATTGAGCAACCGACGTTCCATTCCAATCTTCAATGGGTATATAATTACTTTTCTCAAAATGGTGTTGCCATAAATTAGCACCAGTTCCAATATACCAATCGCGGGTTTCAGGAGCATATTTTCCAAATAATTGAAAATAATGATCTATGGAAGTACCATACTGTGCTAAAAATTTTCCCTTTAGTACCAAATGAATACTGCAATGATTACCCCACCAAAAAAAACTGCGGATGGCAAAAATATCTGGTTCGGTAAAAAAGCGTGGAAAATCGAGCATGATATAGGGTAGAGACTGGTATTGTTCACCTTTAGATAGTTTAGGACTAAGATTAAATACGGGAGAATTTACCAATTCGGTGAATTTGGTAATATCTTCTCTGTATTGATTACTAACGAATCCAAAAAGGTCGGCTACTTTTTGAATAATCCCATTCTTTGTTAAAATCCAGTCTGCATTGTTCACCAATTCCAGTTCCTTTGGTGAAAGTGTTACTTTTGCTGCACTCATAACAACAATATTAAGACAGGTAAGTGATAAAAAAGCTAGACATACTCATAATTCGTGCATTTGTAGGTCCTTTTATTGCCGCATTCATCATTTCTATCTTTGTACTTACCATGCAATTCTTTTGGTTGTACATAGATGATTTGGTAGGAAAAGGTCTGGATATAATTACTGTATTAAAATTGGTGGGCTTGGTTACCCTGTTTTGGGTTCCTACAGCTTTACCCTTGGCGTTGTTATTTTCATCTATCATGACATTTGGCAATTTGGGAGAAAGTTTTGAACTGGTAGCCATTAAAGCA
This sequence comes from Sediminibacterium sp., assembly GCA_036170555.1. GTDB lineage: Bacteria > Bacteroidota > Bacteroidia > Chitinophagales > Chitinophagaceae > Sediminibacterium. The sequence continues at coordinate 22,536 of JAVHPL010000041.1, read as the reverse complement.
GCAGGAATTCCACTACTTCGTTTTATGCGCCCCCTGTTGGTCATTACTTTTTTTATTTGTGGTCTTGCCTTTTTGTTTGCCAATAATATTATACCAGTTACCCAATTAAAACTTTCTGCATTAAAATACGATATTATTGTTTCAAAGCCTTCCATTGATATTAAAGAAGGTATTTTTTACGATAAAATAGAAGGCTATGTGATTAAACTTGGAAAAAAAGAAAAGAACGATAGTATTATACACGATGTTGTGATTTTTGAAAAAGGCTACTCACTACAAGACAATATTTTAATTGCAGAAAACGGGGTAATGCGCGTTACAAAAGACAAGCGTTTTTTAGAATTCATTTTAAAAAATGGGGTTCGTTACGAAGAAAAGGGCCAACGAGTAATTTCTAATTCTCAATTTACTCGAATGAGTTTTAGAGAATATAAAAAAGTATTTGACCTGAAGAGCTTTCAAATGAATAAAACAGGCGATAGTGCTTTTTATGATCCAAAAATGCTTAGCATCAGGCAATTAAATAATGCAATAGATTCACTTGAACACTTAGATACTTTTTATTATAAAAAATCTACCAAAGAGATTACACCCTATGTTCGGTTTGCCAGATATGCCGATACGGGATGGAAGGGAAAAATCACCAACCCATTACCAACAGTAAAGCCAGCAAAAATATTTCCAGATAGTGTAAAGCAAAATATCATGGATGCTGCATCCAATCAAATGGCTACCATTAAGGGTAGCATAGAAATGATGGCCAGAGATTACAATGAGAAATACGAATCATTACGCTATCATGAAATTGAATGGCATAGGAAATTTACTTTATCTGTTGCCTGTTTAGTGTTATTTTTAATTGGTGCTCCGTTGGGCTCTATTATAAGAAAAGGAGGTCTAGGCACCCCCATGGTATTTGCTATTATCTTTTTTGTCATTTTTCATCTCTTTAACACATTTGGTGAAAAATTTGTAAAATCAGGTCAAACCAATACGATCATGGGTATGTGGCTATCTACTTTTATTTTAATTCCGATAGGTGTGTTCCTTACTTTCAAAGCCATGCGTGATTCTCAATTATTTAATCAAGAGTTTTACTATAGAACCTTTAAGCAGATCCGTATATTTTTAACTAATTTTAAGAAAAAATAAGCTCATGAAACAGTCAAACAGCAGAAGATCATTTATTAAAACAACAGGAAAAGCAGGAATTGCAGCAGGAATTGGGTTAACTGTTTTGCCTAGTTTTAATATTGCCGCTTCCTCAGCCAACGCATCATTTAATTTTGCGCAACAACCTTTACCATATTCATACAATGCATTAGAGCCTTTTATAGATGCGTTAACAATGGAAATTCATTATAGTAAACACGCTGCTGCTTATGCCAAAAATACAGCAGAAGCTTGCACAGCAGAAAAAGTGGATACCCAAAAAACATCTTTAGAAAATATTCTGCAAAATATTTCTACTTATTCAACTAAAATGAGAAACAATGGTGGTGGTCATTACAACCATGAATTATTTTGGAAATGCATGAAAGGTGGCGCTTCAAGTAAACCAACAGGAAAACTAGCAGAAGCCATAGATCAATCATTTGGTTCTTTTGAAGCTTTTAAAACGGCATTTGCCAATGCAGGTAAAAATAGATTTGGAAGTGGATGGGCTTGGTTGGTATTGAATGCAGATAAAAAATTAATGATTGGCTCAACTCCTAATCAAGATAATCCGTTAATGGATGTAAGCGAACTAAAAGGAACTCCTTTATTATGTTTAGATGTTTGGGAACATGCTTATTATTTAAAATATCAAAATAAAAGACCCGATTATATTACCAATTGGTGGAATGTGGTAAACTGGGATTTTGTTAGTTCTCGTTTTAATAGTTAATTAAATTTTTCAGCACCTTAATTTTACCACAATGAAAGTAACAACTAGCTGGAAGCAAGCATTGAGTTTCGAAAGCACTTCCGATAATGGGCATACTGTAAAAATGGATACAACCAAAGATGGTGGTGGTTTAGATACAGGTATGAGCCCTAAAAAAATGCTACTAGCTGCTTTATGTGGCTGTAGTGGAATGGATGTTGCCGATATTTTATCAAAAATGAAAGTGGTTTTTACAAAATTAGAAATTACCGCAGAAGCAGAACAAACGGATGAACATCCTAAAGTATTTAAATCTATTGATTTGGTATATAGTAGCAATGTAAGCCCAGCAGACGAAGATAAATTAATACGTGCCGTAAACTTGTCTATGGAAAAATATTGTGGAATATCGGCCATGCTAACCAAGCATTGTGCCATTCATTATTCTACCAAAATCATTCATTAAGAAATTTTTTCTATAAAGTTGCGGATATGCCTATAGCCAATAAGCACTTTAAAGAAAAGCAAAAAAGAATATTTGATAGTTACCCAATTCATATTCATCCATAAAGATTGCCAAGCCTGAACCAAAGCAGCGGCTGGTTTATTAAACTCATGATACACTTTATGAGAAAGCCGAGAATAATATTGGGCAAAGAATTTGGCAGATTTTTTGCTTACATAATCACGGATTTCTAAGGGCAAATAGGCCCTGATTAATCCGATAGTTTTAGCAATACCTTTAATATTCATTTTAGACTGTGCAACACTTAGCGAAATGGTTTCTCCATGCACCCTATATTTGGCCAATGTTCTTGGGCAATACGCTACTTCATAATGCGCTGCAATACGGGCACAGATTTCCCAAAATTCACCATATTCCACACCAAAATATCCTCCTAGTTTTTCATAAGTGCTGCGCTTAACTACCATGGCAGGTTGTTGTACAACCAATTGTTGAGCAATGGTTAATAACCAATTCTTCAATACACCTCTTAACACTTGCAATCGAGCATGATCCCAAATTTTTTTACCGTTTTCATTAATATATTCAAACTCGGTAAAAGCTGCACCAATATGAGGAAAATCCTCAAACAAGCTTTCAATTTCTACATAAAAATCTTTCATTAAAAAATGATCCCCATACAACAGATGAACATATTTTCCCTTACTTAACTTAATACAGGTTTCAAAATTGCGTAATTTACCAACATTAATAGGTTGTCTAAAATAACCAATTCTACCCCCACCCACTTTTTTTACCAATGCCTCAACATCGCCGTCTGAACTAGCATCATCTATCACCATGATCTGCATTTGATCTAGGCCTCTATCTTGATCTAGAATAGATTGTAGGCAATTTTCTAAATAGGAATAGGTATTGTAAACAGAGATCATAACAGACCATATTGGTTGTTCTTCACCTGCTGCTACGGGAAGAATCACTGGGGGCTGCATGGGTATTCGGGATCTTTGTTCAACTGGGGGCATTGAGTAAAATTAATATTTAAAAATGTTGAAATGAATGGGATAGATTGTTAAAATTAAGGGTAAACCACTCATCTTTGTTCAAAAGCAGCAAATATGGATAAGCGTTTACAAAATTACACCATTCAAAAATGGGTAACCGTTTTAAGTGTGTTGCTCTTTATCATAAAAATTGCAGCCTATTACCTCACTGCATCTATGGCTATTTTATCGGATGCTTTGGAAAGTATCGTGAATATTATTGCTGGTTTTATAGGGCTATATAGTTTATATGTTGCAGCAAAACCCAGAGATAATGATCATCCTTATGGCCATGGAAAAGCTGAATTTGTTTCTGCGGCGGCAGAAGGAAGTTTGGTAATAGCAGCGGGCATTATGATCATTTACGAAACCATCTTGAATATGTTAGATGCGGTGCAAGTAAAAAAACTAGATCAAGGTATTTGGTTGGTAGCAATTACAGCATTGGTTAACTATTTAGCTGGTGCTTTTTGCATTCGTATTGGTAAAAAAAATAATTCCCTTGCTCTAGAATCTAGTGGAAAACATTTGCAAATAGATACCTACTCTACGGTAGGAGTTCTCGTAGCCGTTACCCTAATTTATTTTACTAAAATCTATTGGTTAGACAAAGTAATTGCAATAGCCATGAGTTTTTGGATTATGTACAACGGATATACCATACTAAGAAAATCATTGGCAGGTATAATGGATGAGGCTGATATTGTACTATTGAAAAAATTCATTGAAGTTTTGAATACATATAAAAAAACCAATTGGATAGATCTACACAATTTAAGGGTAATTAAGTATGGCGAATTATTACATATAGATTGTCATATTACCCTGCCCTGGTATTTAAATATTCATCAAGCTCATACAGAAATAGATTTATTATCAGACCTGATAAAAACACAGTTTGGCAATGCCATTGAACTTTTTGTTCATACAGATGGATGTTTAGAATTCAGTTGTGCCATTTGCACTAAAACAGATTGTACGGTAAGGCAACATGACTTTGAAAAAAAGCTTAATTGGACAATGGAGAATTTAGTATCCAATGAGAAACATAGAATGGCTGTTAAAATGTAGTAACTTGCACTTTATTTAAAACCTATACAATGAAAGTTTGGAAAGAATATCAAGAACAACATAAAGATCGTTTTTTAAACGAGTTATTACATTTATTACGCATTCCAAGTATTAGTGCCAGAACTGAGAATAAATCTGATATGCTTAACTGTGCCGAAGAAGTGAAAGCCCGTTTATTAGAAGCAGGAGCAGATATTGCTACCATTTATTCAACAGAAGGACATCCCATTGTTTATGCAGAAAAAATAGTAGATCCTGCAAAACCAACCGTTTTGGTTTATGGTCATTATGATGTACAACCTGCCGATCCTATTGAATTATGGAAAAGCGGTCCATTTGAACCAGTGATAAAAGATGGTAAAATTTTTGCGCGCGGCTCTGCAGATGACAAAGGACAATTTTTTATGCATGTAAAAGCCCTCGAAACTTTTACTAAAACCAATACAGCACCTACCAATATCAAGTTTATCATAGAGGGAGAAGAAGAAATTGGTAGCCCCAATTTAGCCACATTTGTAAAGAACAATAAAGCTTTATTAAAGGCAGATGTAATTTTAATTAGCGATACCTCTATGTTAAGTATGGATACCCCATCAATAGATATTGGGGTTCGAGGTTTAAGTTATATTGAAGTAGAAGTAACTGGTGCCAATAGAGATTTGCATAGCGGTGTTTACGGTGGTGCTGTGGCAAATCCTATTACTATTTTAGCCAAAATGATTGCATCCTGTCATGATGAAAACAATCATATTACTATTCCAGGATTTTATGATGATGTAGTAATATCAACAGAAACAGAGCGCGCTAAAATGGCCGAAGCTCCTTTTGATGAAAATGACTATAAAACCGATTTAGGAGTTAGCACATTGTGGGGAGAAAAAGGATTTACTACAAATGAAAGAACGGGGATTCGCCCAACTATAGAAGTAAATGGTATTTGGGGAGGATATACAGGAGAAGGTGCTAAAACCGTTTTACCTGCTAAAGCATTTGCTAAAATTTCGGCAAGGTTGGTTCCCAATCAATCCTCAGTAGTAATTACCGAAAAATTATTAACCTATTTCAAATCTATTGCACCAGCAGGAGTTACTATTAAAGCAATGGAACATCATGGTGGTGAGCCATACATGACCCCCATTGATTCTATCGCTTACAAGGCTGCTGCAAAAGCCATTCACGCAACATTTGGGAAAGACCCTATTCCAGTAAGAGGAGGAGGTAGTATTCCTATTTGTTCATTATTTGAAAAAGAATTGGGATTAAAAATTGTATTCCTTGGATTTGGATTGGATAGTGATAATTTGCATAGTCCCAATGAAAAATATGAGTTGGTGAATTTTTATAAGGGCATTGAAACTATTCCTTATTTCCATCAGTATTTTGCAGAAATGAATGCGTAAGAATACCTTCTCTAGCAGAACCATACCAATAAAAGTAGATCGCTTAAACTTATGGCTGTAGAAAAAGAGAAACTAAGAATTGACAAATACCTCTGGGCTATTCGTTTATTTAAAACCAGAAGCCAGGCAGGGGATGCATGCAGCAAAGGGAAAATAAAATGGAATGGAGATTCGGTAAAAGCCTCCAAAGTAGTTTCTATTGGTGATGAATATGAAGTAAAAACAGAAGCCAAAAAATGGTTGATTAAAGTAACTGGATTATTGCCTACGAGAGTACAATATTCCGAAGCTATTTTACATTATATAGATATAACCCCTGCAGCAGAACTTGATCGCATTCAATTTCAATCGGCCAGTTTTAATACAGGCAAACGTTTGAGCAAAGTAGGACGCCCTACCAAAAAAGACAGAAGAGAGCTGGGCGATTTTATGGAATAAACTGTATTCATGAGCATAACCATTGATATCATTACCGTTGTACCCGAATTACTAGAAGGCCCTTTTAGTCATAGCATGATGAAGCGTGCACAAGAAAAGGGGTTATTAAAGGTGAGTACACATAACTTGCGCAAATGGGCCATCAATAAACATGCTCAGGTAGATGATTACCCTTATGGAGGTGGGGCAGGTATGGTATTGATGTGCGAGCCCTTGGCTAACGCCATTGAATCATTAAAAAGACAAACTGTTTATGATGAAATTATTTATTTAACTCCCGATGGTAAAACACTTACCCAGCAAGTAGCCAATCAACTATCTTTAAAAGGCAATTTATTAATTATTTGTGGGCATTATAAAGGAATTGATGAACGCATTCGTACACAATTTATCACCATGGAAATTTCCATTGGAGATTATGTTTTAAGTGGAGGAGAACTGGCAGCAGCGGTATTGGTAGATGCAATAGGAAGATTAATTCCAGGCGTTTTAAGTGATGAAACATCAGCATTAACCGATTCATTTCAAGATAATTTATTGGCACCCCCTGTATACTCTCGCCCTGCAAATTTTAGGGGCGATGAAGTACCTCCTATTTTATTACAAGGAGACCCAAAAAAAGTAGCCGAATGGCGTTACGAACAATCACTAGAAAGAACCAAACAAAGAAGGCCAGATCTATTAAAAGACTAAATTTTGGTCGTTTATATAGCTTAAATACCATTTGTATAGTAAATGGTTCAACTAACTATATTTTGGCTCAATTTCACCTAGCTTTTTATTATTGTAAAAATCGCTTTTAGTAAAATACCATGAAATTAATTACCCCGTTTTTATTATTATTTATTTCTATTATCGCAAGGGGACAGAATAGAAACGGAGATGCCTTTCAACAAGATTACCAACTGCATATAAGCAGAACAAATATCCCCGTTAAAATAGATGGGCTATTAGATGAACCTATTTGGGCTACTGCACAAGTAGCTAACTCATTTTGGCAAAAATATCCAGATGATAAAAATAAAGCTACGCGTAAAACAGAAGTGAGAACAGCTTATGATGAAAAATATCTTTATTTATCGTATACTTCGTATGATAGCGGCAAAGCATTTATTCAAAGTTTAAAAAGAGATGTTGGCCATGATGGTAATGATTGCGTTGCGGTAATTATAGATCCCATCAATTCGCGGAACAACGGATTTTTCTTTATCGTAAATGCATTCAATGCCCAAAGTGAAGATCAGTTAAATGGGAATAATGGAAACGGATTAAATTTTAGCTGGGATCAAAAATGGTTTTCCGCAACAAAAAGATACAACGATAAATGGGTAGCCGAAATAGCCATACCGTTTAAAACATTAAGATATGCAGCAGATAAAAAAGTTTGGGGAATTAATTTTTTAAGGGTAGATACCAAAACAAATGAGTACGATACTTGGACCAACCTTCCAGTAAATTTTCCATCATACGATTTAGGGTATACAGGATCATTAATTTGGGATGATGCACCCCCTAAACCTGGGTCAAATGCAGTTTTAGTTCCTTATATTACCAATCAATTAGAACAAAACCATCAAAATAATCAACCAATTAAAGCCACGCCCAATGCAGGTTTTGATGCAAAAATTGGATTAACCTCTTCACTCAATTTAGACCTAACTGTAAATCCAGATTTTTCTCAAATAGAAGTAGATAAACAAGTAACTAATTTAACCCGTTTCAATATTTTTTTTCCAGAAAGACGTACCTTTTTTTTAGAAAATGCCGACCTGTTTTCGTCATTTGGAATTGACCCGATACGTCCATTTTATTCTAGGAGAATTGGGTTAGACGCCAATGGCAACAAAATTCCTATTTTATTTGGGGCAAGGGTTACAGGAAATATTGCCAAGAAAACCCGAATAGGTTTTATGAATATGCAAACAGGAAGAAAAGGTGATTATGCTCCAGAAAATTATGGTGCTATATCTTTTGAACAAAGAATTTTAAAGCGTTCAGTTGTGAAGGGATACTTTTTAAATAGACAAAATTTTTTAACAGATACCGAAAAACAAAAAGATCCGTTAGCGGCTTATTCAAGAAATGCAGGAGTAGAATTTAATTATTCAGACCTAGAAGGCAAATGGGGCGCATGGGCTACATTTAATCATTCTATAAAGCCTACCATTTCAACAAACAATAATTATTATAGTACAGGTGTAAGTTACAATGCTAGGCATTTAAGTTTTGTAGTTGATTTAACCAATGTGGGAACCAACTATTATACCGATATGGGTTATATTGAACGTATACAAAACTACGATGCAGTAAGGGATACGCTCATCAGAGTTGGATTTAAACATGCTTATTCAGAAGTAAAATATCGTATTATTCCCAAAAAAGGTTCCGTTAATAACTTTAATATTCAAGCCAATAACTATATCGTTTTTAACCCAGATAATAGTTTTAATGAACGCAATACCAATATTAGTTGGAGGGCTTCATTCAAAAGCACTAAAAATATTAATATAGGCTTATCTAATTCAGAAGTGCATTTGCTATTTCCTATTTCATTTACAGGGGCAACGCCTTTACCCGTAAATACATACAACTATAATAGCCTTTACGTAGAATACCAATCTGATTTTAGAAAAAAAATTAGTTTTACTTTTAATGGAGGCCATGGTGGTTTTTACAATGGCACCAATACCAGCTTAAGCACTGGTTTTACCATGCGCCAATTACCCAACCTTACATTTAATTTAAATTTTCAATACAATAAATTAAATTTCCCTTCTACCTACGGATCAACAGAATTATTTTTAATTGCCCAACGCACCGAAATTAATTTTTCTACTAAATTATTTTGGACTACTTTTTTCCAATACAATACCCAGCGAAATAATATCAATATCAATAGCAGACTACAATATCGCTTTAAACCAATGAGTGATTTATTTTTAGTATATACAGATAATTATTACACCGATCCATTTTTCAAAAGCAGAAATAGAGCCTTGGTTTTTAAGTTAAACTATTGGCTAAACTTATAAAACAAAACTGCCACCGTAATGATCCGGTGGCAGTTTACTTGTATACATCATTTTCTCTATTTAGTTCCTATTACTGGAATTTGTTTTTCGTGAATCATTTTATTCAATTGTGTAAGATCGGTATTTAAAACAGTTTTAAGTCTCATGAGTTGACTATTGCATTGTGCACTTAAATCGGCAAAGGTTTCAAGGGATTGCTTACTAGGAGGGTTTTGACCACTTGAAACTATACCATAAAGTCCAGACAATTTATCATTAAGCCTGATAGGGAAATTCAATACATCTTGGCCACTCTTAGCTTTTGTTTGATACAAGGCTTCTTCAATATTCGTGAGTTGCTTAGCAATCGTATCCGCCATTTGTTTAATCTCTTTATTCAATTTTGAATCTATTCTAGCTGTAAAATCATTGATTTGTGTACGAACAGCTCTTATTTGATAAATTCCTTTTTGAACCTCACTAAATTTATCTCTGATTTGTAATAAAAATCCAACTTGAGCATCATAATCGGCTTCGGTCATATTATAAACAGGATCTGCTTTAATTACAAAGGATACATCAGTTGAATCATGGTTATACTTTACTCTAGCAGTGTATTTACCAGGTGCAGCTTTTACAGAACCAATTCCTCCATTCCATAATATCATACCATCCGATTTTTCGGCAGGAGGATAATTCATATCCCAAGCAAACTGATTCATGCCTTCATTCACATCTAATTCATCAGCAGGTAATTTTGCATGAGAACTAAAAGTTTTAATGGGTTGATTGTTTTTATCAAAAACAGTAATGGATACTTTTGCACTATCAGTTACTCCTTTTAAGTAATAATTGATAACCGAACCAGCCAATGGATTTTCACCAGTATTAGGTTCTGAAACTGCCTGCCTTCTTCTTCTACGACCACCTCCTTCTAACCGATAGGCATCATTGATAGGAAACACATGTAAATTTTTATTCGCTAGATCTATATCTTTTTGTTGAACAAGTGTAAGATCATCTATTACCCAAAATGCCCTTCCTTGTGTTGAAATAATCAAGTCATTATTTTTGATAGTAATATCAGTAACAGGAACAACTGGTAGGTTTAATTGAAAAGATTTCCAATTTACACCTCCATCATAACTAATATACATACCAAACTCTGTTCCTGCATATAGTAATCCGGCACGTTTTTTATCTGCACGCATTGCACGCGTAAAATGCATTGGATTGATTCCATCGGTAATTTTATTCCAAGATTTACCGTAATCTTCTGTTTTAAAAATATATGGACTATAATCGTCTGATTTATATTTTGTTCCAACAAAATAAGCTGTTCCTTTTTTAAACGGATCGGTTTCAATACAATTCCACATCATCCATTTTCCAGCTTCGGAAGGTGTAACATTTTCCCAATGTTTACCACCGTCTTTACTTACATGAATTAATCCGTCATCACTGCCAGTCCAAAGTAAATCTTGCTCTAAAGCAGATTCAGTAGCAGCAAAAATGGTACTATAATATTCTACTGAAGTATTATCCTGGGTTATTGGGCCCCCACTAGAAGCCTGTTTGCTCTTATCGTTTGTGGTAAGGTCTGGGCTAATCGTTTGCCAACTTTGCCCTTCATTTTCTGTTGAAAATAAATGATTACCCGCGGTATATAATTTCTTAGGATTATGAGGTGAAAAGAAAATAGGAAAGTTCCATTGAAAACGAAATTTCTGCACATCAGCACCTGCTCCCATAGGATTATCTGGCCAAACATTGATGGCACGATTTTCTCCTGTACGATGGTTTAACCTGGTAAGTAATCCGCCATAATTACCCCCATAAACAACATCTACATTTAAAGGATCCGCAGCTAAGTGGCCACTTTCCGAACCAGCCGTCATATCCCAATCTCTTTCTGTAATGCCTGCACCCGATGTTCTACTTTTAATACGAACAGTGGAATTATCTTGTTGTGCCCCTAAAATTTTATATGGTACTGAATTATCTGTTGTAACTCTATAAAATTGACCAGTAGGTTGGTTCATCATCGTACTCCAATTATTACCCCCATCAAAACTTACTTGGGCACCACCATCATCAGCTACAATCATTCTATTGCCATCTTCTGGATCAATCCATAAATCATGGTGATCACCATGAGGTGTATTGATAGATTGAAATGTTTTACCACCATCCCTACTACGCATAAATTCTACATTAGGGCAATAAATTAAGTTCTCATTTTTAGGATCAACAAAAACCTTACTATAATACCATGCACGTTGTCGAATATTGTTATCATTACTGGCTAATGACCAAGTTTCACCTGCATCAGTACTCATATACAACCCACCATCTTTATTTTCTATGATAGCAAATATTTTATCACTATTAGATGGAGCTACTGCTACCCCTACAATACCCCAAATACCCTTGGGCAACCCTTTGTTACTGGCAATGGATTTCCAGGTTTCACCTCCATCAGTACTTTTATATAAGCCACTTCCCTCTCCACCACTTTCCATACTATAAGGTGTTCTTAAAACACGCCACATACCTGCATAAAAAACAGTAGGATTACCTGGTTCCATCACTAAGTCTGAACAACCCGTTTGATTGTTTACATATAAAGTTTTTTTCCATGTTTTACCCCCATCAGTTGTTTTAAATACCCCCCTGTCTTCATTGGGGCCAAACAAATGTCCCACTACAGCAACCCAAACTGTATTTGGATCACTGGGATGAATAACAATGCGAATAATATGTCTCCCCTCTTTTAAACCCAAATTATGCCAGGTTCTGCCAGCATCTTCACTTCTCCAAATACCACCTAAACCTTCTGCTACATTTCCGCGCATGGTATTTTCTCCCTCACCTACATAAACAATTCGGTCATCACTAGGTGCCACAGCAACTGCACCAATGGTTCCACCAAAATATTTGTCACTTATATTTTTCCAATTACTTCCTCCATCAGATGTTTTCCAAACGCCACCCCCAGTTGCTCCAAAATAAAAAGTGGTTTTGCTTTTATAACTACCAGTAGCTGCCGTACTTCTTCCTCCTCGGTAAGGCCCAATTGAACGGTATTTAACTTTAGCAAGTACAGGTTCATCAGCAATAACATCCTTTTCCATTGGGGTAACCAGTTTGGTTTTACCTTTTCTTTGAGCATCCGCAGTAAAAAAACCAACTACACATAGTAGTAGAAAAATCATTTTTTTCATAGCAATAATAATTAGGATGGTAATGTACCAAATTGAACAGGAAATGCAAAATAAACAGCCATTCTTTGGTTGAATGGTAAATGCTATTTATTAAGAAATTTTGTTTAAATTTATGCGTATCTAGCAAAAAAGTCAACCCCAAAATGACTAGTAATGAAAAAACAAAAGAGGAATTGCTCAAAGAGTTGCTCCAATTAAAAGAAGCCTATATTTCATTAGAAAATTCTTTCAAAGAAAAAAATAATGTAAACAATTCAGTTGAATCGTTAAGAAAGGAAAAAGAACTAGAATTTAGAAAATTATCTTCCCATTTACCTGACCTGATTTTTCAATTCAATATAAGAGTGGATGGTAGTTATTATGTACCTATTGCTTCTGAAGGAATACACAATATATTCGGCTGTTCTCCTGAAGATGTTTTACACGATTTTACCCCCATTAGCAAGGTAATTCATCCCGATGATGCAGAAAGGTTATTTAGTGAAATAGACTTTTCTGCAAAACATTTATCAACTTTTACCTGTGAATTCAGGGTAATGATTCCGGGGAAGCCTGTTCAATGGATCTTTTCAAGATCAATACCCGAGAAATTAGCTAATGGTGAAATTACAGCTTATGGATTTTGTGCCAATATCACCGAAAAGAAGTTAGCAGAGGAAAAATTATTGCAATTCTCTTGGGCCGTAGAGCAAAATCCTGCCACTATAGTAATTACCAATTTAGATGGGTCCATTGAATATGCCAACGCCAAATTTTTTGAGATCACAGGATATACTGTAGAAGAGGCATTGGGGAAAAATCCCCGCATATTAAAATCTGGTTATACTACTGGGGATGAATATAAACTACTTTGGGAAACCATTACCCATGGAAAAGTATGGCATGGAGAATTTCACAACAAAAAAAAGAATGGGGAAATGTATTGGGAATCTGCCACCATTGCACCCATTAGAGATAGCAATGGAATAATCAAGCACTTCTTAGCCATAAAAGAAGATATAACCGTACGTAAAACTGCTGAAGAAAAATTAAGAAAAATTGCTTGGAATCAAAGTCATGAAATTAGGGGACCATTAACTTCTATTATGGGCATTGTAGAAACGATGAAATTAAAGCTAACAATTGAAGAAAAATTATCGCTGTTAAACAATTTGGATGAAGCAGCAAAAAAACTGGATCTTGCAATACACAATATTGTTAAAGAAACATATATTAATTAATTAGCGATGCCCGGTTTTGATTTTTCTGCAAATTTTTCATTATCTATTCAATTGGTAAATATCCATAGCAGCAGTATATATCCTGCTCTAGTTACTGTAGAAAATGGACTTATTAAATCTATTGAACCAATTGGTGCAGATGAAATTACAACAGAGGGATACCTACTACCCGGATTTGTAGATAGCCATGTTCATATAGAGAGTAGCATGCTAATTCCCAGTGAGTTTGCCAAATTAGCCGTGGTTCACGGTACCGTTGGTACGGTAAGTGACCCACATGAAATTGCCAATGTATGCGGAATGAAAGGGGTAGAGTTTATGATGGAGAATGGCCATACAGTGCCATTTAAATTTAATTTTGGTGCACCCAGTTGTGTACCTGCCACAATTTTTGAAACAGCAGGTGCCCAACTAAATAGTGCAGATGTTGAATCACTACTGCAAAAAAAAGAAATTAAGTATTTAAGTGAAATGATGAATTTCCCTGGTGTGCTGCATCAAGACCCAGAAGTAATGAAAAAAATTGCGGCATCCCACAAGGTAGGAAAACCAGTAGATGGCCATGCACCTGGGCTTAGAGGAGATTTAGCTAAACAATATATAGAAGCGGGTATTTCTACCGATCATGAATGTGTTACTATTGAAGAGGCTTTAGATAAATTGCAACATGGAATGAAGATTATTATTAGAGAGGGAAGTGCAGCAAAGAATTTTGAAGCTTTAATTCCTTTACTAGAAGACCATCCAACCATGGTTTTATTTTGCAGTGATGATAAACACCCAGACAGTTTAGAAGCAGGTCATATTAATCAACTTTGCGCTAGAGCAGTTGCAAAAGGAATAAATTTATTTAAGGTATTGCAAGCAGCATGTGTAAATCCGGTAAAACATTATCAATTAGATATTGGCTTATTACAAGTAGGTGACCCCGCTGATTTTATTATTGCGCATGATTTAGTTCATTTTACTATTGCACAAACCTATATAAATGGACAAGCATTACTGAAAAATGGCCAATCTCAAATTCAATCAGTATCCTGTACTCCCATTAATCAATTTAGTTGTGATCCCATTCAAGCATCAGCATTAAGTGTACCCAAATTAAGTTACCCATTTATCAATGAAAAAATCCCCGTTATAGAAGCCTTAGATGAACAATTAATTACCCATAAACTATACTTGCCTGGAAATTTAAAAAATGATTGCTGGGTAACCAATACCGAAAACGATATACTAAAAATGGTGGTGGTTAACAGATATAATAAAGCCCCAATAGCAAAATGTTTTATTAAAAATTTTGGATTTAAGTTTGGAGCCATTGCTTCTACGGTAGCACATGATAGTCATAATATAGTTGCAGTAGGTGCAGATGATGCATCTTTGGCCGAAGCCATTAATTTAATAATTGAAGCCAAGGGGGGTATTAGTTGTGTAGATGGAAAACATACTAAACGGGTATTACCATTACCAATTGCTGGCCTAATGAGTGCAGAGGATGGATATACAGTAGCGGCTAATTATACAGCCATAGATTCAATGGCAAAATCGCTAGGATCTAATTTATCCGCGCCTTTCATGACCTTGAGTTTTATGGCATTACTAGTAATTCCGCATTTAAAACTAAGTGATCAGGGATTGTTTGATGGAGATACATTTACGTTTGTAGTATAAAAACTGGAATACAGTTATTGTATGAGCTTATTTCCATTTTACAGCAAGGCTAAACCATCAGCTAATTATCTTAATTTCGCAACACAACAAGAATACCATGGTTATAAATTTAAGTGAGCAACATAGTTTGGTAAGCAACTGGATATCCGAATTAAGAAATACGCAAGTACAAGAAGATCGAATGCGCTTTAGAAGAAATTTAGAAAGAATTGGTGAAATAGCCGCTTATGAAATAAGTAAACAATTGCCTTGGAAAATACAGGAAACCCCTACACCCTTAGGCACTCATGAAAGTAAAGTATTAGAAAGTCAACCCGTATTAGCAACCATACTTCGTGCAGGATTGCCATTACACAATGGTATGCTTAACTATTTTGACAAGGCAGACAATGCATTTGTATCTGCCTATAGAAAACATCATCGAGATGGAAGTTTTGAAATTAGTTTAGAATACATGAGTAGCCCTTCATTAGATAATCGCATTGTTATTATCAGTGACCCCATGTTGGCTACAGGTGCTTCCATTGTTAAAACTATTCAATACATGAAAAATGAAGGAAAGCCAGCAGCCATTCATGTAGTAGTGGCCATTGCTTGTACGGTTGGCATAGAATTCATTAAACGAGAATGCGGAAAAGAAGTAACCATTTGGTGTGGAGATATTGATGATGAATTAACAGCAAAAGGTTACATTGTACCAGGCCTAGGTGATGCTGGAGATCTTGCTTACGGTATAAAAGTTCAAAACTAGATGTAAAAAGTTCCAAACAAATTAAACTATCCCCCTGCTTAAAGAAATTATCATAGCAATACAGGCTTACTTTCAAGCCCACCGCTTTATTAAAGAAAATAATTTATGGAAATGGATTATTATTCCGGGTTTACTGTACGCAGTAGTTTTTGTAATTGGCATGATTTATTTTAGTGCCACTTCTAGCAATTTCATAGAATGGGTTGCATTAAAAACCGGATTAAAAAGCTGGCTAGATAAGGAAGATAGTGGAATGATGGGCTTCCTGTTTACCATGGGAGGATTAATTGTATGGCTGATATTAATGCTATTTTATTTTTCTCTTTTTAAATATTTATTACTGATTATTGGATCCCCTTTATTTGCCTATTTAAGTGAAAAAACCGAAGCCATCATAGAAGGGAAAGACTATCCATTTAGCTTTTCTCAACTTTTTAAAGACATGCTAAGAGGTATGAAATTGGCATTTAGAAATGGCTTATGGCAAACGGTATATATTATTAGTATTATCATACTTAGCTTAATACCAGTAGTTGGATGGCTAACCCCCGTATTGGCCTTGATAATAGAATGTTATTATTATGGATTCTCCATGTTAGATTATTGTATGGAGCGGAATCGCAAATCGGAGGTAGAAAGTATTTTTTTTATTAGTGCCCATAAAGGGTTGGCAATAGGAAATGGAATGGTATTTTATTTCATGCACCTCATACCCATTATTGGTTGGGTTTTTGCACCTGCTTATGCAGTAATAGCGGCTACTTTAAGCATGTATCCTTTAAAGAAGAAAGAAGTTAATCCCCAATCTATATGAAACCGGGAAAAGTTTATTTAATACCCACTGTTTTACAAGAAGATGCTGTAGAAACCATCCCATCCTACATTGTAGATGCTGTAAAAAACTGTTCTGTTTTTTTTGTGGAAACCGAAAAAACTACCCGCCGATTCTTTAAAAGAATTTGGAAAGAAATGGTAATTGATGATTATGAATGGTACACTATTCATAAAGCAGAAGATGCAGTAAAAAAACAATTCATTCAACTACTTTTAGCAGGTAAAAATATTGGTATAGTAAGTGAGGCCGGTTGCCCCGGCATTGCAGATCCAGGCCAACTTTTAGTAGAAGCTGCTCAGCAAAAAGGCATTATAGTTCAACCCTTGGTGGGCCCAAGTTCTATTTTATTGGCACTCATGGCAAGCGGAATGAACGGACAATGCTTTCAATTTAATGGATACTTACCCATTGATGGGTTAGCACGTAAAAAGAAAATAAAAGAATTAGAATCCGAATCGGAGAAAAAAAATTCAACACAACTATTTATTGAAACGCCTTACAGAAACAATCAATTATTAAGTGATATGCTACAATCTTGTAAACCCAGCACACAAATTTGTATTGGAACAGATATTACAGGACCAACAGAAAGGATTGTTACCAAAACGGTAAGAGAATGGCAAACCTCAATGCCTAACTTACATAAAATTCCAACTATTTTTTTATTACAGGCTTAATTTTGTAGGCTCATTATTGAATGCCTAATCCTATTTAGGCTTGATGGTGGTTTCTTCAGATATAACTCCTCGTACCTCTAATACACTATCTACAATATACGATTCAACACCCCTCCAAGGTAATGCACCCAAATATCTTTTATAATGCAAATTCAACTCTCTTCCAGAATTACGAGAGAGAATATCAATTACTTTTTGATCGGTTACACTAAAATTAAATTCATTGCTTTGTACATTAGCTTTGAAACCACTTTGAATAATTTTTCCTTCGAAAGTTTTAAAAAGAAAACCTTTTTGTTGAAAAGTATTCAGTTGACCCGCTTTTGCGCCTCTTGAATATACAAAATAAAATTTCCAATAAATAAACCCAGATAATATGAATACCACTACAGTGAGTGTACTCCAAAGCATTTTTTTAACTGTCATATTATAATCCGTATTTGTCTACAAGGTAAATAAACGCACCCATATTTACAGCCCCCAGCATCAGCTCGCGCTTATTTACACTTTCAAATACATCACTACGTGCATGATGAATATCAAAATAACGTTGATCATCTGGAACATATCCTCCAAGGGGTGTTCCCAATAATTGATAAAGAGGACCTATATCGGCACCTCCACCTCCTTTTCTAATCCATTCTGTTCCATAAGGATTTAACAGAGGTAACCAGGATTGTACTTTTTCAAACTGCTTTTCATTTGCTGAAATTCCAAATCCTCTTGGAGTAAATCCACCCTCATCACTTTCCAATGCAAAAACATGATTTTCATTTTTTGCTTTGGCCTCTTCAGCATATTTTTTACCTCCTCTAGACCCATTCTCTTCATTGGCAAATAATACAAAATGAATGGTTCTTTTTGGATGATATCCAAGCGCTTTCATGGTTCTGAGTATTTCTATGGTTTGCACAATACCTGCCCCATCATCATGGGCACCTTCATTAATATCCCAACTATCTAAATGACCTCCAACAGTAATTATTTCTTGGGGAAACTCAGTTCCCGTTAATTCGCCAATTACATTATACCCTTTTGCATCGGGTAAAAAATGACCATTGGTAGTAAAAGATACTGTAAACGAAGATTTTTTGCTAAGGTTCCATACATAATCAGCATCATCACCACCTAATGCGATGGCCGGAATTTTAGGGAATGAATCATTGTAAGCCATTGTACCTGTATGCGGATTATTATCAGTAGCTTCTGTTAATGAACGAATCATAACTCCTACTGCGCCGTATTTAGCAGCCCTGCTTGGCCCATTTCTTCTATATTGGCCAGCTTCTCCATACGACCTAAAAGTTTGCAAGTTGGTTGGGTTAAATTTATAATTGTAATAAACAATCTTGCCCTTTACCTGATCTTTTTTTGCTTCTAATTCATCAAAATCAGCAACAGCTACTACTTCTGCTATAATTGCTTTTCCGCCCGAACCTAATGAATTACCCAATGCCAATACATCTAATTTACGAGCCACTTTCTGATGGTTTATTAAAACTATACTTGCTTTATCTTGGCCACCCCTATTCCAATTGGGCATCATACATTCTTGTAATATTACCTTGTTGGCCCCTGCCTTTTTTAAGGCATCCGCACCCCATTGCACTGCTTTATCAAATTGAGGCGATCCGGCAAGACGGCCACCAATACCCTTGGTTAATTCACGTAATAAGCTATGCGCCGTTCCATTTTTCAGCACTTCATCACTTAACTTTTTTATAAAATCAGCGTCTGAGTTAACCTGTGCTTGCATCCACAAAGGAAAAAATAAGGCTACTAATATCTTTTTCATGGTTTAAAGTTAATCAAAAGAACAGAATCGGAAATTAGTTGTTAATTGCATATTACTAACATCAAATAATTTACTATGCGTATTGGAATTGTGTGTTACCCAACATTTGGTGGCAGCGGTGTATTGGCAACTGAATTAGGTAAGGCTTTGGCAGATGAAGGGCATCAGGTTCATTTTATTACTTATCAACAGCCAGTAAGATTAAATATTTTCAATACCAATATATTTTATCACGAAGTAAGAGTTCCTACCTATCCACTATTCGATTATCCACCTTACGAAATAGCTTTGGCAAGTACCATGGTAGATGTAATTATGAATCACGATTTAGATTTACTACATGTACATTATGCCATTCCACATGCATCTGCTGCTTATATGGCCAAACAAATTGTAAAAAAGAAAATTGGCCGTGATGTTCCTTTCATTACCACTTTACATGGAACCGATATTACATTGGTTGGAAAAGACAAAACCTACGAACCAGTTGTTACGTTTTCTATTAATGAAAGTGATGCCATAACAGCCGTATCTAAAAATTTACGCGATGAAACATTTCGCTCTTTTGCTATTGAAAAAGAAATAGAAGTGATTTATAATTTTGTAGATGTAAATCGTTTTAATAAAAAGCCCATTGATGCATTTAGAAAAGTAATTGCCCCCAACGGAGAAAAAATATTAATGCATGCATCTAACTTTAGAAAAGTAAAAAGAGTTACAGATGTGGTTAAAATATTTGCAGCAGTACAAAAAGAAGTGCCCGCTAAATTACTAATGGTAGGTGATGGCCCAGAAAGGCCTGCCTGCGAAGAATTGGGCAGAGAGTTAGGCGTTGATGACCATATCCGTTTTTTAGGCAAGCAAGAACAAATGGAAGATATTTTAGCCGTAAGTGATGTGTTTGTATTGCCTTCTGAATATGAAAGTTTTGGTCTTGCTGCTTTAGAAGCTATGGCAGCAAAATCTATTGTTATTAGCACCAATGCAGGTGGATTAAATGAAATCAATATTCATGGGCAAACAGGATATATGGCCAATGTGGGTGATGTAAAAGCCATGAGTGAATTTACCATTGAAGTGCTTAAAGATGACGTAAAATTGGCTACCATGAAAGAAGCCGCATACGCACAGGCATGCTTGTTTGATATCAAAAAAATCATCCCAATTTATGAAGCCCTTTATGGTAGATTTTGCAGAATGCAAATTAGTTAACGATTATTTCATCAATGCTTTTTAAAATAATATCACAAAGCTCATTTAGTTCGGTTTCACTAATAATGAGAGGGGGCGCAATTCTTAGTTTATCTGCTGCAAATAAAAACCAATCGGTTATCAATCCATTTTTTACGCAGCAATGAATAATAGATTGGGCTATTTCAGCCGATTCAAATTGTAAAGACATCCACAAACCACAGTGATTAGTTGCCACTATTGCCTTATGTTGAAGGCGTTGTAACATCAATGCTTCTTTTTGTTTTACCTCATTAATCCAATTACTAGCAAGTAATACTTCAAATGCAGCTTTACCTGCAGCACAAGAAACAGGATGCCCCCCAAATGTAGTAATATGCCCTAAAACAGGATTAAAGGTTAAAGTACTCATGAACTCAGAACTGGCAATAAATGCACCCAAGGGCATTCCACCACCAATGGCTTTACCTAATAATAAAATATCGGGTACAATTCCATATTGCTCAAAAGCCCATAGGCTACCTGTTCTACCAAAGCCTGCCTGAATTTCATCTAAAATTAGCAGCACACCTTGTTCATCACATTTTTCTCTAACTGCTTGCATCCATTCTTTACTAGCAGTGGTAATTCCACTTTCTGCCTGAACGGTTTCCATAACAACACAAGCAGTATGATCATCAATTGCATCTATTAACTCATTAGAACCAAAATGAAGATGTTGAATAGCAGGTAATAAAGGCCTATATGCATTTCTAAAATATTCATCCCCCATCAAACTTAATGAACCTTGGGTACTACCATGATACCCTTTATTACAAGCAATCATATTGCATCTACCAGTAACTCTCTTGGCCAATTTCATGGCACCTTCGGTAGCTTCGGAACCGCTATTAGTAAAATAAACGCAATCAAGATTACTAGGTAAATGCGCTGCTAGCAAAGTAGCATAAGCCACTTGGGGTGTTTCAATAAATTCTCCATAAACAATCACGTGCATATAAGCTGCCGCCTGATCTTGCACCGCTTTAACCACTGCGGGATGGCTATGACCAATATTACACACACTAAATCCGGAAATGCCATCAATATATTTTTTCCCTTCAGTATCCCAAAAATAAATACCAGCCGCCTTGGCCATTTCAATACCAATGGGAGCTGGAGAAGTTTGGGCTAAATGAGAAAGAAACAATTGTCTGGTATTCATTGCCCAAACTTATAATAAGATAGCGGATAATTAATAACTTCATGCAAACGAATTTATTTATATGGCTATCATTCTCCCAGTTCTTGGAAAACACCCTCAAATGGGTAGTGATTGTTTTATTGCGCCCAATGCAACTATTGTAGGCGATGTAGTAATGGGAAATGAATGCAGTGTATGGTTTAATGCTGTTATTAGGGGCGATGTGCATTATATTAAAATGGGTAATAAAGTAAATATTCAAGATGGGGCAGTGATTCATTGTACCTATCAAAAAAACCCCACTGAAATTGGTAATAGGGTATCAATTGGGCACAATGCATTGGTGCATGGATGTACCATACACGATGATGTATTAATTGGTATGGGCGCAATTGTAATGGATCGCTGCATTATTCATTCTAATTCTATTATTGCAGCAGGTGCTGTTTTATTAGAAGGCACAGTGGTAGAAGCCGGTACAATTTATGCAGGAGTACCCGCTAAAAAAGTAAAAGATGTATCTCAAGAATTAATTCATGGAGAAATAGATCGGATATCTGGTAACTATGTAAAATATGCTTCTTGGTTTAGTGATTATAATCACAACTTTTTAAAATAAGTATAGCGAATATTCGTTCTACACCCAACAAGTTTAAACATGAATATGAAAAAAATAAGTTTATACAGCATCGT
>JAVHPL010000040.1:0-5219 GCA_036170555.1 Sediminibacterium sp. | reverse complement strand
CTTACTTAAATCTTCTACTTCTATCGGACGAAAAGTGCCTAAGCCAGTATGCAAAGTAACTTCTGCAAAACGAATACCTTGAATTTCACATCGTTTAATTAATTCTTTACTAAAATGCAATCCACCAGTAGGAGCAGCTACAGCACCCTCGTGTTTTGCATAAACGGTTTGATATCTTTCTTTATCCTCTTCATCAGGTTTTCGCTTGATGTATTTTGGTAAAGGTGTTTCTCCCAAAAATTCCAACATTTTTTTAAAACTAGCATCATCGTCATCCCATAAAAAACGAATGGTTCTACCTCGGCTAGTTGTGTTATCTATTACTTCGGCAACCAATTCTTCGTTGTCGCCAAAATATAATTTATTACCAACCCTTATTTTCCTCGCAGGATCTACAATCACATCCCATAAACGATTAGGTTTATTCAGTTCACGAAGTAAAAAAACTTCAATTTTTGCACCAGTCTTTTCTTTTCGACCATACATTCTGGCAGGAAATACCTTGGTATTATTTACTACAAAAACATCTTTATCGTCATAATATTCAAGGATGTCCTTGAAATGGCGATTTTCCATATGCCCACTTTTTCGGTCTACAACCATCAATCTACTATCTTCTCTTCTTTTGGTTGGGTTTTGAGCAATAAGATTAAGTGGAAGGTCAAACTTGAACTGTGATAGTTTCATGTAACTAATCTATTTTAAGATGATAGCCACATTCAGTTTCCGTCCCAGCAAAGCTGGGAGGCGATAACTTCATGTTACGGCATGAATTTTTGGAAAAGTGCAAAGTTACTAAAATTCACCCAAATTGCCAAGTCAAATGAATCATGGCTTTTTTATCTTTAAACCGAATAAAGTTTGCATACATATAGTACACAACTCCCTGGTAATTAACAAACAGATGGGTATTTTTTACACATTCATTTACATTATTGCTTTGGTTTATCGTAATTTTGCTCATACTTTATGCTAGCGCATTGCAAAGCAAATTTTATTCTATGATTAGAAAGTTTTGGTGGAAAATAGCAGCTTTTTGTTTATTAATTTATACCAGTACTTATGGTTTTTATGTTAACGTGCCTAAGTTAGATGACCGAATGCAAGAATCAATTCGAAATTTCTTTTTCCACGTACCCATGTGGTTTGGAATGATGATTTTATTATTGGTTTCTTTAATTTATGCTATAAAATATTTAAGAAACCCTAGCCTTAAAAATGATGCATATTCTGCAGCTTTTGCGGCAACTGGAATTGTTTATGGAGTGCTTGGATTAACCACTGGAGCTATTTGGGCTAACTATCAATGGGGAAGTCCGTGGAGCGGAGATCCAAAACAAAATGGGGCTGCCATTGCTATGTTAATTTACCTGGCATATTTTGTATTGAGAGGTAGTATGAATGATGAAGAAAAGAAAGCCAGAATTGGAGCTGTTTACAATATTTTTGCTTTTTTTATGCTCTTCCCCACTCTTTGGATTTTACCAAGATTAACAGAGTCCTTGCACCCAGGTGGGCAAGGAAGCGAAGGCAATCCTGGTGTAAACGGGAAAGATTTAGATATGCAAATGCGTGCGGTGTTTTATCCTGCAGTAATTGGTTGGACGCTCTTAGGCGTATGGATTAGCACGTTAAAAATTAGGTATATTTTATTAGCGGATCAAAAATTATCAAACGATTAAGATGAAAAAATACGTATTGTTTTTTATTGCTTTTTTAGTTTCAATGGTAGTAAATGCACAAACCATTCCTACCACTGGGTTAATGAGAAGCAATGGAAAAATTTTTGTGGTAATGGTGGTTGTGGTTACCATATTAATTGGTTTATTTATGTATGTAGCAAGTATTGATAGAAAAATTACTCGTCTAGAAAAAGAGGATCATTTAAAATAGTTTCATTTCACGATTGTAATAAACATATAAATTGATTGCCAATGTCAAATCAAACAGAGTACAGTTTTTTTCAAAGTGTTGAAAAAAGCTTCGATAAAGCAGCTAAGTTCACCAAGTGGGAAAGTGGCTTGCTAGAACAAATTAAAGCTTGTAATAGCGTTTACAGTATGCGGTTTCCTGTAAAAATGGATGACGGCACTATTGAAGTAATTGAAGCATACCGAGTGCAGCATTCACAACATAAAACACCTTGTAAAGGAGGTATTCGGTTTAGTGAAGCGGTAAATCAAGATGAGGTAATGGCCTTAGCTTCTTTAATGACCTACAAGTGTGCCATAGTAAATGTACCTTTTGGAGGATCAAAAGGGGGCATTAAAATTAATCCACGAAAGCGTAGTGTGTATGAATTAGAAAAAATTACACGACGTTATACCAGTGAATTGGTAAAGAAAAATTTTATAGGCCCAGGCATTGATGTTCCCGCACCTGATTATGGAACTGGAGAACGTGAGATGGCTTGGATTGTAGATACCTATTCTTCTTTAAAGCCTGGCGAAATTGATGCAGCAGGTTGTGTTACTGGTAAACCAGTTTCTCAAGGTGGAGTTCGAGGAAGAAGAGAAGCAACAGGCTTAGGGGTATTTTTTGGTATCCGCGAAGTTTGTAATATGCCCGAAGTAATGAAAAGGCAAGGACTAACAGTGGGGGTAGAAGGTAAATCGGTAGTAGTTCAAGGGTTAGGCAATGTTGGATATCACTGTGCTAAATTTTTTCGTGAACATGGCTCTAAAGTAGTTGCTATTGCAGAATTTGAAGGAGCTATTTATAATGAGAACGGACTAAACGAAGAAGATGTTTTTCAACATCGAAAAGCCACGGGTTCTATTTTACATTTTCCTGGTGCTACCAATCTTGCCAAAAGCAATGATGCCTTAGAATTAGCCTGTGATATTTTAATTCCGGCTGCTTTAGAAAATGTAATCAATTCATCGAATGCTGATAGAATAAAAGCAAAAATTATTGGAGAAGCGGCAAATGGTCCATTAACACCCGATGCAGATGATGTAATGGCTGCAAAAGGCATTTTAGTTGTTCCAGATATGTACCTAAATGCAGGTGGTGTAACCGTATCTTATTTTGAGTGGTTGAAAAACTTAAGCCACGTTCGTTATGGTAGAATGGAAAAAAGATTTACGGAGAATATGAATACCAATATTCTAGAGCAAATTGAAACCTTAACAGGTAAAACAGTAGCTTCTGCCGAAAGAAAAACGATTATGCATGGTGCCGAAGAAGTTGACCTTGTACATAGTGGTTTAGAAGAAACCATGATTTCTGCCACTCGTGAAATTATGGAAATTTGGCTCAGTAATCCTGCTATTCCTGATATGCGCACTGCGGCTTATGTATGTGCAATCAATAAGGTTGGTACTACTTATTCTGAATTGGGAATTTTTCCTTAGTAGGTTATTTTTTAAAATACATTATACAGTTATTCCGGAAGCAAACAATTGCTTCCGGAATTTTTATGAGCTGCTTTACTAGTGTTTATTAATTATGCGTAATTTGGAATTTCTGCAATGGGGTTAATTTCATTCTGTATTATGGTAAACCCTCTATTTTCTATACCATTTGTTATGATAACATATTTTGCTTGCAATTGCATATTGTAATTTAATACCTGTTGCAATACTTTTTGGGTAAGGGGTACATTCATCTCTTTACATTCAATTACCATCCAAGGTTTATTGAATTTATATATAAGAATATCAAAACGTTTTTTCAATTCACCTACTATAATTTCTTTTTCAATTGCGATCAATGAAGGAGGATATTTTTTTTCATGAACTAAGTAGTTTAAAAAATTTTGTCGAACCCATTCTTCTGGAGTTAAGGTTATCCACTGTTTTCTTAATACATCAAAAATGAATTCTTTTTCTTTTTCTTTTTTTATTCTTGGGTTATATGGTGGGTATTGAATAATCATTCCATTGAAATCGAGTACGCGTTTGCTTGTGATCTTTTCTTTGAAAAATGCTTTTAATTTAGTAAATTTACTAGTTAACCTGGTTCCTATCATTGTTAAATAGATGCCAGTTACAAATTTACGAATATGAAAACCAAACAAGAAATAGTAAAAAACTGGTTACCTCGCTATACGGGTGAAAAGATTGAAAATTTTGGGAAGTTTATTTTGCTAACGAATTTTAGCAACTATGTTACCATGTTTGCCGAATGGAATAAAGTTAAAGTAGTAGGAATAGATAAACCAATGCAATGCGCTACTGCAAATGGTATTACGATTATTAATTTTGGAATGGGAAGTCCTGGTGCAGCCACCATCATGGATTTATTAACAGCAATAGCTCCAGAAGCAGTATTGTTTTTAGGGAAATGTGGTGGGCTAAAGAAAAGAAATAAATTAGGTGATTTAATCCTCCCAATTGCTGCTATACGAGGAGAAGGTACATCTAATGATTATTTTCCTCCAGAAGTGCCCGCAATGCCTGCCTTTGCTTTGCAAAAAGCTATTTCTACCACTATTCGTGATTATAAAGTAGATTATTGGACTGGTACTGTATACACTACCAATAGAAGGGTATGGGAGCATGATGAAGCATTTAAAACGTATTTAACAAAAGTGCGGGCTTATGCCATTGATATGGAAACAGCTACTATTTTTACTGTTGGATTTTACAATAAAATACCTACTGGTGCTTTATTATTGGTGAGCGATCAACCCATGATTCCAGATGGTGTTAAAACAGAAGCTAGTGATAAAAAAATCACTGAACAATATGTAGATCGGCATTTAAAAATAGGTATAGATTCATTAAAGCAACTTATTAATAAAGCAGTTACTGTAAGGCACTTGCGTTTTTAATCTTTCCATAGAAAAGGGAAAAGTATATAAGCAAGTGCTATGATCATGATGTTTAAGCCAGTTAACATACCAACCATATTCCACCAGCCATCTTGAAGAACAGAAGAGAATGCGGCTGAACTTATTTTCATCAATAATAAGAGCTGTGGAATAATAATGGGGAATCCCATAATGGCCATCAATGCAGCTTGTTGCTGGGCTTTGGCTGCAATGGCTGCTAAAAATGTAAAAACTAAACTAAGGCTAATACCTCCTAAAATACTAATGAAAATAAATTCACCCATTTTGGTGATAGGATTGCCCAATAAAAGGGTAAAAACAGCTAAACTCAATACATTCATCAATAGCATTAATATGGCATTGAAAATGAGTTTAGAAAGGATGAAGTCTGTTGGCCCTGCAATAGAATAAAAATAAATCATGCGAGCCTTGCTATCTTGTA
>JAVHPL010000039.1:0-5222 GCA_036170555.1 Sediminibacterium sp. | reverse complement strand
TTTGTATCAGTATAAAAGTTTTTAATAATTACTTTACCTTTTTCATCTTTCATAGAAGCCAACAATTTAGCCATCATCAACCCTGCATTCGGTGCCCAATTACCGTAATGTCCACTATGTAAAGGTCTAATAGGTCCATACACAGTTACGTTTACATGCGCATCACCCCTCGCTCCAAAAATGATAGCTCTTTTACCCGACTGATGTATGGGGCCATCACAAATAATCCATCCATCTGATTGTAGTAATGAACTATGTAATTGAAAAATTTCAGCAAGATGCGTTGAGCCAGCTTCCTCCTCACCTTCAAAGAAGAATTTTATATTATAATTCAATTTATTATTACATTTTACAATCGCTTCATACGCAGCAAGTATGGCCATTACGCCAGCTTTGTCATCGGATGCAGATCTTCCATAAATTCTCCAATCTGGGTTATAAGATGTTACTACATCCGTAAAAGGCACTATTTGTGCCCCTCTTTCTAGCGATCCATTAACCATCGTTGGTTTAAATGGATTGAATCCCTTAGCCCATTGCGTGCTATCAACAGGCTGCCCATCATAATGCGCATAAAAAATAATTGTTTTAGTTGCACCTGGTGTAATTACTTCTCCATAAATAGCTGGTGGAATATTCTTTGTATTGGCTCGAAGCAATTGAACATGATCTATATTTCTGCTCCTCATCATATTCATGATGTGATTTGCAGTAAAATTTAATCCGTTGGTGTCTGCTGCAATATTAGGAATCAACAAGAGGGCAGTGAATTCTTGTATCCAATTTTTTTCTGAATTTTCTCGTACCTGTCGTATTTTAATTATTTCAGGAGATTGTGCCTTAGAATATAAACACAGAATAGAAAATAGAAAAAATAGAGAACATCTTTTCATAGCCATTAATTTCTTGAAAGGTAAGAAATAGCTTAAATCTTGTCTATGAATAATAACTAGTATTAAGATTTGTATTCAATTTTTCTGCAGCTTCAATAATACTATAATCCGATAAAATCAAGGCCTGATTGCGTTTAACACATACATCGTGTTCAAAATGAACAGATGCTTTACCATCTCGAGTTCTAACAGTCCAACCATCATCATCTGTATATACCTCTCTTGAACCAAGATTAATCATTGGTTCAATGGCCAACACCAAGTTCTCCTTTAGTTTAGGGCCAGAGCCACGCTTTCCATAATTAGGAACTTGCGGATCTTCGTGTAAGCTTCTACCCAACCCATGCCCTACCAATTCCCTCACTACTCCATAGCCTTGTTTTATTTCTGTATGTTCTTGAATTGCATAAGCAATATCACCAATTCTATTATTTACAGTTGCTTTTTCAATTCCTTTGTACAAAGATTCTTTGGTTACTTTTACTAATTTCAATTCCTCAGGAGACACTTCCCCTAAGATAAAAGTATATGCATGATCTCCATGCCAACCATTTAATATCACACCCATATCAATTGAAATAATATCTCCATCTTTTAATGCTGTATTGTTGGGAAAACCATGTACTACTACATCATTTACCGATGCACAAATAGTAAATGGATATCCCCTATAATGTAAAAATGAAGAAATAGCTTTATGATCCTTTATAAATTCAACACAAAGTTTATCTATATCTAGTGTAGTCATCCCTGGCTTTAACACCTTAGCTACTTCTGTAAGTGTTTTACTTACTAGCATTGCTGCCTCTTTCATTAACCCAATTTCTGCTTCTGTTTTATAAATAATCATATTGCTTCTTCTTGTCATGATAAAAAATAAACCTGTTCAGCATAGCTAAACAGGTTTACAAAGTTCGTATTTATTTGTGATTAAATGGGTGAAGAAGAAACGGTTTGTCTTCCTTGTACTCTTCCACTCTTCATTAAACCATCATATTGTCTCATCAACAAATAAGTTTCAATTTGTTGTAAAGTATCTAGCACTACACCCACCAAAATTAATAATGAAGTTCCACCAAAGAATGTACTAAAGCCTTGTGTTACACCTAATCTTTGGGCAAAGCCTGGTAAAATACCTACAAACGCTAAGAAAATAGCACCTGGCAGTGTAATTCTATCCATAATGGCACCAATATAATCTGCGGTAGGTTGACCTGGTTTAACTCCTGGAATAAATCCATTATTTCGTTTTAAATCTTCAGCAATTTGCTTAGGATTAAAAATTAAAGCAGTATATAAAAATGTAAAACCAATAACCATCACCGAATAAATTACCATATACCATGGATTACTGTGATCATTAAAAATTTTTATAATTCCCTGAGCAGAATCTATATTGGTAAAAGATGCTAATGTAGGCAAGAACATAATAGCCTGAGCAAAAATGATTGGCATAACACCAGCACTATTTACCTTAACAGGTAAAAATTGACGTGCACCACCAAATTGCTTATTACCTATGATTTGCTTGGCATAGTTAACAGGTATTTTTCTTAAACCCTGTACCAATACTATTAACCCCATTATAATCGTAACCAAAATGGCAATTTCAATTAAAAAGATTAATAAACCACCTCCACCACTAACGCCTTTGGCACTAAACTCTTGAATAATAGATTGTGGTAATCTTGCTAAGATCCCTACTAAGATGATAATAGAAGTACCATTTCCTAAACCTTTGTCTTGAATTCTCTCGCCCAACCACATTACAAACAAAGTACCTGCTGTTAAAGTAATTACCGTTGAGAACCAGAAAAAAGGCTTGTATGCTGGAAGAATGGCTTCTGCATATCCTGGGCTATTTAGATAGGCAACATAGGCACCTGCCTGAAAAGCAGTTACAATTACAGTAAGGTAACGTGTCCATTGATTTATTTTCTTACGACCACTCTCTCCTTCTTTCTGTACTTTTTGCAACTGAGGCACCAAAATGGTCATCAACTGCATAAAGATAGAAGCAGAAATATAAGGCATGATACCTAAGGCAAGAATAGAAGCCTGAGAAAATGCACCCCCGGCGAACATATCAAAAATTCCCAGTAGGCCATTGCTCTTTGATGCGGCTTGTGCAGCAGCAATCTTATTAGGATCAATACCAGGAAGTACAATATGTGTTCCAAATCGGTAAGTTAACACCAATGCGAGGGTTATCATAATTTTATTACGTAATTCCTCGATGGTCCAAATATTCTTAAAAGTCTGAACTAATTTTTTCACTTCACTTAATTAAATGGCGTTAAAACTCAAAAACCAAAAGTTGCATAATGTATGCAGATAGCAATTTACATTAAAATTACTTGATAATTTCAACTGTACCACCAGCAGCTTCAATAGCTGTTTTTGCTTTGTCACTAATTGCATTTATTTTAAAACTTAGCTTGGCTTTTAATTCCCCAGTTGCCAATACTTTAACACGATCAGTTCTACTAATTAAACCATTAATATATAAATTCTCTAAAGAGATTTCAGTAAAGCCATATTTCTCTACCAATTGATCTAATTGACCAAGGTTAAATACTTTGTATTCAACGCGGTTATTATTTTTAAATCCACGTTTAGGAATTCTACGCTGAATAGGCATTTGACCACCTTCATGTGCCATTTTACTTTTGTAACCAGCACGGCTTTGACCACCCTTATTACCTTTTGTAGATGTACCACCTTTACCAGATGCTTCACCTCTTCCTATTCTGATTGCTTTTTTAACAGCACCTTCAGCAGGTTTTAAATTGTGTAGTTTCATGTGTTATTGATTTTGAACTTACGGGGCATCACCCCTCGCGTTAATGAATAAAAAGGTATCAATTAAAAATCAGTAGTGTACATTGTTGGCTTGTAAAAACAAACAAAATAGAACTACTGATAGGTAACTTAAAACTTATGCAATCTCTTCAACCTTCACCAAATGGCTTACTTTATTTACCATCCCTAGAATTTGAGGAGTAGCTATCACTTCTTTAGAAGCATTCATCTTTTTTAAACCTAAAGCAATCAAAGTTTGCTTTTGACGCTCAGATCTGTCGATGCCGCTTTTTATTTGTGTAATCTTAATTTTTTTCATAACTAAAAATATTATTAGAACACCGCAAACCATTTATATGGCTTTAAGGCTAAATCTATCCGTTAAATACTTTACTTAATTTAATAGTACGGCCCTTTGCAACCTGAATTGGTTCGCGTAGTAAGCTTAAAGCTTTGATAGTTGCTTTCACCACGTTATGTGGATTGGCAGATCCTAAACTTTTAGCCAACACGTCGGTAACACCTGCACTTTCTAATACTGCACGCATACTACCTCCCGCAATAACACCCGCACCGTGAGCTGCAGGTTTAATTAATACTTTAGCAGCACCCTCTTTGGCCCATTGTTCGTGAGGGATAGTGCCATGCATAACAGGTACCTTCACTAGATTTTTCTTAGCATCTTCAATACCTTTAGCAATAGCTTCTTGTACTTCTTTTGCTTTACCTAGTCCTTGTCCTACCACACCATTCGCATTACCTACTACTACAAGAGCAGAAAAGCTGAATGTACGACCACCCTTTGTGGTTTTTACCACACGGTTTATGGCAACTACTTTATCTTTCAGTTCGATGTCGCCACCCGCTTTTACTTTATTTACGCTTACTTTAGACATTTATTGAGCGATTAATTGATGTTAGCAAATTAAAATTGAAGTCCACCTTCTCTTGCTCCGTCAGCAACAGACTTTACACGACCGTGATATAGATTTCCACCTCTATCAAAAACACATGTAGTTAACCCAAGGGCTAACGCTTTTTGAGCAATTGAAGCACCCACTAATTTAGACTTCTCCGTTTTAGTTACTTTTTGTGCAGCAATATCTTTGTCGCGAGAAGAAGCAGCCACTAATGTAACGCCATTGTTATCATCAATTAATTGAGCATAGATTTCTGCATTACTTCTGTATACTGCTAGGCGAGGCTTTACAACTGTACCAGCAATTTTTTTACGTATGCGGTATCTGATTTTTTGCCTTTGAATAAGTTTACCCATTTTATTTTATTTGTAACCTCCGATACGGCCGGAAGTTTGTTTGTTGATTTGTTGTTATTTACCTGCTGCTTTACCTGCTTTTCTTCTTAAGATTTCGCCAGCATATTTCACACCTTTTCCTTTGTATGGCTCAGGCTTACGCAATCCGCGTAATTTGGCAGCAACCTGACCAATCAATTGCTTGTCAATACCTTCTAAAAATATCTTAGGGTTTTGACCTTTTTCTGTAGTAGTAGTAACTTTTAATTCAC
>JAVHPL010000038.1:0-5231 GCA_036170555.1 Sediminibacterium sp. | reverse complement strand
ACTTTAGCCATATAGGTAACGTTAGGTAATACGTGCAACATTTCTAGCACATAAAACTGACGATTCGGATTTTCCATTCTGCTTAAAGTGATGGCACTTTCTTTGCTATTGGCGTTACCAAAAGTAATAGCGTTTGTAGGGCAGGCTTGTTGACAAGCCACTTTAATATCGCTATCAATTAATGGGCGGCTGTCTTTCTTGGCTTTTAATTTACCTTCTTGTAAACGCTGAACACAGAAAGAACATTTTTCAATAACCCCTCTAGCACGAACTGTAACATCTGGGTTTAATACCATACGGGTAAGATCATCGTTCATATCCATTACCACATCATTCACAATACCTTTTTGGTTGTCTCCAAAACTATCAGAACCTGTATAATCGGCCCAGTTAAAACGACGCACTTTATACGGACAGTTGTTGGCGCAATATCTTGTACCAATACAACGGTTATACGTCATTTGGTTTAAGCCTTCACTACTATGGTTGGTAGCAGCCACCGGACAAACGTTTTCACAAGGAGCGTTATCACAATGTTGACACATCAATGGTTGGAAAACTACATTTGGATTTTCAATATCCCCACTGTAGTAGCGATCTATTCTTAACCAATGCATTTCATGACCACGCAACACTTCGGGTTTACCAACAACAGAAACATTATTTTCGGCATTACAAGCCACCACGCAAGCACCACACCCATTACAAGTATTTAAGTCTACACTCATTCCCCATTTAATACCAGGGCGATCGTATACTGGATAAATAGTACCCTTACTTTCAAATTTCTCTAACCCACCCCAAGGTTTTAATTCGGCATCACGCTCATCACGAATTTCAGTAGGGTTATGTTTATAAGCAGCTAAGCTTAATTCTTTCATTACTTCGGTACG
Source organism: Sediminibacterium sp. (assembly GCA_036170555.1). Classification (GTDB taxonomy): domain Bacteria; phylum Bacteroidota; class Bacteroidia; order Chitinophagales; family Chitinophagaceae; genus Sediminibacterium. The sequence goes on along the minus strand of JAVHPL010000038.1, from coordinate 4,338 downwards.
GTTACCTTGCGCAGTATCGTAACGGCTATGTGTTTGTGTTAAAGCAACCGGATATTTTTCGCCAGTTGCAGAAACGGAAACATTGGAACAGAAATAATTAACGGTAGTACCATTAGCGCAGGCAAGAGGGAAAGCATTTTTACCAACACCTTCAGCAGCTTTACCAATTTTTTCACTGCGTCCGTAACCAACGGCAATACCAATGGTATTAGGATGTGTACCCGGAATAATTAATGCAGGTAACTCAATTGTTTTACCATCAACCGTAACTTTCACAACAGGTTTAGGCGGATTTACTTCATACGCATCTGCCTGACCATTGTTCGTAATATCTATATTCAGCAAGGTTTTAGCCATTGCAGGAGAAACAATAACATAATTGTCCCAAGTGGCACGAGTTACTGGATCTGGTAATTCTTGTAACCAAGGGTTAGCAGCGCCTTCACCAGCACCAATGGCAATTTTTTCGTAGAGTACCAATTCAATAGCACCACCTTTTTTAGCAGAATTAGCCGCGGCAATAGCACCAGCAACAGCAGCACCGTTAAAAGCTAAGGATTTGGCAACAGGCTCAGCAACGTTGAACACACCATCTTGCAATGCTTTGTCCCAACCAGTAACACCACCTAATTTAGCACTCCAGAAATTTTTCAGGTAGGCTAAATAATCTTCTGTTGCACCACTCCATTTTAACAGGCTATCCTGAAACTGGCGCGTTTTAAATAAAGGATATATAGTAGGTTGAATAAAAGAGAAATTACCCGATTTAGCTTCGGCATCGCCCCAGCTTTCTAAGAAATGATGATCGGGTAAAACGTATTTACAAAGTTGAGCCGTTTCATTTAATTCTGAAGCAAAAGACACTGCCGTTTTAACTTTCTTTAACCCTGTAATAAATTTATTGGCATCGTACCAACTGTAGGCAGGGTTAGCACCGTAAATAAGTAAAGTACCAACAGAACCTGCATTCATATCGGCAACCAATTGAGTAAACTGAGCGTCAATACCAACACGAGTGTTATTGGTTTGTGCCCAGTTAATGGTAGTACCCACCGCACCAATGGCATTGTTGATAGCGTTCACAATAATTTGAACGTTTACATCATTGCTGCCAGCAACAACCAAGGCAGCACCTTTATGTGCATTCAGCGCTTTTGCAGCAGCTTCAATACCCGCTTTTAATTTAGCATCTTCAATTCCGGTAACTGCTACACCATTTACTGCACTTAGTAAAGCAGTAGCAATGGCAGCCGTTTCGGAAGGACGGTGCAAGTATTTTTCATCTGCATTAGAACCAGTTAAAGAAGCAACAGATTCAAAATGAATATGCTTGCTCATTTCGGGTTTTTTCTCGTCTAATTTTTTACCAACCGCATATTGCTTGGCAAATTCAACAGGACTTAACCAAGTACCCAAAAAGTCTGCACCAAGGCTCACAATGGCTTTGGCGTTATCAAAACGATAAGAAGGTAAGGCTCGAACACCATAAGTAGCTTCGTTGGCCAATAACATTCCACTGTATGAAATGGCATCATACACAATATGTTTAGAACCTGGATATTTAGCTAAAAATTGCGAAATAATTTGTTTAGTAGAAGGAGAAGTGATAGTGCTAGTTAACAACACAACCGAACCACTAATAGAAGCAGCAATATCTTTATCGGCAGTTTCAAAACTAACTTCTTTGCCATCCATGGTAGGAAAGCGAAGACGAGATGTATTGTACAAATCTAATACAGCAGCTTGCACCCTAGCCGAAGTACCCCCTTTGGTAATAGGGCTAAGATCGTTTCCTTCTAATTTAATGGGCCTGCCATCACGCACTTTAGCTAAAACGCTGATGGTATCACCGTTTTGAACATAAGTAGTTGCATAATATTTAGCAATACCCGGCACCACATCTTCTGGCTTATTAGCAAAAGGAATGGCTTTTTTAACAGGCATTTCGCAGCTTGCAGCAGCAGCGGCGGCAGCCGTACTAAAGCCTAAATATTTAAGAAAGTCTCTACGAGGCGCTTTGGCTTCAAGAAAACTCTTACCCTCATCTTCTACCAATGGAAGCGATTCATTAAACTCGTCTTTCACGTCTTTGTTGAACGAATCAGACATGTTCAGCTCTCCAAAACTTTGCCAGTGCTTTTTTTGCTCCATAATTATTAATTAACAGTTGAAAGCATTAAGCTTTCACGGTTCGAATGATATATTTAATAAACCCAATTGTTATTTTATAAACCAAGTGGATTAATAGTGACATTTTTGACACTCAGTACCACCAATTTTTTCAACCGTAATTCCTTTAGTGCTATCTATTTTACCACTTTTAAGATCTGCATGGTATTTTTCGTAGATGCTATAGAAACCATTGCTTTTAAATTGAACTTTCGTTTCGCGGTGACAGTTCACGCACCAGCCCATGCTGAGATCGGTAAACTGTTTTACTTCACCCATTTTTTGAATTTCACCATGACAGGTTTGACAAGCCACTTGACCTGCATTAACGTGTTGAGCGTGGTTAAAATAAACGTGATCGGGAAGGTTATGAATACGCACCCATTCAATTGGCTTGGCTTTGTTAGCATCCCAAGGTTTACCTTCTTCGAAGCCAGCGTATTTGTATAATTTTTTAATTTCAGCAGTACCATCTACTACTTCACCCGCTTCATTAAACATTTTTTCACCCTTGTATTCGTTGATAGCCATGTGACAGTTCATACAAACATTAACCGAAGGAATAGTAGCTTGTTTACCTTGAGCAACACCAGAGTGACAGTATTGACAGTTAATTTGGTTAGCACCTGCATGTACTTTATGCGAATAGTAAATTGGTTGTTCTGGTTGATAGTTTTGACTTCTGCCTATACCCATTGCGCCCTTAGTAGTAAGATAACCACCCACTAAAAACAAAACCACCGAAAGCATGGCAATATAATTTTTGTTTTTGTAAAAAGGGATAGGCGTTAAATAAGGATTACCTAATTTTTCGTCGGATAATCTTTTAAGATTGGCATTCACTTGCAACATAATCAAAGCCACAACGGCTAGAACTAAGGAAAGAATACCAAACAACAAAGTATTGTCCCCTTCCACAGGGGCAGCAGCGGTAGCAGCACCAGGGGCCGCAGCGCCGGGAGCAGGAACCGTTTTGATATAGGCTAGGATAGCATCAATCTCTTCATTTTTAAAATTAGGAAAAGCATTCATGGCAATACCATTGTACTCTTTGTACAAGTTATTGGCATAGGCATCCCCTGTTTTTAAAAACGCAGCGCTGTTTTTAACCCAGGCGTAGAGTTTATTTTTATCGGTCCAGCGGTCTTCAACGCCGGCTAATGCAGGCCCAGTAAGCTTTTTATGAACAGCATGGCAAGAGGCACAATTAGCACTAAAAAGTGCTTTACCGTCTTGTGCTTTTGCAGCAAGGCTGAAACTTACACTGAGCAGAAAAAAAAGGGCCCTAAGGCTGTTTTTGGCTATGGATCTAAACACTAACATAAGCACATCATGGTTCTGGGGTGGAAAAATATCCGTGAACGGGGGCAAAAATATGATACGAATGTGACAAATACACAATCAGTTATAACTTTTTTTGTAGGCAGTACCTTAAGGATGAACATTTTAATACACATTTGCCAAATGTTTAAACAACTAAAAGAGAAATGGAAGGTAAGCTGGTTTCAGTTTATCTTAATAGTATCCACTTTTACATTGGGAGGAAGCTTGTGTAGTTATTTAGCCAAACAAGTATTGCAATCCACTCCCATAGAACGAGGAACAGAATATGTGATAATATATATATTGTTAATGACCATTTTGTGGCCCATTTGTGTTTTGGTGGTGAGTATCCCCTTTGGGCAGTACCCTTTTTTTAGGGGGTATTTGGGCCGGATATGGCAAAAAATGCGCAAAAAATAACCCAACCTAAAGTTCAGCACATGATACATTTGGCCATTTTTGCTTCTGGAGCTGGCAGTAATGCAGATAAAATAATGGACTATTTTAAGGATAGTGACCGCATTAAAGTGGCATTGATTGTATGTAATAAGCCCGGTGCTGGGGTATTGGAAATAGCCAAAAAATGGGGAATTGAGGCCATTTTAATAGAAAAACAGGGCTTTTTTAGTGAAAAAAGCTGCATTTTGGCCCTAAAACAGCATAAAATTGATTTTATAGTTTTAGCCGGATTTTTATGGAAAGTGCCCGAAGTATTGGTGGCAGCCTACCCACAGCGCATCGTAAATATACACCCTGCATTACTACCCAAATATGGAGGAAAGGGAATGTATGGAGATAAAGTGCATGCAGCAGTGATAGCAGCAGGTGAAGCCGAAAGTGGAATTA
>JAVHPL010000037.1:18016-22557 GCA_036170555.1 Sediminibacterium sp. | reverse complement strand
GTTTTTTAATCACCACTTGTTGTATAATCTATTGTAAATGAAGAAACTTGGGTTCGGTGAATCAAATATATAAAATAAAAAAGCCGCATTTCTGCGGCTTAAGAAGATTGAACGAATTGGTTGAATTGATACTAAGAATATAGCTATCAATGAAAAAAATTAACTGCGCAACACAATGGTAAGTTTATAATTTTTTTTCTCATTAAAGTTTACTTGCACTTCTTCTGAGCCAATTTTAAAAATGATAGAAGCAGGGTAAATTAAATTTTGAAGAATATAGGTATTACGTTTTTGTTGTGAAGTAATTGTATTCATATTTTGATAACTTCCACTTAAAAAAATGGTTTCGGTAAGTGTGGGTTTAGGGATATCTCCGTGCAAGTCAACAGAACCTCCTGTAACACTTTCCAGGTTCACTTCAATGGTAGGCACAGGGTTTGCAGGTTCTGCCACTACGGTAGCCGAACTAACCATAAAGGTTTTATTGGTAATTTTATAAACGTATTCAAATTCACCAATATACTTATCTTTTTTCCAAAACCCTTTAACGGTGGTAGGTTCCCCTTTTTCATTCATTACCACGGCTACTCCATCTCCTTCCCGCTTTCCTTTTTTAAAACTTCCTTTGTAACTATTGCCTTTTACATCGGTATACATGCCAACCCCATCGGGGTAGCCCAATTTAAATTCTCCTTCGTAAGTATTGGTTCCAACCGCTTTTCCTACGCCTTCAGCTTTACCATTTTTACAATCTCCAGTGTAAGTTCCCACTAAATCCTTATCTAATACCTTACAGTTTTGAGCGTAAGAGCATGGAGTAATTATGAAAGAGCCAAGTACAACAATAAGTTTGAAAACAAAATTTTTCATACGAGAAATTGAGTGATAAATAAATTCACAGTTAAGATAGCTATTTTTTATGGAAGAGATTGAAAATTTTAACTCACCAATAGTTCTATACATTTTTGATTGCGTATTTACCTTTTAAGTATTTTTTAATCAATCAAATTCTATGCAAAAATGTTTGGTTTTGAAAATTGGTTTGTAAGAAAACTAATAATCAAGTGCTACAACAAAAAATTGCACTTATTACTTGAACTTACTAAACAGTAATGGCCAGCTTAGAAATATTTGTAAGTAAAAATCTTATTCCTGAGCCAAAGGAACTTCAATAATAAAAGCAGTTCCTTTACCTAAAGTACTTTCAACTTTAATTTTGCCTTTGTGCGCATCAATAACGGTTTTTACATAACTCATACCCAGGCCAAAACCTTTTACATTGTGTAAATTACCAGTATGGGCCCTATAAAATTTTTCGAATATGCGTTTCGTACTTTCTTTACTCATCCCAATTCCATTGTCTTCAATTTGTATTACTAAATAATTTCGAGTACTATGGGTAGAAATTTTTATGAATAAATTATCGGCAGAATATTTAATTGCATTGTCTACTAAGTTAGAAATTAAATTACTAAAATGAACTTCATCCCCACTTATATGATCATTTTTTGCATTTAACAACAATTGAAATTGTGCATTTTTATCGTTCAGTTGAAGTTTAAAATTATTCATTACTTGTTCAATCATTTCATGAACATTCAATAAAGACAAGTTTAATTTTAATTCTTGCTTTTCTATAAAAGCCGCTTGCAGTATAGTTTCCACATGTTTATTCATGCGGTTGTTTTCCTCTTTAATAATTTTAGTAAAATAAGAAGACTTCTCCTTATTGTTTTGCACTTTTTCATTCCCCAATGCATCAACTGCTAAAGAAATAGTAGCCAGGGGTGTTTTAAATTCGTGCGTCATATTATTGATGAAATCACTTTTTATTTGACTTAATTTTTTTTGATTCAGTAATGTTTTAACCGTTACATAAAAAGCAGCAATGATAATAAGCATAAAAATAACAGCCCCAAATAAAATCCAACGAAGAGATTGCCAAACCTGTTTTTGAATATCCGGAACAATTAAAATAAGCTTCTCAAAACTACTTACTGTTTCTACATCGGTATTTTCAGGCAGAATAGCATAATATCCTCTTTTATTATTTACGGTATCCCAAAATTCTCGCTCATACCCTTTACTCATCATTTCATAATCATCGGTTGTATTGGTGATAGCAAATTCAAATTTCAAGTTATTTAAGTTGAGCCTATCAAACTGCTTTTGAATTTTACTATGAATATCGTCTGGAGTAAATTTTTCATCCAGCGTAGGTTGTTTTAACACATATAAAGGAAATTCACCACCCAATTTCAACCCTCCTCGTCTAGATAAACCGCGTAATACTTGACCAGTATAATTTTCTTTGCCCAAATTGGTAGCTACGGTAAACCCAGCATCATTAATTTTGGTATATAACTGGGTTTGGGTTACTTCAAACAAGTTTTCAAACCAGGATATCTGCAATATAATCAGCCCAGTTAGGGACAGTAATATTAATACTACAATCAGAGGGAAAATTCGCTTCATTGGATACAAATATACTTTTAATAGACCGTTTTTAAATATAGTGGGTATGGAAAGCTTTTTTTTAACAAAAAAATGCTTTTATTTATCTTTTCTAATAAATGAAGTAGACGCAAATTATAAATAAATTAGCACAAAGTAGAAGTAGAAATAGCCATAAAATAAGCGCAGTTTTGAATGTAGCTTATGTAAATTTTTAATTGCACTAAATGTACATTTTGCAAAGGTTTATTTAAATTGATTTAAAGCAATAATTAAATGGAATTATCAGCAGGTAAATTATTATTATCAGACCCTTTTTTAAAAGATCCCAATTTTGCCCGTTCGGTTATTTTGCTATGTGAATACAATACAGAAGGGGCATTTGGTTTAGTATTAAATAAGCGTATTGGCCCATTTTTGGGAAACATAGTAGAACAAGCCAATGGCTTAGATTTAGCCGTTTATGAAGGTGGCCCAGTACAACAGAACGACTTGCATTTTATTCATAGAAATGGAGTGTTAATTCCTGATGGAATAGAAGTAGCCAAGGGAATTTTTTGGGGAGGAGATTTTGATTTGGTAATTCATTTATTGAGGCAGAAAAAAATAAGCCCGAATGATATTCGATTTTTTGTGGGGTATAGCGGATGGAGTACAGGGCAATTAGAAGAAGAAGTAGAAGAAAAAAGTTGGATTGTTACCGATGCAAAAAGCAATATGGTATTTCATCCAAATGAACGGGATATCTGGAAAAAAAGTTTACATAACCTAGGGGGCGAATATGCACTCATGAGCAACTATCCAACCGATCCGCAATTGAATTGAATAATTCGGAGACATTGTAAAACAATGTCCCCGAATTATTGCACTAACTTTTGTTACCAAGAAGTTTAAAAACTACTATATCAATGAACCAAGGAGATTGAAACTTGTTTTCATATTTATCTTTTGCCTCTGGGAAATATTTATTTAAGTAGAAAAATATAAAAAAAACAATTTGGAATAAAATAAACCATAAACAGAAGAATGTGAAATTAAGCTTAATATGAAAAACAAATACCAACAAAATTGGCACTAACAAGTTGAAAATAATAATCATCCAGATTGCTAAATTTAAAACATAATTACGCAATCTTACAGACGAAAAAATTCTAAAAAACAACTTATTTACCTTAACAAGTATTGGAATTTTCTTCAATTCACTCCTTAAATGAAAGCCATTAAACTGAACATTATTTTCTTTAGATAAGTAATCCAAAACCTGCCAAAACAAAAAATTAATACAAATTGATTTTACCCATTCATCAAGATTTAAGTAATTAACATTGCTCAATTTTGAATAAGCAAATAGGACTGGGAAGAGTATAAAATTGATTACAATCCCGTGCAATAGAAGAAAAATAATCAAAAAGTTATTCGTTGAAAAAGTTTTCATGATTGAGTAAATTAAAATATTCACTAATCCATTGATTCTTTATACATACAAGATGAAAAATCAAATACAGTAATTGCTAATCCAATATAACCCATATTTCTAGCCATAATAGAAGCAAATGATACTACTGCCTTCTGTATTCCTTTTTTCTGAGCGAGCGCATGAAGTCCGGCAATGCCTAACATAGAGCCTGCCCCTAAACCTACAGCATCTTTTAAGCAATCCCATACTTCATCTAAACTAATTGCAGTACTAGCCATACCTGAACTATTTGAATGTACTAAATTACTTACATTCTGGTGCTTAAGCAATGTTATACTTTGTTTAATTATTAACCAAAACTCTTGTTCATTATAATTCAATAATTCAGGTTGACTTTTATACAGTTGGAGAACATCGTTATCAAGAAGATTTTTTCTCATATTAATTTCTTTTAGACTTAATCTAAATTTAGCATGTGCAGATTCAACCAATGCCTCATTATCACCAGCATTTCTTACTGTTTGAATAAATGTTTCCTTGTTACTTAATATCCAGGGATTATGATAATAATCAGCTAAATACTTGAAATTTTTTGCAAAAGAACCAGCAAAATCAACAAAGTCTTTTTGTGTGTATAGTTTTTGAGCCATATCACTTGTTGATAACTTAA
>JAVHPL010000037.1:0-17916 GCA_036170555.1 Sediminibacterium sp. | reverse complement strand
TTAACGGGAGTAAAAAATCATGTAAACAAAGCCTCCATTTTAACTACATTTTGGATTAGCCCAATATAATTTCCAGTGTTTTTAACACCATTCGTTGTAACCAGTGTTAAAAAGAGGGTTTTACGTGTTTTAGTTTTTTCGCTAAAGACATTCATTTTTGTTTGAAGCTCTTTTGCATACGATTTTGTTATCTCAAACTCAGTATTTGAAAATTTCATCTCACATAAATTAATACACATATCCTGCCTGTCAATTAATAGATCAATTTGAGCGCCTGTTTCATCTTTTTTGGGTGTGTAACGCCACATATAATGCTCAGTATGTACACTCGCAATACCTAATGTACTTTTTAATTGCATGATATGCTTCAAACAAATATTTTCAAACGCAAAACCGCTCCAACTAGTCCAAGATTGTGTTCTTGAATATTTTGCCCAACTACCAGCTCCTTTTAGTTTGCCATGCTCAATGAATTTTGTATAAAACAGTGTATACTCATCTACTAATTTATAAACACTGTCCTTTGCTGTTTTGCCATAGGGGGTAAATATTCCTATAAATCCAGATTCTGCAAGCTCATCTAATACTTGAGAAATTCCGCCACCAGATTTTAATTTACATGTTTCAATCATTTCATTCCGAGTAAGCCCTTTCCCTTTTTTTGCTAATGTTTTAATAATATTCACATGCACAGCGGCATCATCAAATAAGGAGCTAAATAAATTTCTAAACTCATCATTTAAAAATCCATCTTTCGTAAAGCAAATTCTGTCAATTGCCAACATTGAGCTCTCCCCTCTTTCTATCATTTTCAAATATTGAGGCACTCCCCCCATCACCATATAGAGTTGAATTAATTGATACCTATCAAGTATGATTTTTCTTTCTTTCAAAAATTCTTCTGATTCACCTAAAGTAAATGGCATGAGGCGTATCTTTCTGGTAACTCTGTTATGAAGCCCCCCTTTATTATAAATGATATTCCTGATCATCCATGCTGCGGCTGACCCACAAATGACTACTACCAATTTTTTTTCTTTTGAAGCCCATGTATTCCAAAAATTTTCGAAAGCAACTCCGCATCATTTGATTCAATGATATTTTTTAATTGCTTTTGTTCTATTTCCCTACCTATAATTTTTTCCATTGGTTAAAATTTAAATTATCGGACAATCTATATTCTGCAAAATCTATTAAATTTTATCCGATCTGGCTATAGCGTACCATAGGAAAGCATTAGATATAGCCAAGAAATTAAACGGAACATTAGACATCGTACAATCCTTGATGGGAGGGGATATTGATATGTATTTTATAGACTAAATAAAAACAGCCCCTCAAGTGAGGAGCTGTTCAAATTTTATTGAGAAGATTTAGAGCTCCACTGCCCCCTCAACCAACACGGTTACTTTGTTATTGAGCACTTCTACAAATCCGCTTTGAATACTAAAATGAGTAAACTCTTTGGGGTTCATTAAAATTTTTAAATTGCCCTTACCCAACGCACTCACCATGGGTGCGTGATTGTTTAACACTTCAAACAAGCCACTGATACCAGGCAGTTGCACACCATAAGCATCGCCGCTATATAGTTTTTTTTCTGGTGTTAATATTTCTACAATCATTATTAAAAAAATTTATTCCAACTTCAAGATCAATCTGAATGATCAACTGGTATGATCATCTGTATGTTCAATATTCATTATCCTTTAGCGGCATCAATCATTTTCTTACCTTTTTCCATGGCATCTTCTAAAGTACCTACCAAGTTAAAGGCAGCTTCTGGATATTCATCTACTTCACCATCCATAATTGCGTTAAAAGCACGAATAGTATCTTCGATACTTACAAATACCCCTTTTAAACCAGTGAACTGCTCGGCAACATGAAAAGGTTGAGATAAAAAACGTTGTACTTTACGAGCACGCTGAACCGTCATTTTATCTTCCTCACTTAACTCATCCATACCAAGGATGGCAATAATATCTTGTAATTCTTTGTAACGTTGTAAAATTAATTTTACTCTATTGGCACATTCATAATGCGCTTCACCCACAATGGCAGGAGTTAAAATTCTAGAAGTAGAATCTAAAGGATCTACTGCAGGATAAATTCCTAAATCGGCAATTTTTCTACTTAATACCGTAGTAGCGTCTAAGTGCGCAAAAGTAGTAGCAGGGGCTGGATCGGTTAAGTCATCGGCAGGCACATATACTGCTTGCACAGAAGTGATAGAACCATTTTTGGTAGAGGTAATACGCTCTTGCATCAAACCCATTTCGGTAGCCAAAGTAGGCTGATATCCAACCGCAGAAGGCATACGACCCAATAAAGCGGATACCTCAGAACCGGCTTGTGTAAAACGGAAAATATTATCTACGAAAAACAAGATGTCTTTTCCCTTACCAGTGCCATCCCCATCACGAAAATATTCGGCAATAGTTAAACCACTCAAAGCCACACGAGCACGAGCACCTGGAGGTTCGTTCATTTGACCAAATACAAAAGTAGCTTTAGATTCTTTCAACCCTTCCATATCCACTTTAGAAAGATCCCATCCACCTTCTTCCATGCTATGTTTAAAATTGTCGCCGTATTTCATAATACCTGCTTCAATCATTTCACGCAACAAATCATTTCCTTCACGAGTACGCTCACCCACACCAGCAAATACAGAAAGACCACCATGGCCTTTCGCAATATTATTAATGAGCTCTTGAATTAAAACGGTTTTACCAACACCCGCACCACCAAACAAACCAATTTTACCCCCTTTGGCATAAGGCTCAATTAAATCAATCACTTTAATACCCGTAAACAAAATTTCGGAGGCAGTGCTCAAGTTTTCGAATAAAGGGGGTTTATTGTGAATGGGTCTACCACCTTCTTTACTAATTTGAGGCAATCCATCAATGGCATCTCCCGTAACATTAAATAAACGACCATTAATACCTTCCCCCACGGGCATGGCAATGGCTTTACCTGTATCAATAACAGTCATGCCCCTAACCAAACCTTCTGTACCGTCCATCGCAATGGTACGAACACTGTCTTCACCAAGGTGTTGTTGCACTTCAAGCACCAGTTTCTCACCATTTTCTCTGGTAATTTCCAAGGCATTGTAAATTTCGGGCAATGTATTTTCGTCCGGAAAATGAACGTCTACAACCGCACCAATAATCTGTTTAATTTTCCCTTTCGTGGCCATATCAGGAGATATAATTATGTTTTAAAATAGTTAAGACCCATTGGGCCCTTATTTGGCGGCAAAGGTAAGGGGATGAAGCTAAAAAAAGGGGGCTATTTGCTGGTTTTTTTTCTAAAAAGGGAAAACAAGGATTGGGCAACAGGTACAAGCTTCAATAAATTCCAAAATCCCGACAAAGTGGCCGTTTGAAGCATGGCAGGAAGAATGGCGCCAGAGGCAGATTTCAACAGTTCAGCAGGCACTTGATGCACTTTATTTGCTATAGCCGTTTCTTGCTCTTGAATGGTTTGTTTTAATTGCTCAATGGCTAGTTTTAACTGCTCGTGGCTATGAATATCGGATGGCTGAAAGCTATTCATCGTTTTTAAATAAAATTTGAACAATAGAATTGGTAATAGATTGGGTTAATTTTTTACGCATCATAAAGAAAAAAAGAAATAGGAGAAAGTAGATGCCAGCAATAATAGCAAATCCCCACTCAATACTGCCCGTAAGCCTGGCAAAAAAGTAACCCGCCATGATGCTTACAAAAAAGAGTACAGAAAAAGCCATTAGACCCAATAGAATTACTACCGTAAGCCTAGCCACCAGTTTAGAAGATGCGTCGGCAGCCTGCATTTTAAACAGCAACACCCTATTTTGTAGGTATTCTTCCAAATCTTTTTTGGCATCAGAAAAAAATGGATTGCTAGAAGCCATATAAAAAGTTTAAGTACTTGCTAATTTTTGTTCAAGGTCGGCAACCAATTTTTTGGCTTTAGATAACACTTGCTGTAAAGATTCTCCAACATCATCTAAATGTTCATTTACCTCTTGCTTCAGGTTTTCGGTATCCAACTCAACATCGGCTAAAAATTGTTTGCCCTTATCACTATTTAAATAGAGCGCCAAGGCAGTTCCCGCTAAAGCACCCAGCAATAAGCCTGCTACAAATTGGTTGTTGTTAATCATGTGAAAGCTATTTAAATTTGAAAACAATACATTTGTTACAAGTTAGTTCAAATGCAGCAAGAGATTAAGATAAATAGATATTTTTTTTTAGCAACCATATTAGTGGTAGGCTCATTCATATTGGTGAGTTTATCTGCCTTTACTACTGCCTTTTTAGCAGCTACCATGTTTTATGTATTAAGTAAACACCCGGTAACTTATTTGATAAAAAAAAGAAAATGGAGCAAAAGTGCAGCAGCTATTTTAGTTATTATAATATCTTTCTTTATTATCCTCTTGCCCATTTCTATGCTAGTGGGAATGTTGTATCAAAAAGCACTTACGGTATCTGAAAATACCAGCATTTTATTGGCCCCATTAAAAAATTTAGATATACAATTGAGAGATCAATTTCATTTTACCTTACTAAGTGAAAAAAATTTAGCCCAGGTGCAGGGATTGATTACTAATTTTTTATCTAGCCTATTAAATCAAGGATTAAATTTATTAAGTTCCATAGCCATGATGTATTTCTTTTTATACTTCATGATTATGAATATCAATAGAATGGAAGCAGCCATTATATTATATCTGCCATTTAAAAGAGAAAAAATTCAACTATTTGGAGATGAATTAAAAGCGCAAACATTTAGCAATGCAGTGGGCGTGCCATTAATAGCAGTAGCACAAGGATTATTTGCTTATATCGCCTTTTTTGTTACTGGTGTAAATGAATCGGGTTTTTGGGCAGTATTAACAGGCTTTGCATCTATTATACCCATTATAGGTACAGGCCTAGTATGGGTACCCATTGCCGTGTATCAACTAGCTGATGGCAACACTTGGCAAGGAATTGCCATTATAGTTTGGGGCTTTTTATTTTTAGGATCAATAGACAATGTAATTCGTTTTGTGTTGGCCAAAAAAATGGCCGATGTACATCCGATTGTTACCGTATTGGGCGTAATCATGGGGCTGCAATATTTTGGAATAACCGGATTAATTTTTGGGCCATTGATTATTTCTTATTTTATTATTCTGCTAAAAATTTATTACGCAGAATATCAACAACCAGCACCTCCAGAAAAGAAACGCAAGCCAGTAAACAATCCATTTAAACTTCCGTTTATGAAGTAAGGCAACCATTTTAACAATGTATTACTTCAAGTAGTTTAACAACGTACACTTAACAATTACTTATTAGCTATTTACCAAAAATTGATATAATAAGGCAGCCGCAATAGCCCCAGCCAATGGCGCAATAATGGGTATCCAAGCATATTGCCAATCACTACTCCCCTTTCCTTTAATGGGTAATATACTATGCATAATACGAGGCCCTAAATCTCGCACCGGATTTATAGCATAACCAGTAGGCCCACCCAAACTAAGACCAATACCCAGTACCACCAAGGCAACAGGCAATGCATCTAAAGAGCCCAAGCTATTGGTAGATTTTGTGATGAATAAAACCGTGAGCATAAAAATAAAAGTGGCTAAAAATTCTGTTGTAAAATTTTGCGTAGCATTACGAATAGAAGGCGCCGTGCTAAATACAGCCAATTGAGTAGCCGCATCTTTTGTTTCATCAAAATGTGGGCGATAAATTAACCAAACCATCAAAGCCCCCAACATAGACCCTATTAATTGAGCCAATAAATAACCTGGCACCAAGGTCCAACTAAATTTACCAATCATGGCTAACCCAATAGATACGGCAGGATTAAGGTGAGCACCACTAATATTAGCAGTAGTAAGCACCCCTATAAATACACCAATGGCCCAACCAAAAGTGATGGCAATTAATCCCCCATTATTCCCTTTTGTTTTATGCAAAACCACGTTGGCTACCACCCCATTTCCCATGGTAATTAATAAAGCAGTTCCTACTATTTCGGCAATATATATATTCATACAGCAAGCAATTTAAAATGAATGGTACAGTAATTTACGTAAGTAAATATGGATGAGCAAGTGATTTAAATGAAGAAACTTGCTCTGTAACCCATTGCTGGTTTTGGTGAAGGGTTTTAGCCATTAATTGGGTAACCATTTCGGCAATGTCCATAGCAGCAGCCGCATCTAAAAAAAGCAAGCGAATTCTTCGAGCTAAAAAATCTTCTGGAGTGATGGCCATTTCGTATAAACAGGCATAAACCACTTCGGCTTTAAGAAAAGTATAATTTTTGTGTAACACTTGCCCCAATTCATTATCGGCAGCAATTAATTTTTCAATAATTTCTTTTTTTTCAGCAGCATTACCAATGGCAAGTGAACTTGTGATACAGTTTTTTTTGCGAGTTTGTTTCGATACAAAAACCGCATTGTTCACCGCATCCTCGGCCATTTTTCTGTACGTAGTCCATTTACCACCCGTAATGGTTACCAATTTACTAGGAGCAACAACCAAAGTATGATCGCGAGAAAGTAAGGCAGTAGACGTTGTACCAGCAGTTCTTACCAAAGGACGAAGGCCAGCAAAAACACTTTTAATATCTTTTCGTGTAATAGCAGCAGTAGTATACCGATTAATATGCGCAATAATAAACTCAATTTCTTCTTCTAAGGCAATGGGTTCTACTTGAATAATATCAACCGGCGTATCGGTTGTGCCAATCACCACTTTATGTAACCAAGGCACAGCAAATAACACACGGCCATCATCTGTTTTAGGAATCATCAACGCATTTTTGCCCGGGAAAAAATGGGCATCCACTACTAAATGAATTCCTTGCGAAGGAGTAACTAATAAATCAGTATTAATATTATCCATTTGTAAAATAGCATCAGTAAAAACGCCTGTTGCGTTAATGACGGCTTTAGCCTTTACACTGTAAGCCTTATTAGCAATAGTATCAACGATATGTACCCCTGTAATAAGTTCATTTTCTTTTATAAAGCCAGTAGCTTTTGTATAATTCAATATGATTGCACCCTGTTTAACCGCCGTAACAGCCAATGCAGCACAAAGGGCACTATCATTAAATTGACCATCGTAATATAAAATGCCACCCACTAGTTTTTGGGGATTGATGGCAGGCAGGTGTTGGATGGTTTGTTTTTTGTTGAGCAAGCTGGTTTTACCCAATGATAATTTGCCCGACAAAATATCATACGCTTTAAGCCCAATGCTATAATATATTTTCTCCCACCAGCTAAAAACGGGTACCACAAAGGGTTGTATAGAAGTAAGCTGTGGCGCATTTTTTAACAACCAACCCCGTTCACGTAAAGCTTCTCTTACTAATTTAATATTTCCTTGGGCTAAATATCGTACACCACCATGCACCAATTTAGTAGATCTACTAGAAGTGCCCTTACCAAAATCATATTGTTCTACCAATAAGGTTTTATACCCACGAGCAGCGGCATCCACCGCAGCACCCAAGCCAGTAGCGCCCCCACCAATAATAACCATATCAAATGGTTGCTGCTCATTTGCTGCAAGTTGAGCAAGCATTACTTCTCTGTTCATGAACCAATACTATTTAAAATAATTCTAAGGGATTGATTTTTAAAAACTCATTTACTGGAATACCAGCATCACCTACTAATAGCGATTTTTTTACAGGAAAAGCATTGCTCAAAGCCTTCAGTCCTTTAAGAGATGTTCCACCACTACTTTTAACTTCTAATGCAATTACTTCGCCATTTTTTTCTACTATAAAATCTACCTCTTCATTTTTTTCTCTCCAATAAAATAAATTCATTTTCCCATGTAAAGTGGCGTTCAGCAAATGTGCTCCTATAGCAGATTCAACCATTCTTCCCCAACGGGAAGAATCTGCTTGAATGGTATTTTTATTATCACGCATTTGAGCACTAATTAATGCAGTATTGTGTACTTGAAATTTAGGACTGGAAGATCTTTTTCTAATAATATCCCCTGCATATTTCTCAATTCCAGCCAACAACCCAGCCGAATGCAAGAGGCTCAAGTAGTGGCTTAATGTAGTAGTATTACCAGCATCTTGCAACTGGCCAATCATTTTGGTGTACGACAATATTTGACCAGAATAAAGGCAACCTAATTCAAATAAATTTTTCATTAGTGCAGGTTTATCAATTCTGGTGAGCATTAAAATATCTTTTGAAATACTTGTTTCAATTAAAGCATTTAACACGTAATCTTTCCATCTAAATTCATCTGTTATTAAGGAGGCAGTTCCGGGGTATCCTCCAAACCAACAGAAATCATCTACTGTAAATCCAAATGCTTCTTGCATTTCGATAAAACTCCAATGACCCATGTTAATCATTTCAAATCTACCAGCCAAAGACTCTGTTAATCCTTTTTGAATTAATAATCTAGAGGAACCCAACAGGATTAATTTAAGATTACGATGAACCCTAGAATCTTCATCCCACAATAATTTCACCGTTTCACTCCACTGATCAATTTTTTGAATCTCATCTATGATCAAAACAAAATCATTCGAATTTTCTTGGGCCATTTTAATTCTTGCAATATCCCATTGCTGTTTAAGCCATACACTGCTACCCAAAGAAACAGCATCGGCAGAAACGAACATATACGGAAAGGTAAAACTAGCCGAAGCTTGATGTACAAGCGTGGTTTTACCTACCTGACGAGGACCAGTAATCACCTGAATGAACTTTCTAGGTTCATTGATTCTATTTACAAGTATTTGAAAATGAGATCTTTGAAACATATTTTACTATTTACTCAATAAAAAGAGTAAAATTACTTAATATAATGAGTAAAAAAATTAAAAACTCATGGCAGCACCTACAGCTTTTGCCCAACCAGCGGCCAACTGATCTTTTTCTGCAATGGACATTTGAGGAGTGAACATGCGTTCTTTTTGCCAAAGTGTTTGAATTTCATCCATATTTGCCCAATAGCCTACTGCCAAGCCGGCTAAATAAGCAGCCCCCAATGCAGTGGTTTCTACAGTAGTAGGCCTTATTACATTGGTTTGCAATAAATCACTTTGAAACTGCATTAACATATTGTTGGTGGTAGCACCTCCATCTACCCTAAGCTCCTTAATAGAAATACCCGAATCGGCTTCCATGGCTTTTAATAAATCCATGGTTTGATATGCAATACTTTCTACAGCAGCCCGAGCAATATGGCAGTTGGTAGTTCCCCGAGTAATGCCCACGATGGTACCACGTGCATGTTGATTCCAATAAGGTGCACCAAGGCCGGCAAAAGCAGGAACAATATACACCCCATCGGTTTGTTCAACTTGAGAAGCCAATATTTCTACTTCGGCAGAACTTCGAATTATTTTAAGCCCATCCCTTAACCATTGCACAACCGCCCCAGCAATAAAAACAGAACCCTCCAATGCATATTGTGTTTCCCCATTTATTTGCCAGGCAATAGTGGTTAATAAATTATGGGTAGAACTAACTGGTTTAGTGCCCGTATTCATGAGCATAAAACAACCCGTACCATAGGTATTTTTAACCATCCCAGGTAATGTACATTGTTGACCAAATAAAGCAGCTTGTTGATCACCAGCAATACCTGCAATAGGAATATTGTGCGCCGTTAAAATAGTTTGCGTATATCCATAAATTTCACTGCTACTTTTTACAGTAGGCAACATACTCAATGGAATATCAAAGAGAGATAATAATTCAGTATCCCATTGAAGCGTATGAATATTAAATAACATGGTACGCGAAGCATTAGAAACATCGGTGGTATGCACTTGCCCATTGGTTAATTTCCAAACCAACCAACTATCAATGGTGCCAAATAGTAAGTCACCACGCTCCGCTTTGGCTCTAGCACCAGCAACATGATCTAAGATCCATTTAAGTTTTGTTGCAGAAAAATAGGCATCAATAATGAGCCCCGTTTTTTGTTGAATTTGCGTGGCTTTACCAGACGCTTTTAAGGCATCACAATAATCGGCTGTTCTTTTATCCTGCCATACAATTGCGTTGTATACAGGAATGCCAGTAGTTTTATCCCATACTACGGTAGTTTCCCGCTGGTTGGTAATACCAATGGCAGCCATTGCTTGAACAGAAAGACCAGCCTTAGAAATGGCTTCGGCAGCAACCCCAATTTGGGTACTCCAAATTTCGTTGGCATCATGTTCTACCCAACCAGGTTGAGGAAATATTTGGGTAAATTCTTTTTGAGCAGCAGAAACAATGTTTCCAAATTTATCAAAGATAATGGCACGGCTACTGGTAGTTCCTTGATCAAAAGCAAGAATAAATTGTTGCATGGCAAAGCTTTGCAACAAGATAACATGTTTTGTGCTATTTATTGGGCATTTCTATAATGAAATTTACCTTCGCATTTAGTGCATTAAATACTTTAATCACCGTATCTAAACGCGTATTGGTAAAATTATTTTCGATTTTAGATATCTGGGCTTTTTGAACACCCACTAATTTTCCTAATTGGTCTTGCGTTAAATTTCTATATTTTCTGGCTTCTCTAATGGAGATACCTAATAAATCAAGATTAAGATTATACTCAAACTTATCGCGCTTTGCAGTGCCCTTTTTACCTATATGCCTATCAATCATCGTATCAAGGGATACTGTTTTAACTTTCTTTGAAGGCATCGTATTTAATTTTTAAAATAATTTTTCATTAATCGTTCTGCTTTTTGCAAATCTATATCACGAATTTTTCCGGTTTTCTTAATAACACCATGTGTTGCAATTACTAGTACTTTGTTTTTATCAAGCTTATCCCAAAATGCAAATAATCTGTAATATTTTTTATTATATAATGTTCTAAACTCCCAAATACCATTTCCCAATTTCTTAAATAATACAGGGTCATCTGAATATTGAGCCTTACGAATATTATAGTAAATTTTCTCTTGAGCCTTCGGTTCTATATCATTTAAAAAAGACACTGCATCAGCTAGAAATTCAACTTTAAACTTTTCAATCATAGAATGGATATTCAAAAGTAAATGTTTCCTTTAAAGGAAACAAATTTTTTACCTCAAAAGTCACAACATCCCCTATTTTGAGGGGGCTATCCTATAATTGAAAATAATTTATAATAGATGAAGTGCACCAAGTATAAATACCTGAATTTTAAGATACTCAACTATACATTAATGTATAAGAAGACCTGCCCACAATAATAATGTGCAGAATTATCTACTCTTCAACCAAGGCTTAGGATTTTGAAAAATGGCTTTATCATTCATAATCATAAAAACAATGGCACCTTCCCCATCAATGGAAGAACCCGATTTACCAAGAACAGAACCAGCTTTTACTTGTTGATTTCTTTGCACGTTTACAGTAGATAAATTTTTATAGCCAGTAAAATATTTTCCATGCTTTACAATCACCACCATTTCGCCCGCCATTTCAGTTGCAGAAACCACTTCACCATCGGCCACACAACGCACGTTGGTTCCTATAGGAACGGCAATTTCAATGCCATCCGATTTTTGATCTAATTTGGTTCCTTCCATTTTAGTAATACCAAAGTCTATGGTAACAATACCATTACTTACAGGCCAAGGTAATTTGCCGCGGCTGTTTTCGAAATTGATAGACATTTCCATACCTTCAGGAGTAGACTCTAAAGGAGAATAGGTACGGTTTTTAGGTGCCGAACTTACCCCTGCAATAGTAGGATCGGAATTGGTTTTTTTGGCAGTTTTATTGTTGGCCATATTTGGTTTAGAACCAAGGTCGTTGTTTTTACCAGCAGCCAAAGCCCGTTTTTGATCCTCAATGGCTTTTAATCTTTTGGCTTCATCTCTACGCCTAGCTTCTTCAATTTCACGTCTAATAACAGCATTTACTGCCAATACCACTTTTTGACGTTGCCTTTCTCTTTCTTTAATTTGCGCATTCAATTCTTTTTCTCTGCCTTTAATTTCTTGAACAACTTGATCCTGCTCTTTTTTATCATCTTGCAAAACCAATAATTGTTTATTCTGCACTTGCAGCGTACTTAAGCGTTCTTTTTTATTGTTGCTAAGTAAATTCACTTTATCAGTAAGCAGGGCTTCCGATTTAATAATCGTATTGGCTTGAGTTTCTCTATTTTGCCTATAACTTCTTAAATAAGCCATACGCTTAATAGCATCATTAAAACTACCCGCAGAAAATAAGAAATTTAAGTATTCGTAGCTACTCCTATTTTTATAGGCAAACACTATACTTTTAGCGTATTTCAGTTTAAGGGTATCTAGTTCTTTTTTTAATCTATAAATATCGCGTTCATTTAAAAAAATGGTTTCATCTAATTGATGTACTTCTTTATTGATATCATTCACCAGATTTTCACGAACATTTATTTTTTTCTTAATGATGGCTAATTGCTTTAATGAACTTTTCTTACTCTTTTGAGTTTGAGCATATTGCCTGGTAAGCTCTGCTAATTCACGTTCAATATCTTGTTTGCGCTTTTGCAGTTCTTCACGGGTTTGCGCAAATAAAGTTATCCCACACAATAAAAAAACAACAAATAGAAGGGTTAACTTTTTAAACATATAATAAAAAATAAAACAGGTGAATAATAACTAAACGAATGAAACTGTACTAAATTACTTACGCTTAAAGTTTTTTGGAATAACAAACGTATATTTTAACGGTTCATTTAGAGTGAATTCTTTAAAATCGAGATTAATATTTAGTTTAGACTTTTCTGCCACCACAATTTTACGATGGGTAGCAAACTGATAATTACCCAAGGGTTTATATTCACTAAGGCTAATATCACAAGTTCTATTGCGTTGGATATCTACATCATCTAGCTTGCTATGAGTAATGTTAAAATTATTATTTGTGAGCGTAACCAAGTGTTTAAAAATATCGCCAACCATCAATACCAACAGTTCATTATTACCTTCCTTATAAGAAACAATATTATTATTTAAAAAAACAGGATTACCAATAAGTATGTCTTGTAAAGTTGTAAAATCAAAAGGAATTTGAGTAGCTTCTTGTAAAAAATCAATAGCTCTTTTTTGTACATATTTCTCACCTACTTTTTTTACTAATACCACCGAATCCTTAGAAATCTTTACTTGTAAGCCTTCAGCAGAAATACCTAAAAAAGAACCCTTGATACGAATATAAATAATACTGTCTTTAAACATACTAAGATAGCCAGTATAGCTATCGCTAGATTGGGCTCCCTCATAATCAATTTTAATTTTAGCATTGAATGTGGTAAAATTAATTTTACTACGCATTACTTTTTCCATAATGCCCTTTACAATCATCGCCGAATCTACTTTAGGCGTTTCATCAATGATAATGGTTTGATTGGTATCTTTTTTATTAATGGCATCTTGAATAGAAGCCACTTTTTTTACTGTTTTACAAGAAGAAATAATTAGAATAAATAAAAAAAATGTTGTACTAAATTTTAAAAATTGCATGTTCAAGTTATTCAATGAATAAACGGTTATTAAACTATTGCTTGCCTGTACTTCCAAAACCACCAGCTCCTCTTTCGGAATTACCCAAAGCATCTACTGGTATCCACTCAATTTTTTCTACCTGTTGAATTACGAGCTGTGCAATTCTATCACCTGGTTGAATGGTTTGAGGTTGGCCAGACAAATTAATGAGTATTACTTTAAGTTCACCCCTATAATCTGCATCTACTGTGCCAGGAGAATTAAGGCAGGTAATTCCCTGTTTTAAAGCCAATCCACTTCTAGGCCGCACTTGCGCCTCCAAATGGGGAGGTAATTCAATGAAAATTCCGGTAGGAATCAACACCCGCTGCATAGGATCAATTACCATGGGCTCTAGCATAAAAGCTCTTAGATCCATACCAGAAGATCCTGCAGTAGCATATTGGGGAAGGGAATTGTTGCTTGTGTTGATGATTTTAACCTTATTCTGCTGCATTTGGTAAAGATAATACGAGATGCCTTATTTTTAGCAGCGTTCAAAAAAACTTGACTTTATATTTGCAATCTAATGCTGCAACAAATTGTTAAAAATATTGCCGACAACAAAAACAAGGAATCCCTTTCTCATCGTTATAGAACAAAAAGATTTGAACTATTTAAAACTTTATTAAATGGATTACCCAAGCCCGTTTCTATATTAGATATAGGTGGAACGGTTGAGTTTTGGAAAGCCATGCATTTTGAAGAGGCTGATGTAAGTATCACTTTACTAAATCTAGAGCCAGCAGCTGCAGTAAACCCACCATTTTATACCATACAGGGCAATGCAACCAATTTAAGTGGAATAGCCGATGGTTCCTATGATATCGTTTTCTCCAATTCGGTGATTGAGCATCTTTATACTTGGGAAAATCAACAAAAAATGGCAGCCGAAGTGCTAAGGGTAGGAAAAAATCATTTTATCCAAACCCCCAATTATTGGTTCCCCATAGAACCGCACTGGGTTTTCCCCTTTTTTCAATACTTCCCCAGGTTCTTAAAAGTGTGTTTAACACAGCATTTTAGTTTGGGGCATATTAGCAAAACAGTTGACGCTGCTGCTGCAAAAAGACAAGTAGATGAAATAAGATTGCTTACCAAGGCCGAAATGAAACAGTTATTTCCTCAATCTACCTTATATAAAGAGCAATTCAAGGGTTTTAATAAGTCTTTTACGGCTTATTCTTTTGATTAAATTGCCCTATAGGGATTTTACAATTTTCTCTTACCTTCACCGTCCCAAGATTTGCAACCCCCATGCATCGGGCGGAGCCTTCAGCTATGAAAAAAAGTATTCGTTATTATAATTATACCCGTTACTTGGCAGATGCATTTGCCATCGTATTGGCGTATATAGTTACTTTACTCATTTATTATGGTAATTTAGAGAGTGGCTTTAGCTTGTTATTTTTACTATTCTCCATTTTATTTTGGTATATACTATCACAGGTTTCTAAATTGTATGCAAACCGCAGATCGAATAAATTTTCGGAAGAAATTATTTTTATCACATACAATACGCTACTACTAGCCATTTTGTTGAGTTCGGCAATGTTTTTTGTAGGGCTCAATTCAATTTACACAACCACTATTTTTGGATCTTATTTAGTATTTGTGTTTGCATTTACTGCTATCATTAAATATATGCTGCGCAAAAGTGTGCATGCTGCATTGCATCAAGGAAAATTATACGATAAAATTTTATTAATTGGCTCAACCCCATCGGCCATCAATTATTATGAAACCATCAATAAATATTATTATTATGGATATGAATGTGTTGGCGTGATTGATGAAAAGCCAGCAAAAATTAATGGTTGTAAATATTATGGAAATATAGACGCATTAAATTCGGTGCTAAAAACGCAGATTATAGACGAAGTAGTGATTGCTTTACCCAATAGCGATTATACCAATATTCAACGCTGTATGGAAGTATGTGACTATCACCGAACCAAAGTGCGCATTTTACCAGACTTACAACAATATGTATCTTCTGCAATAACCGTAGATAATATTGGCATCATGCCCACCATTAGCCTAATAGAACTACCCTTAGACCAATGGCAGAATAAATTACTTAAAAGAAGTTTTGATATTGTTTTTTCTCTACTCGTGTTTTTCACTATTGGCTTAGTACTTTTTCCCATAATTGCCTTATTTATAAAAATTACCTCTAGAGGAAGCATCTTTTTTAAGCAAGAGCGATGGGGATTAAATAACGAAAAAATTACCTGTTACAAATTTCGCACCATGGTGCAAGAAAGCGTTGATGTAGATGAAAATGGTAAATACAAACAAGCGCAAAAAAATGATCCAAGAATAACTTTAATTGGAAAATTTTTACGCCAAACCAACCTAGATGAATTACCCCAATTCTTAAATGTACTCTTAGGCAATATGAGTGTGGTAGGCCCACGTCCACACCCTACCCCATTAAATATAGAGAGCATGCATAAAGTAGAAAACTATATGCTTAGGCATATAGTGCTCCCTGGTATTAGTGGATGGGCACAGGTAAATGGATGCAGAGGCGAAACTAAAACACCGGGTGATATGCAAAAGCGGGTAAACTTTGATTTATACTATATTCACCGCTGGACTTTTTGGCTAGACTGTCAAATTATTTTACAGACCATTATCAATATTATAAGAGGCGATCAGAATGCGTATTAATATTATTATGAAGTGTATACTCTTTTTATTTTTCTCATTGAGTATATTGCTTTCCCAAAACCTTTCTGCCCAAACTGTATGGGAGAATGCAAATAGTGAAGTATATTCTTATTTAAATCGTCTCTCTCAAAAAGGTTTGATAGATTTTCAAGATATCATTAGGCCAGTTAGTAGAACCCAAATTACTAGCTTACTATTGCAGCTAGAATCTAAAACGGCTCAATTAAGTGCTATTGAGAAAAAAGAACTAACCTTTTATTTACAAGAATTTAATCCCATTGATGGCAATGATTCTGCAAAAATGAAACTCATAAAAAGAGATGCCAACCATCGCTTGCGCGGTCTTTTTATTCATACCAAAAACTTTCAATTAAATGCAGATCCTATTGGTGGATTACTGCATGTTTCTGGAAGTGGAAAAAGCTTTACCCAACAAAGCAATGGATTACAGTTTTGGGGTCAAAGCAAAAAGTTTGCTTTTCAATTTTATTATAGAGACTATACTGAAAGCGGTAAAGGCTTGGATACATTTAGAAGTGAAAGCCCAGAAACTGGCATCATCAAACTCTATAACCCAAGCGCCACCAATCAAAACTTTAGTGAAATTAGAACCAACCTAAGCTATACTTGGAACAATGGTTCTATTAGCATTGGCAAAGATCATTTACTTTGGGGCTATGCAGAAAATGGAAGAACCGTACTTTCTAACCGAGCCCCTAGCTACCCCTATATCCGTTTCAATTACAGCCCCTTTAAATGGCTTCAACTAAATTACTTACATGCCTGGCTTAACTCTAATATCATTGATTCTAACTCTTCCTACGGTACGGGTGGCACTGGCGTTAGTGGCGATATTCGCATTCGTTATGTGTCTAAATACATGGCTACACATTCCCTCTTGATTAAACCCACTAAAGGCCTTGATATTGCTATTGGTGAGTCGGTGATTTATAGCGATCAAATGGATATTGGTTTTTTAATTCCTTTCAACTTATTTAAAATTTACGATAACAATCGCAGCAACTACATCATCAACTCGGGTTCTAATGGCCAATACTTTTTTCAAGTAAGCTCTCGTAATCACCTTAAAAATACCCATCTATATGGCTCTATTTTTATTGATGAAATTAGGGTTGCTCAAATTTTTAATCGGCACAAAAGCAGAAATCAACTTGGCTATACGCTTGGCGCTTCTGTTACTGATGCATTTCTTCCTTACCTTACCCTTGGTGCTGAATACACTCGTGTGAATCCTTTTGTTTACAGCAACTTAATTCCTGCGCAAAACTATACCCAATATGATCTTCCGCTGGGTGATTGGATGGGTAATAACTTTGATCGCTCTCTCCTCTTTGCTAAATTTACTCCTTTCCCTCGTGTTAAAACTTATTTTCGTTACCAATATATTCGCAAAGGTGGCGCTGGTACTCTTGTTCAACAATATGAAGCTGAACCGCAACCTCCTTTCTTATTCAACTTTCAAAAAAAGCGTTCTGATTTTTTCTTTCAAGCTTCCTATGAGTTCATGAATAATTTTTATCTCTCTGGCAGTTATGAATTAATTAAACAAGAACTTGCTTCGGGCTTTAAAAATAATATTTCTTCGCTGCAATTGGGTCTAAGTTACGGGCTTAAATAAATTCATTGGGTCTACTGCTCTCGCAGCATTCTTTCTCTTTCGCTGCTGAAAAATTCCTGCAATTATTTCATTCGGCTGCAATG
>JAVHPL010000036.1:0-22604 GCA_036170555.1 Sediminibacterium sp. | reverse complement strand
AGTTGAAGCGAGATTTTGCCGATAGGCTTACTAAATTATCTGTTTATCAAGGAAAAGTGCTAATGAAATTGATTTATAGATCTACAGGAAATAATTGTTACGAAATTATTAGTGAATACAAAGGCTTTATGAATGCTGCATTTTGGCAAACTATTGCCCTTGTTTTTGGAAGCAACTTGAAGCAAGCTTATGATCCCCTAAACAAGGATGTTGATATGGAAAAAATTGTTCGAGATGTGGAAGTAATGTATGGCTACCGATCTGCTTCATAATCTGTTAATAACTGAATAAATAATTCTCTAGGAATCATTTCGGCACCTAAACTTTCTAAATGGTTAGTGTATACTTGGCAATCAATCATTTGAACGCCTAGTTTTTTTAATTTTTCTACATATTGAATAAATGCAAACTTGCTGGCATTAGAAACAGTGCTAAACATACTTTCTCCAAAAAAAATATTTCCCAGCCTTACACCGTATAACCCACCAACCAATTGGCCATTCAGCCAAGTTTCAACACTATGGGCATAGCCTAGTAGATGTAATTGTGTATAAGCAGCTTCAACTTCATTGGTAATCCAAGTTCCATCTTGACCAATTCTTGTTTGATTTTTGCATGCATTAATTACTGCTTTAAAATCTTTGTTAATGCTCCATTCAAAGCTTTGTTTTTTAATTAGTTGCTTCATACTCTTGCTAATAATTAGTTTGGAAGGGTATAGCACAAATCTAGGATTTGGACACCACCAAAGTGGAGTAGAGCCTTCAAACCAAGGGAAAATTCCACTACGATATGCCAAGAGTAGTCGTTCAATAGATAAATCACCTCCAATAGCAAGAAGTCCATCACTTTGCGCCGTTTGAACAGGTGGAAATATTAATTTTTGGGATAGAATATACATCAATCATTTATCTCTACAGTTGCACCGATACCTCTCTCAGTTATACTATTACACATGGGTTTGAGGGTATCGTAATCACCCAATTTAACTGCATATTTACCTTTATGGTGAATAAACAAAGCACATTGCTCAGCTTGTACAAGGGTATGACCGCATACCTCCATTAGAGTTTCAATAACCCACTCAAATGTGTTTACCTCATCATTCCAAACAATCAAACTATAGGAAGAAGCTATTGCTGTTTCTGAGTCCAACTCAGCAGCTTCCCATGGCTTGGGTGATATAGATGAAATGGGTAATGACATATAGCAAATGTACCTTTTGCCAGTATAAATTCAATTGTTTTAAAAGAAAAAGGTAAAAAATCCATATTTTTTTTGGCAGTTAATCTACAGGCCCTATTTTTGCACTCCCAAACAAGAAGGGAGCATAGCTCAGTTGGTTTAGAGCATCTGCCTTACAAGCAGAGGGTCCGCGGTTCGAACCCGTGTGCTCCCACAGATTAACCTCGAATTTCTCGAGGTTTTTTTTGCCCATTACAACAAATAAAATTGAGTACTTTGTATATCTTATGAAGCACACAGTAGCCCTAATAAAAGAATTAAGCACTTGCATTCCATTTGCAGAAAAAGTAAATCTTGCTGTATCTGCAGCTTCCGTAGGATGGCATATTGATCATAGTGTATTGGTGATTAATCAAATTATTCATGCAGTAAATACTTCAAATCCTCAAGAATATAAGTGGAGTTTTAATTTCAAAAGATGGATTGTTTTTACCACGGGTAGCATACCACGTGGTAAAGCAAAAGCACCATCAACAGTTATTCCTACTTCCGCATTTGATGAATCAACTGTTAACATTAAAATAGAAGAATCATTACAAAAATTAGCCTTGCTAAATCAATTGCCCATCAATCATTTTTTTAAGCATCCCATATTTGGCAATTTAAATGTAAAGGCAACTAAAAAAATGCTTGCATTACATACCAAACATCACTTAGCTATCATCAATGATATTATTAAAGGCGCCTAGATATTTACTTCTACATTCAATTTTACTGCCTAATCAAAAGAAAGGGTTGCCTCATATAGTAGTTAAGATAGTTTGCCTTTTCATCCAATACAAAACCATTTCCTTGTACAAATCATTTTCTTGGACAATAAAATCATTACTTTTTGGTAATACCTGCGGGTAATTTTGTAGGATTTTTTATACGAACCTGTTTATGAATGCTGAATTGACCAAATACTAGCTCTATATCTTTTTTAGCCACGTTAAATTGAGTAGCTAAAAATGCAATCATTTGGTCTGTGGCTTTGCCATTAGTAGGTTGCGTAGTAACGCTCACTTTTAATTGATTGCCTTTAGGTTTTCCTATTTTATTCATTTTTGCACCAGGGGTTCCTAATATATTCAAAACCAATATATCACCTTCCCATGTATAAAAAGTATCCATCATATTGAAAATTAAGAAATTCATACCAAATTTAGTTTTAGTATTTTTAAAAATAAATTAACCGTATGACCCTAATGCGAATAGGTATATTCATTTTTTTCATGAGCATTTTTCTTTCTGTAAATGCCCAAAAAAGTATTCTGAATACATTCTCTCCAAAAGATACTGGTATTGTTCATGGGGTTGAGCTTGATAGTGCAAAAACGGAGGATGCAGGGGGGATAAACAGTTTATTATCCAAAACAGAAGACATAGCCATTCGCATTAATAAGTATAAGAAAAAACTGCAAAGGGGATTTAATCGAGATCCAGACTATGTAAATTTAGATGCGATTGTTGCTGTTCAAAATAGAATAGATTCAAACCTTTTATCTGGTGCTACCATTTCAGATGTGAATCTTAGAAATATTAGTAGTTATAAAGTAATCTTGATTCAATTAAATAAGTTACTGAGTAGTTGGAATGCAGATATTTCCTCTTATTTAGGAACCCTAAAAAAAGCAATAGATGAAATTGATAGTAGAATACAAAAAACGAGTACACTTATTCTCAATAAGGATTCATCATTGCAACAAGAATATAAAATTGAACTAAATAAGCTTGCAAAACAAGCTTTAGTACTTAGTTTTCAACAAGACTCTATTGCTAGTTCCATGGTAAGTACGGAGGCAAAAATTACCAGCGCATTTGTAAAAAATGTGGAACTACTCGAAGAAGTGCAATATAGAATTGGGTACTACTCTAGAGCTGTATTTAGTAAAACACACCCTGGTTTGTTTTCATCTTCTCCTAAAAATTTTTCTACTCCTCTAGGATTTGATCTACGGTATGGTATTATAAAGTCCATAGACCTGCTAATTTTTTATATTGATACAAATAGATGGATACTAATTTTTTGTAGCATATTAGGCATATTATTTTTTACTTGGATTTATGTTAATTTAAAAGTAATTAAAAATAATAATTTATTGTCTTTGTTAACACCATTGCGTTATGTAGAAAAGCGAGGTATACTTATTTCAATATTATTTGCTGTAATGGTACCGCCCTATATTTTTCAAAGCCCACCAGCTATACTAGTGGAATCATTTTTAAGTGTAGCTGCACTCATTACCACTTGGCTAATTTGGCCTTATGTAACCAAAACCATGAAAAGGTTATGGATTTCACTATTATTTATGGCATTTATTTTTGGAATAGACAATTTATTGTATTCTTATTCTAATGGAGAGCGCTGGGGTTTGTTAATAGCTAATTTCATTACACTAACTATTGCTATATGGGGATTCAAAGCAAAAGAAAGTACGGGCAGTAAATACAATAATCTTTTTAGATTTTCATTAGTAATCGTTATTGTTGGAAATATATTTTCTATAGGATGTAATTTGATAGGATATTTTGCTTTGGCTAAATTATTTTCCAATAGTACCATTCTGCAATTTATTTTAGCTGTTTGTTTATCTGTATTAACTGAAATTTTCTCAGAAGCAATTTTTGTACAGTTAGAAAGAATTAAGGCAGTTCGTTCGGATGAAATTTTAGCCTATAATAACATTAGTATTAAATATAAAAGTATACTCAATACCATTGCGATAGTATTGTGGGGAGTTGGGTTTATTTGGAGTTTGAGTTTTCATGAATTGATGTTTCAATTTTTATCTGATTTGTTAGATTCTACCATAAAAATGGGTGACCTTTCATTCACCTTTAAATCAATAGGTGTTTTTGCAGTTACTATTTGGGTTGCTATTATTTTAGCCAATATGGTTTCCATCCTATTTGGAACAACTAGTCAACAATTTTCAGGAACGCAAAAAAGTAATATTGGAAGCTGGATGATGTTGGCTCGTTTGGGAATTATCTCTATTGGTTTTTTTGTGGCTGTTGGAGCTGCAGGTATACCACTAGAAAAATTTGCAATTGTTTTTGGCGCTTTGAGTGTGGGCATTGGTTTTGGCCTACAAAATATTGTAGGTAATTTGGTATCTGGAATAATCCTTGCTTTTGAAAAGCCAATGCGTGTGGGGGATGTTGTTGAAATTGGTAGTCAAACTGGAACTGTTATTGAAATTGGAATTAGAAGTAGCAAAATTGCCATATTTGATGGATCAGAAATTATTGTACCCAATAGTGATTTTATTACACAGAAACTTACGAATTGGACACATTCTAATAATTTTAAAAGAGTGGAATTATTCATCAGCGTTGCTTACGGATCATCTGTAGAAACTGTAACTGAAGTTGTATTAAGTTCATTGAAACAGCAAGAATCGGTAATGGAATCGCCTTCACCATCCGTATTGATGCACGAGTTTGCAGATAGTTCTATTAATTTTAGGGTATTATTTTGGACTGCTGATTATGTGAATTGGATAAAATTAAAAAGCAGTGTGTTAACTGCCATTTACCAAGGTTTTGATAAAGCTGGAATTGAAATTCCGTTTCCTCAACAAGACATTTATATTAAATCTATACCTGAATCCCCAAATGTTAAAATTTAAATTATTCCTGTATTTAGTCTACTAATTTAGTATAGTAATGTATATTTGCCCTATATTTAGGCAATCATTATTAATTAATTTGTATGGCTTTTAAAAAAGAATGTCCTGTAGACTTTGTTGCAATTAATGAAAATAGGGTAAGGATAACCGCATTATTTGTTTTTATTTTATCATTGGGATACTTATTTACTCAATCTATTTTTATTCCACTTTTTTTGGTTATTGACTTTTATGCTCGGGCCTTTTACAATGGGAAATATAGTTTGCTTCATTTGATAAGTGTACGAGTAGAAAAACTGGGTTGGATTGGCATAAAATGGACAGATCGTGCACCCAAACGTTTTGCAGCTCAGTTGGGTTTTTTAGTTTCTGATATCTTATTCATATTTGCGATTGTAGAATTAAATATGATTGCATTTTGGTTATGTACTTTATTGGTATTATTTTCATTTTTGGAATCTTTTTTTGCACTTTGTGTAGGCTGCTATATATATACTTTTTACATAAAATTTATTCAACCAACAAAACAAGTAGTTTGAAAAAAAAATTCTTATTATTTTGGCTTCTTTTACTAGTTAAATTATTATCTGCACAAAGTTTAAATAGCTATGAACAAGAAATTGAACAATGGAAAATTGGTAGATATGCAGCATTGAAAAATTCTAGTGGTTGGCTTAATCTTGCAGGTTTATTTTGGTTAGATCAAGGAAAAAATAGTTTTGGATCTGGAACCAATAATAAAATCATTTTCCCAAAAGGAACTATCCAAAATAATGCGGGTTATTTTGAATTAGTTCGTGAAACTGTTCGCATATATGCTGCAAAAGAGATAGTATTAAAGGTGGATGGGAAAGCTGTAAAAAATAGCCTTATTTTTTCTCCTGATGCAAAAATAAATTCAATTGTAACAGCAGGAGCATTGCATTGGACCATTATTAAGCGGGAAGATAAAATAGGTATCAGATTATGGGATAATAATAGTTATCAATTAACCCATTTTAAAGGTATTAACAGATTCCCTACAGATAGCACA
Organism: Sediminibacterium sp.; assembly: GCA_036170555.1. Taxonomy (GTDB): domain Bacteria; phylum Bacteroidota; class Bacteroidia; order Chitinophagales; family Chitinophagaceae; genus Sediminibacterium. The sequence continues at coordinate 16,712 of JAVHPL010000036.1, read as the reverse complement.
CTAAAATTAGATGCCATTTTAAAAGAACCCTTATTTGCAACAACTATTCCTATAAAAAATGTACTTGGCCAAGTAATTCAAATGAAATTATTGGGCAAACTTATTTTTATTTTAAAAGGTCAGGTATTAAGTCTTGATGCAGTAGAGGAAGGGGATGAATTGTTCATTATTTTTGGAGACGCCACCAATACCAAATCTACTTATGGTGCAGGCCGATTTTTATATGCGCCTAAACCAGATGCTGCTGGTAAAACCGTAGTGGATTTTAATAAAGCATTTAATCCACCTTGTGCATTTACTCCTTTTGCAACTTGCCCACTTCCACCACCACAAAATATATTAAGTGTTGCCATTGAGGCAGGGGAACTTAATTATGGCAAACACTAACTTACGATGTTAAGTTATTCTGTAAATATTCATAAATATTTTTACTTGAAACCAATTATTGTAACAAGCTATTAACGGTATTGTTAAAGTCTTTTATTAAATTGGTATAAAATTTTCCTGTGGCTGGCCCTGCAAATCCAGAGTGAATTTTTACTAGTTGTTGTTTTTTATTAATAAATAAAGTAGTAGGGAATGCTTTAAACTCTGTTAATGATGGTAAGGATTCCATTACTTTATCATTACTGGCCAATCCTCCAAAAACTTGTTCATAAGGAATAGAAAATCGTTGTTGAAAACGTTTCATTTGTTTTTGTGCATAGGTAAAATCATTTATTATTTCAAATTGTATGGTAATAATTTCTATACCTCTTTGATGATTTTTTTTATACCAGTTAGCCAAAAACATGGCTTCGTCTGCACAATTAGGGCACCATGTACCACCAATCGTTACTATCACTGGTTTATTTTTATACCGAATATCATTTAAAGAAACCATTTTGCCCTGCATATTGCGAAAGGAAAAATTAAATGGTTGATTATTTTTTGTTAGGGATACTTCATTATTACTAGGTAGTAATTTTGCTTGAGCATTTTTAATGGCAACAAATTTCAATATACTTTTTAACCCAATTTGTTCACCCAATATACTACCATCTTCATTCACTATACCTTTAAAGAGCAAGGGCGAATAGCCAATAAATAGTGAGCTATAAAATTGATTCCCATTCAGGATACCTTCAGAAAATCTAGAATCCCCAGAAGCTCTTAAAAAAGTGAGGCTTATTTTTTCATTTGATTGTTCAAATAATCCTACCGCTTTGGTTTGTTTACCTAAATCATTTGAAAATACTACATCATATTTACCACTCACATTTTTAAAAGGAGGCAATCCAGAAGATGTAAATCGGGTATTATTTTCTTTACTAGCTAAAATGGCAAATGAGTCCCCAGCTCCATTTTGCTTTCTCCAATAACCCACCAACTGTCCATTTTTATTTAGGCTAAAAGCAAACTCTTTATCAAACTGGTTAAGTGACACTAAAATGCTATCTCCCTTAAATGCTAGTTTGCCCCCATAATACGTTTCCGTTCCATTGATAAAGTATAATGAGGTTTGTTTATTAGAAAATTTTATTTCAAAAATGAAAGGGATTTCAGTATTGTTGAAACCGATAAATGTACCCCTCCATTTACCCAAAATAGGGATTGTATTTGGAGCGAGTGCAAATGATTGATCACTAAATAAAATACCAACCAATACAACAATTGAAAGAACAATAGATTTATTCATACATATCAATAAAGGAGAAAATGATTTTTTATTAATTTAACTGAACAGCAGGAAGACGATAATGTTGACTGTCATAAACAAATAACTCTTCAATATCATAAGTCCAATATTTGTAGAGTGGAGATTTTACTAAAAATTGATCTGCTTTTTCCTTATCAGTAGTATTGATGGTTATCCAACATGTTTGGCTTTCCATGCTTACTGCATAAGAATCAATAATGCCTTTATTAATTAAATAATTAATATATGTTCTATGCGCAGGCACATAAGACATAAATGCCTCATCCATGGTAAATTTTATGATTACTTGAAATTTTTGCATTTGAAGTAAATTACAAATGATTTTGTACAAGATTCATGCTTTTTTTTCAACTAATGGCAAACTGTCAAGTTATTGTCCTTTTGTCTGAATTTATGTACGATTTTTAACTTATAATGTATAAACTATGATTAAAACAATTTCGCTGCTTTTATTTTCAAATATATTTATGACAATTGCTTGGTATGGTCATTTAAAAGACAAGGGGATGCCATTATGGAAAGCGATAATTGTAAGTTGGGGAATTGCTTTTTTTGAGTATTGCTTAATGGTACCCGCAAATAGAATTGGGTTTACAAATGGATTAAATGGCTTTCAATTAAAAATAACACAAGAAATTATTACTCTTATTGTATTTTCTGTTTTTGCTGTTCTTTATTTAAAAGAGCCATTTGAAAATAAATACCTCATTAGTTTTTTATTCATGATTGGAGCTGTTTACTTTGCCTTTAAAAAATAAAGGGAGCCTGTTTCCAAGCTGCCCTTTACCCCTCGAAATGCGATACAAACAGTATGACTTGTAAAATATCTTTTAGTTTAATACTTAAAAATAAACATCTTCAAAAAAGTAGATTTCTTGAATTTGGTTGAATGATAAGGTGATTGCAATAACATCAAACTGTAAATACTTCCAATGTTGGTTTTGGTATTGAAAGGCGGAAGCTGCATTTTTTAAGAATTGCATTTTTTCTTTACCAATGCATTCCTCTGGATAACCATAATGTAAATTGTTGCGGGTTTTTACTTCTACAAAATGAAGTAATTTATTACGCGCTGCAATAATATCTACTTCATAATGTTTATGTCGCCAATTCCGCTCAAGGATGGTGAAGCCTTTCTTTTTTAAAAATTCACAAGCAATATCTTCGCCTTTTCTACCTGTTATTTGATTTTGTTGCTCCATTTAATCAATATTGGTACAAGATATTGCCGATTCAATCGTTATAATCAAGAATAAACACCTAATTATGACGATTAATGAACGGATATTTAAACTAAAGGGCGTGGTTCAACATTATGCTTGGGGAGGGCACTCATTTATTGCCGAATTAATTGGCGAGCAAGCTAATGGAGATAAGCCAATTGCTGAATATTGGATGGGTGCACATCCTTCGGCCCCTGCTACATTTAATATGAATGGAACAGTCGTTAGTTTACATGAATTAATCAAACTTGATCCTGCAAATACCATTACCCAAGCTGTATTCAATAAATTTGGAGAATTACCCTATTTATTTAAAGTGTTAGATGTGCATGATATGTTGTCTATACAAGTGCATCCAACCAAAGAAGAAGCTGAAAAAGGGTTTGATCGGGAAGAAGCAGCAGGTATCTCTATCCATGCACCCTATAGAAATTATAAAGATCGAAATCATAAACCAGAAATAATGGTAGCCCTTAGTGATTTTTGGTTATTGCATGGATTTAAACAAAAATTAGCATTAGAAGCTACTTTAGAAGTAACCCCAGAACTTAGGGTATTGATTACTTTGTTTAAAAAAGAGGGAATTAAGTCTTTATACCAATTTGTGATGGAAATGGAACAGGCAGATGTAAATATCATGTTATTGCCTTTGGTGAAAAGGGAAATTCGCCAAAAGTTAGATGGGAAACTAAATAAAAATCATCCTGGATGGTGGGTATCAAAATTGTATGAAGGCAAGCATTTAAATGGAAATATAGATCGTGGTATTTTTTCAATTTATTTTTTTAATATCGTACAAATTAATCCAGGGGAAGCCATTTTTCAGCATGCAGGTGTGCCACATGCCTATTTAGAAGGTCAAAATATAGAGTTGATGGCGAATAGTGATAATGTGCTTAGAGGTGGTTTAACCCCCAAGCATGTAGATGTTCCTGAGTTGATGAAACATACCTTATTTGAAGAAGTTAATCCTGTTATCATGAAGGGAATTCCAGGTATTGGAGGGGAAAAAATATATCCTTGTCCTGTACCCGATTTTGGTATTTGTAAAATAGACCTTACTGCTCAAACTGAATACCATGCAATGGCCGATTCCCTAGAAATTATGATTGTTACAGCAGGTGGTGCATTGGTGAATAATGATATAGTATTGAAAAGAGGGGAGGTATTGGCTGTTTTGCCAGGTGCCGAATACGAATTGCATGCTTCGGGTAATTGCACTTTATTTAAGGCTTTTGTACCTAAAAATTAAGCTTATTCACATACTGGGAAAAATTGAAAATTGGGGTTATCGGTTTTACGCCTATTTTTGTTGCGAAACTTTATTGAATGAAAACAAATAAGCACTTAATTACTGCCTTGGTACTAATGGTTTTGGCAACAGCATTGTATAGAATATTTCCTAATAGACCCTTGGGCTTTGCTCCACAAATTGCGGTAGCCCTATTTGCAGGTTCATTGTTTGTGAGAAATAAAAAATATGCTTTTTTACTTCCTTTAATTTCTATGCTCATTTCTGATGGTATTTATCAGTTATTATATGTAAATGGCTTGTCTGAGATTGCAGGATTTTATGGTGGTCAATGGTTAAATTATTTATTAATTATATCGCTCACTTGTTTTGGTTTCTTGATAAAGAAAAATAATATTTTGGCTATTGTTGGGTCTTCAATTGCTGCCCCAACTGTATTCTTTATACTTTCTAATGGGTTGGTTTGGCTTGGAGGCGGAGGCTGGGGCCATCCAAAAACAATGGCTGGTTTATTAGCCTGCTACGCAGATGGATTGCCATTCTATCCAAATAGTATGTATGCTACATTATTATTTAGTTCTATTTTATTTGGAACCTATGCTTTAATTAACCGTTCGGTGTTGAGTAAAAAATTTATTTAATTTTTAGCTAATTCATACAGTAGGCTCAATTTGTTAGTTACAAATGCCTGTATAAATTATATTTTAAAAACCATAGTGATACTGATAAATGACTCAGTTAAATTTGCTGCTGATCAGTAGGGTGCTAGTCATTGATTCCTGATTCATACGCTTTGTCTATTAGCAAGTGTTTGCCATCTGCAGCACTAGTTGCTAATTCATCGCATCTATTATTGAATGGGTTATCGGTATGTCCTTTTACCCACACAAATTCAATAGTAAACTGTTTAGCTAATTCATAATATTGAGTCCACAAATCTTTATTTTTTTTCCCCCCTTTAAAATTCGTGTTGATCCAATTATTCAGCCATTTTTTTTGAATACTATCTACAATATATTTACTATCGGTATAAATGGTAATAGGAATATTATTTTTGGTTAGAGATTGTAGCGCAACAATCACTGCAAGTAATTCCATGCGATTATTTGTAGTAAGTCGATAGCCTGCAGCAATTTCTTTTCGGTTGTTCCCCCAAAGTAATACTATACCATACCCACCAGGCCCAGGGTTGCCTCTGGCTGCACCATCTGTATAAATTGTAAGTTGATGAGACATAGGGCAAATTAACAATAAAAAATTACACCTGGAAAACACCCGTGCTAAACATCTCTACATGTGGATTTTGATTAGCAGCAATTAAACTCTCTGTAATAACTTCTCTTGTTTTTACAGGATCAATGATTTCATCTACCCATAATCTTGCTGCTGCATAATATGGAGTAGTTTGTTGATAGTATTGATCTTTAATGGTATTGAGTAATAATTTTTCCTCTTCAGCAGTAACTTCTTTTCCTTTCGATTTCATAGTAGCCACCTGAATTTGTGCCATAGTTTTAGCAGCTTGATCTCCACCCATCACCGCAATTTTAGCACTGGGCCATGCAAAAATAAAACGAGGATCATAGGCTTTGCCACACATTGCGTAATTGCCCGCCCCATAACTATTCCCCACTACAATGGTAATTTTTGGAACAACGGAATTGGCTACTGCATTTACCATTTTAGCACCATCTTTTATAATTCCACTATGCTCACTTCTACTACCCACCATAAAACCAGTAACATCTTGTAAAAAAATGATAGGAATTTTTTTCTGATTACAATTCATAATAAATCGGGCGGCTTTATCTGCACTATCATTGTAAATAACACCCCCAATTTGCATTTCGCCTTTTTTGCTTTTACAAACCAACCGTTGATTGGCCACAATTCCCACGGCCCATCCACTAATTCTTGCATATCCACACAAAATGGTTTTACCATAATCTTGTTTAAATTGATCGAATGAACTATTGTCTACTATTCGTTCAATAATTTCCAACATATCATAGGGCTTTACATTTCCTACTGGAATAATTTCATACACACTATTGATATTTTTGATGGGATCTTTTGATTCAATTCTATTGAAACCTGCACTTGCAGGTGCGCCTAGTTTGCTCATGATTTTTTTAATATGATCTAAGCATGCTTGTTCTGTTTTAAATTTATAATCGGCAATCCCACTAATTTCTGTATGGGTTATTGCGCCACCTAAAGTTTCATTGTCTATATTTTCACCAATGGCAGCTTTTACTAAATAAGATCCCGCTAAAAAAATACTTCCATTACCTTCTACCATTAATGTTTCATCGCTCATAATTGGTAAATAAGCCCCTCCAGCAACACAGGCTCCCATTACTGCAGCAATTTGAGTAATGCCCATAGCACTCATTCGCGCATTGTTTCTAAAGATTCTACCAAAATGTTCTTTGTCTGGAAAAATTTCACTCTGCATAGGTAAAAAAACGCCCGCACTATCTACTAAATAAATAATGGGTAATCTGTTTTCCATGGCAATTTCTTGCATTCTTAAATTTTTCTTTCCTGTAATAGGAAACCATGCACCAGCTTTAACTGTTTGGTCATTAGCAACAATAACGCATTGCCTTCCAGCAATATAGCCAATACCAGCAACGGTTCCACCTGCAGGACAGCCACCTTCATTTTCATACATATCAAGCCCCGCAAATGCCCCCATTTCTAAAAATGCACGATCTTTATCGCACAAATAGGCAATACGCTCTCTAGCCGTTAATTTATTACGTTCATGTTGTTTATCAATTGATTTTTTGCCTCCCCCTAATTTTATTTTTTCTAATTGCTGATTCATTTCACTCAGCATTAATTTCATCCAATCTTCATTTTTATTTGCGTCAATATTCATACGAACAATTGTTAGTTTACAAATATAGGGGTAGTTTTAGTTATATTTATCCCATGACTTACGACTATATTATTATTGGTGCAGGCTCAGCAGGATGTGTATTAGCTAACCGATTGTCTGAAGATACTTCTAAAAAAGTATTATTGATTGAAGCGGGTGAAAAGGATACAAAAAAGGAAATTCATATTCCTGGTGCCTATACCAAATTGAATAGAACAAATGTAGATTGGCAATTTTGGACGGAGCCGCAAAAAAATGTAGACAATCGAAGACTGTATATACCAAGAGGTAAAACCCTGGGTGGAAGTAGTTCTACCAATGCAATGGCTTATGTGAGAGGTAATAAAGCCGATTTTGATGAATGGGCAGCCTTAGGAAATACGGGTTGGAGTTTTGATGAAGTATTACCCTATTTTAAAAAATCAGAAAATAATCATGATATCTTTTCTGAATACCATGGGCAAGATGGTCCGCTTTCTGTTACGTATTCTCAACAACCTAGCCCATTTGCCCAAGCATTTGTAGATGCTTGTGAACAAGTTGGTATAGAAAAAAATGAAGATTATAATGGGGCTGTTCAGGAAGGTGCCCACTTACTACAATTCACTATTAAAAACAATAAACGGCATAGTGCAGCAGTAGCTTTTTTACGTCCTGTTTTAAAAAGGCCCAATCTTACTGTTAAAACAAAAATGTTTGTTAAGCGGGTAATTATAGAAAATGGAATGGCTGTTGGGGTAGAAGCATTAACCAGTTATTCAAATTCGGAACGCATCAATTGCTCTGGGGAAGTAATTTTGGCTGCAGGCGCAATTCAAAGTCCTCAAATTTTAATGCTTTCAGGAATTGGGGATCCTACTGAATTAAAAAGAGTGGGCATTGATGTTCTACTGGCTTTGCCGGGTGTTGGTAAAAATTTACAAGATCATTTCTGGAGTGGAGTAAGTGCTAAAGCGAATACTCAAACTGGTAATTCTTTATTGAAGAAATGGAATATGACCAAGGCAATACTGCAACATGTGCTGTTTAAAAAAGGTCCATTGGGAAATAGTCCTTTAGAAGCCAATGCGTTTTTAAAATCAGACCCCTTATTAATTAGACCTGATATTCAATTTCATTTTGTACCTCTAGGGATTGCCAGTGATTACTCAACTGATATTTACGATATCAATACTTACTCTAAAGAGGATGGGATAGGTATTTTAACCATTTTGATCAGGCCGGAAAGTAGAGGTACAGTAGGATTAAAATCGGCCAATCCCAAAGATTTACCTCTTATTAATCACAATGCTTTGAGTACAGAAAAAGACCGCACTATTTTATTATTGGCGTTAAAAAAAGCGATGGAAGTAATAACTGCCCCTGCTTTAGCCCAATATACCAATGGTTCAGTAGATTTTCCTATAGATCATTTAACTGATGATGTTTTGATGGCACATATTAGAAAAAGTTTAGAAACATTGTATCATCCAGTGGGCACTTGTAAGATGGGTACCGATTCTATGGCAGTTACGGATGAGCAGCTAAGAGTAAAAAAAATTAAGCGATTGAGGGTAGTGGATGCCTCTGTGATGCCCACCATTGTTTCTGGCAATACCAATGCTGCGGTAATGATGATAGCAGAAAAAGCGGCTGATATGATTATAGCAGGAATATAGTTTGTTGAAGTTTTAATTCAATTTTTGGGCTTTGCGTGCTATTTACACATTTGTTTTCTTACTTTGCAAGTATAAAATAGATAACATTGGCTACCATAAAGAAAACGATTGCTTCACAGGATCAAGATGCTGCAATACAACCCATTGCAAAAAAGAAAGCAACTAAAACTGCAGAGAAAAAAGTTAACACAATTGCAGATCAACAAGATAAGCCCGCTAATAAAAAAGCAGTAAAATCTGCAGAAAAATCTGTAACAAAAAAACCAACAAAAAAAGTAACTAAAAAAGCTGCTCCTAAAAAGGCAGTAAAAGCTATTTCTGAAAAAAATATCCAGCTTAATTTTCAAATAAGGTTTCATACAACTCTTGGGCAGAATTTATTGATCACTGGAACACATCCTCTATTGGGAGGGGGAGATATAGAAAGGGCTGTTCCTATGCAGTATTTTAATGAAGAACATTGGACTGCATCCATTCAGTGGACTGATTCAATTCAGGATGAAAATATTTACTATAATTATGTATTAAAAAATGCAGATGGATCTGTGGTTATTGACTGGGGAAAGGATAAATATGTGAATTTGAAAATCAATAAGTCTAAAGAATTACTATTGATTGATACTTGGAATCATGCAGGATACATTGAAAATACTTTTTATGCAGAGGCATTTCAACAGGTATTGCTTAAAAATAATTATACACCAATTGTTGTTTCAAAACCTAAAGTAAGCACTCATCAATTTAAAGTAAAAAGTCCCTTATTGGAAAAAGGGCAAACTATTTGTATTGTTGGATCTATAAATGAACTAAATAATTGGCAAACAGCGGAACCTATATTATTAAATAGAGCAGAGGGAGAGGATCAATATTCTGTGCATATTAACTTAACAAAAGCGTTATTCCCCATTGCTTATAAATATGGGGTTTATGATACCGTAGCTAAACAATTTCTTGGTTATGAAAATGGGAATAACAGGGTTTTGTACGATTCAATTGAAAAAGATAAAAAAACCATTGTACATGACGGGTACACTTATTTTCCCAATAATACTTGGCGAGGAGCAGGAGTGGCAATACCTGTGTTTGGTTTAAGAACCGAATCTGGTTTTGGAGTTGGTGAATTTACCGACATTAAAGCATTAGTAAACTGGGCTAGTGAAGTGAAATTAAAAATGATACAGATACTTCCCATTAATGATACTACTGCTACTTATACTTGGAAGGATTCATATCCTTATGCTGCAATTTCTGCGTTTGCATTGCATCCTATTTACATGAATTTGAACGAGCTTGCTGCAAAGCAACATCAAAAACAGTTAAAGAAACTGGATGACGAAAAAGCAAAGTTGAATGCTTTAGAAGTAGTAAATTATGAAGCGGTTATTAAAACTAAGTTGGCATTTATAAAAACTGTTTATTTAGATCTGGGAAAAGAAACACTAGATTCGGTTGACTTCAAAGATTTCTTTGTTCAGAATCAATATTGGTTAACTCCGTATGCAGTTTTCTGCTATTTACGGGATGAATATGGCACAGTAGATTTTAGTAAATGGCCAGCATATAAACAATACAATGAACATGATATTGCTGAATTGGCCAATGATCAATCAAAGGCTTATACGGATATAGCATTTTATTATTTTGTGCAATATCATTTGCATTTGCAATTAAAAGATGCAACCAATTATGCTCATAGTAAAGGCATTATTTTAAAAGGAGATATTGCCATTGGGGTATACAGATATGGTGTGGATGCTTGGCAACATCCTCAATTATTTCATGTAGATTTTCAAGCAGGTGCGCCGCCAGATGATTTTGCTGTGAAAGGGCAGAACTGGGGATTTCCTACTTATAATTGGGACAGGATGCAACAGGATGGATTTGCCTGGTGGAAATGCCGTTTTGAACAAATGAAGTATTATTTTGATGCATTTAGAATAGATCATATTCTAGGCTTTTTTAGAATTTGGAGTATCCCTTTGCATGCAGTAGAAGGTATTATGGGGCATTTTGTACCCGCATTGCCCATACATGTTCACGAGTTTGATCAAAAAGGTATTTGGTTTGATTATACAAGATATACCAGGCCCTTAATTACAGACGGTGTATTGTGGGAAATATTTGGGTATGACAATGAATTGGTAAAAAGTATGTTTCTAGACCATGCCAATATTGGAAGTTATACTTTAAAGCCTGCTTTTGAAACGCAGCGAAAGGTAGAAGCTCATTTTGCAAATTTAGAAAATGATGATTTTCATCAAAAAATAAAGCAAGGATTATTTAATTTAATCAGCAATATTATTTTGTTTGATGCAACAGGAGATGGGCAAAGCTTTCATTTTCGTTTTGGAATGGAAAATACTTCTTCATTTAAATATTTAGATAGTAATACACAAGAACAACTTCGTTCATTATATGTTGATTATTTTTTTCGTAGACAAGATGATTTTTGGAAACATGAGGCATTGCAAAAATTACCTGCCTTAAAAAGGGGAACTTCCATGTTGGTCTGTGGAGAAGATTTAGGTATGGTACCAACTTGTGTTCCAGATGTAATGCGGCAATTGGGTTTGTTGAGTTTAGAAATTCAGCGTATGCCTAAAGATCCTACCAAAGATTTTTTTCATCCGAATGATGCACCCTACTTAAGTGTGGTTACTCCATCTACGCATGATATGAGTACAATTAGAGGATGGTGGGAAGAAGATAAACAAACCATTCAACGTTTTTATAATTATGAGTTAGGGCAATGGGGGGATGCACCTGTTTATTGCGATGCTTGGATTAATAAAGTAATAGTAGCGCAGCATTTATTTTCTCCTGCAATGTGGAGTGTTTTTCAACTGCAAGATTTAATGGGTATAAACGAGCAAGTGCGAAGGGTAAACCCGGCAGATGAAAGAATTAATATTCCAGCAGACCCCAATCATTATTGGCGGTTTAGAATGCATTTGACCATTGATGCGTTAAGAAAGTCTACTGATTTTAACGAGGAATTAGCAGGGCTTATTCAATCATCTGGCAGATAAATAAATAAAAAGCAGTGGTATTAAATTATACGCAATCTAATTTACCTTTTGAATATCCATTTACTATATCAAATGGAAGAACTAAAACGCATCAGCCTGCATTAATTGTTTCACTTTCAATTGGGTCATTTGTTGGATATGGAGAATCCCCAGCAATAGTTTATTATCATATTACCGTAGAACAAATGATTGCCGATTTGGAGAGTAAGCGAAGCATGGTAGAAAAATTTGCGCTCACGGATCCTGCTAGATATTGGCATTATTTGCATCATCTATTTCCTAATAATCCATTTCTGGTTTGTGCGCTTGATATGGCTGCCTGGGATTTGTTTGGGCAAATGAAAGCCAAACCATTATACCAGTTATGGAATACCCAATGGACTAATAATTTACCCATTACTGATTATACCATCGGTATAGACACCATAGAAAAAATGGTTGCAAAAATGAATGCAAAACCATGGCCAGTATATAAAATTAAATTGGGTACGGATGAAGATATCGCTATCATGAAAGCGCTTACTTCAAAAACAAAAGCAGTTTTTAGAATAGATGCCAATGCAGGTTGGTCAACCGCAGAAGCCCTAGAAAAAATTCCACAATTAGCAGCAATGGGTGTTGAGTTTATAGAGCAACCACTAGCAAAAGATAATTGGGAAGGCATGAAAGAATTATATGCACAATCTGGTATTCCATTAATTGCAGATGAAAGTTGTGTTTTTGCCGAAGATGTAAAGAAGTGTTATCATTATTTTCATGGAATTAATATAAAACTTACTAAATGTAGTGGACTTACTCCTGCTTTAGAAATGATCAAAGAAGCCCGTGCATTGGGAATGAAAGTAATGATGGGCAGTATGAACGAATGTACTATTGGTTCTGCAGCCATTGCTCATTTTTTACCTCAATTAGATTATGTAGATATGGATGGTCCACTTTTGTTAAAAGAAGACTTAGCTTCAGGCATTCTATACGATGAAGGGAAAATAAGCATCAGTGAAAACCCAGGATTAGGGATTCGATTGCTTTAATAAGTTAATCACTACTTTATCTATTGGTAAACTTACAGAGGCTTCCGATAAATCATTCCAATCAATCCAGCGAAAAACTTCAGCTTCTTTAGTAGGATCTTTAATTTGGGCTGGCTCAAAATCAAAGGGCTTGATTTTGGTAATCAGCCCAGATAAATCATTGGCAAAAACCTCGTAATAAATAGCAATAATTTGATCTTGTTTATTGAAAGCTGATATTTGAAAAAAATCAGTAGTGTAAATATGCTTCCCAACTAATACATGTAACCCAGTTTCTTCTTTAAATTCTCTTTTTAAACAGTCTCTTGTTCCTTCACCAAGTTCAAGGCCTCCTCCAGGTAATTTTGTATAAAAATCACCTCTAATAAATTCATCACTTACCAATAATCGTTGCTGATTATCTATTAAAATCCCATAAGTTCTTACATTAAACAATGCCATACTAAAACCATTTTTTCTTGTAAAAATAACCACCGATAATTACCGATACCAACAAAGATAAAATGACGGGGATATAAAATGCATGATTAGAATGTTGATAGGGTAGGTCTACATTCATTCCATATATACTAGTTACTAAAATAGGTAATGAAAGAATAATGGTAATTGAAGTAAGTCTTTTCATTACATTATTGAGGTTATTGCTAATGATACTTGCAAATGCATCCAATGTACTACTGAGTATATTCGTATAAATATTGGCCATTTCCAATGCCTGACTAGTGTCTACAATTAAATCTTGTAAAAACTCACGTTCTTCTTCATTCAAACCTAAGAAATTGGTTCTTTCCATTTTCATCATGAGCATTTCATTACTGCGTAAAGCAGTAACAAAATAAACTAAACTTTTTTGTACACGCATTAGCTTTAATAAGTCTACATTGCTATTACTATCGTATAAACTTTGTTCGTATTGATTTCTGTTGTGATTAATTTCTTTTAAGTAATCCAGAAAAGTTTGCACTACTTTTTCAAATACTTTCAAAACCATCATATTCCGCTTATCTGGATGACTTTTTTGAAAACTATTTAGAAATTTTTTTATAGCACCATTATCAAAAGAATTTACGGTAACGATTTGGTTATGTGTAAGAATGATACAGATGGGTATAGTAATATAAAAGGCATCACTGTCATTAAAGGAATTATTTTCTGTAGGAGTTTTAATGATCAAAAATTTTACATTGTCTTCTTTTTCATATCGAGGACGTTCATCAATATCTAAAGAATCTCTTAAGAATTCTATGGGGATTTCTAAGTCTCTACTGAGTTCAATAAATTCCTCTTCTTTAAAAGGGGGAACCAAGTTTACCCAAACTCCTTGATCTGCTTTCGCAATTTCAATGGTTTGTCCGTTAACATTCTTAAAATACTGAATCATCTAATTAATTTAATCTATTCAACAATCAATGGTTCCTTTAAATACAAATTGTGCAGGTCCACAAAGCCAAATATCTTCAAAATGAGATTCACCCATTTTTTCAAATTCAACAGCTAATTGTCCACCCTTGGTTTCTACTTCAACTCTGTTAAACCCTTTTTCGTTGTGCGCAAATACCAAGGCGGTAGCCGTAACGCCCGTACCACAACTGTAGGTTTCATCTTCAACACCTCTTTCGTAAGTACGAACCTGGATATATTTTTCTTTTAATTCTACGAAATTTACGTTGATCCCTTTTTCTTCAAATTGAACACTATAACGTATTCTACGACCTTCCTCGGTTACATTTAATGTATCTAAATTGAGTACTTCTTTTACATAATGGGGAGATCCCGTATTGAGAATTGCATCGTTTTGATGCCTAGTAATTTGATAAACATTCTTCATTTTCAAGTGAATCCATTGATGGTCTCCAAAAAAGGCTTCGTGTTCACCATCCGTTGCTATAAAACGAAATTTATTTTTATGAATTCCACTGTCATAGGCAAATTGTGTTAAACATCTTCCCCCATTACCGCACATACTTCCTTCTGCACCATCGGCATTAAAATAGGTCATTTTAAAATCGTATCCCTCTTTCAAACCCAATAACATTAGCCCATCAGCCCCAATCCCAAAATGACGGTGGCAAATAAAATGAATTTGTTCTTTACTTAGTACAATATTGCCATCACGGTTATCAATGATTACAAAATCATTTCCCGTTCCATGGTATTTAGAAAATTGAATCTGCATCCTGCAAATTAACGCGAAAAAGGCAAAGAAACTGATGAATTAATTTTGTAAATAATCTACATTGCTTTTGCAAAAAAGAAGGATATTGTCTAAACAATATTCTAAAGCTACCAGTTCTTGTGGTTTAAAATGGCCCAGCATTTGACTCATTTTAATTTGCGTTTTTATTTCAGCATAAACCTGAATAAATCGTTCGCTATTTCTCTTAAGTGAAATTTTCGTATCGCTATATGCCACAGCCGACAAACGGTTGCAAACTAAAATAATAGATCTCCGGAGCTGAGAAGTAAGTACAAAACGTTGTTGAAGTGGAAGTTTACAGGTTAATTTAAATACTTCTGCCGCAACCGTAATGGCATGTTGATATACAGATATGTCGGGTCGGAGTAATGCAGACATATAACGAATTTATACAAGATTGGGCTGCTTGCAAAATAATTATTGCATAGAACACAATATTTCCAAAGATTTAACGATGAGCTTTTCAACTGCTAGTGTGCCATCTTTGCTAAATTCCTGTTTTACCCTATTGGCCACAATGGCATTGAGGCTAAGGCAGTAGTGATTAAGTAATTTGCCTAATCCGTAAATAGCACTGGTTTCCATCTCAAAATTACTAATACGGTGGTTCCCGTATCTAAAACTGGTTAGTTTGTCTACAAACTCAGGGTATTGAAGCCCTAATCTAAGTACACGTCCTTGGGGGCCATAAAACCCAGGACAGGTTACGGTAATGCCTTGGTGAAATCCTTCCACAAAATATTTCTGCAATGCTGGTGCAGCAGATGCAATGGTTGGGGTAGAAATATGACCTCCTAATTGGGTATGATTTACAAAATTTTGTACAATGGCTAATTCTTCATCATTGTTTTCTTGCCTGTAAAAGTTTAGGAGATTATCTATGCCCAAACCATGTGTACTTGCCACAAAGCTATCCACGGGTATATCTGCCTGCAATGATCCAGAAGTGCCTATCCTAATAATCTTTAGCCTTTTCAAGGTTGGATGAATGGTTCTGGTTTCAAAATTAATATTGGCCAAAGCATCTAATTCATTTAGAACAATATCTATATTATCGGTACCTATACCAGTTGATAGTACGGTTAATCTTTTATTACCAATATAGCCTGTATGAGTTATAAATTCCCGATGTTCAAATTGGCAATCAATACGGTCAAAATGCTTGCTTACTGCAGCAACACGGCCAGGATCTCCAACGGTAATAATTGTATCGGCTAATTCTTCGGGCTTTAAGTTTACATGATAAATGGCCCCACGACTATTGATGATTAATTCACTCTCTGCAATTCTTTTCATATTGGCATTATTAAAACAAATTTCGGGAAATACTATTTAGAATTTTAAATTTAGTTTGATTCCGCTATTTTTGCCGTCCAATTTTATTGGTCCTGTGGCCGAGTGGTTAGGCAGAGCTCTGCAAAAGCTTCCACAGCGGTTCGAATCCGCTCGGGACCTCCCCATAAAGCCTTTCCAACTATTGGGAAGGCTTTTTAATAAATTCTATTTTATGAAATATTCTCAACAAATAGGCATGGCACTGGCGGTTGCCATTATTGCTGCATGTTGGATGCCTTGGGTTTATATAGAAAGCAAAACAATTTGGGTAGATGGATTTCATGCACAAGGTACCAATTTTGGTAGACCAGGTTTGTTTATTGCTTACGCAAGTGGGATATCTTTTGCATTATTTTTTTTTAATAAAATTTGGGCAAAAAGAATCAATGTGTTTATTACCA
>JAVHPL010000035.1:874-1080 GCA_036170555.1 Sediminibacterium sp. | reverse complement strand
AAAAGAATAATACCAAGCGAAAAAAATAAAACAGAGCGAAAAATAATAATACCGAGCGCAAAATCAATAGAAGTGGATATTTCACTCCAAAGTTTACCACTCTTGATCATTCCGATGAAACTGAGCCATCATTCCGATAAACTGAGCCACTTATTTCACTCCAAAGTTTACCACTCTTGATCATTCCGATGAAACTGAGCCATCAT
>JAVHPL010000035.1:0-774 GCA_036170555.1 Sediminibacterium sp. | reverse complement strand
TCCGATAAACTGAGCCACTAGGAGGAATATGTTGATTGTATTTTTTACGCGATCCTCCTTGCTTGCATAAGCGAGCAACTAGCAAGCGTTACAAGCATGAAGAACGCGAGCAATTTGTTATTCAACAATCCTACTTGGTATATCCATTTGCGAATGAAGAATCCTAATTACATCCAGTTCCGAATGAGACGCAATATAAAAAATTACATGAGTATTAATTTTAAAAGACTTGTATCCTTTGCGTAAATGTTCAGCAGACTTTCCAATACTGGGCTCTTCACAAAGCAAATTCATTGCATCAATTATATCATTGTAATATTTGTCAGCTTGTTGCAAAGACCATGTTTCAAGCGTATAGGACCAAATATTTTCTAAGTCTAAACAGGCTTCTTTACGAATAAATAAACACAATTTCTTCATTTAAATCGAGCGTGTAAATTTTTAAGATGAGCCTTAGGATCAAAGTTTTCTACCCTATGGCTTTTCTCTCCAATCACAAGTGCCTTTACAAGAAATTTCTTCTTTTTTTCTTCCTCCTCTAATATCCTAAGAGCTGAGCGAATTACTTCACTAGCCGAGTTATAACGCCCAGAAGCCACTTCTTTAGAAATAAATTCTTCAAAATGATCACCAAGTAAAACCGAAGTATTTCTTGCCATAAAAAGTAATTAATAATATAAATATACCAATTATTGGTATATCATAAACGCAATCCTCTATGCTTGCATAAGCGAGCCTTTTAAGAAATGCCGTTAAAAAGTTTTGTGAGTATTG
>JAVHPL010000034.1:0-22934 GCA_036170555.1 Sediminibacterium sp. | reverse complement strand
CTCAATATATCCTGTTTGTGAAGATGATATTGATCATATAAAAGGGGTAGTTTCTATTAAGGATTTATTTTCTGCAAATGATCAGGCAACCATTTTTTCTATCATGAATGAGGCCATGTACGTTCCTGAAAATAATAGTGCCTATCAAGTATTAGAAAAGTTTAAACAAACAAAAATTCATCAATGCTTTATTGTAGATGAATACGGAAGTGTTCAAGGGCTAATGACCTTAAATGATATATTAGAAGCCATTGTGGGTGACATTCCTCAAGAGGAAGACGAAGATTATGAAATTCTTGAAAGAGAAGATGGAAGTTTCTTAGTAGATGCACAAATTCCTTTTTATGATTTTTTAAGTCATTTTGACAAAACAGAATGGATGGAAAAATGGGAACAGGATTTTAATACCTTGGCTGGGTTTATATTGTATCATTTAGAACGAATTCCAAAAACTGGTGATAAATTAAATTGGGAAAATTTTCATTTTGAAATTATTGATATGGATAATAACCGAATTGATAAAATTTTGGTTACAACAGATATTATTTCTACAAATGAGGATGATTAAAATTCAAAATGAGTTTGTTGCTTTGGATAATCAAGTTTAAAACTTTTCTCTAAGCCGTTGGCTTTAACATGAAAGATATTAATTTGACTATTTTCAAAGTCATATAAAAAACGGCAATTCGCATCTAGTTTACGTATGTCTTTTATACCTTCAACTTCAAAATAGGTCCAAACACTTTCTTTAATAATTTCATAGCCAATATAATTTAATTTTACAGGCTTCCCATTAATGCTAAGTTGAAGGGTATTCTCAATATACTTGGCAAGTTGTTCATCTATTAATTTTTTATCTTTAGGGTGAACAATATCAATTTTAGAACGGTTATATTTTTGAAGTGTTTTTTCAATATCTTCTGTGAAAACACGGATGCTTATTTCTGCAGTAGCATCCTTTGCATTGTGATTAATTTCAATCACTGATACAAAAAAAGGATGAAACATGGCTATAGAAGCCATTAATAACCATTGAACCATACTATTTGCCATTCAACCAACATTTTTTTTCTAGCACAAATGTCGTAATTAATTTAACTTTCTGATTATGAATGATTTTGGACTCTATTTTCAAATTGGTTTTGAGCATATAGCTAATCTAAAAGGCATAGATCATATCCTTTTTGTAGTTGCATTATGCATACGATACCAATTTTCTGATTGGCGTAAACTGCTCATTTTGGTTACTGCTTTTACTATTGGGCATTCTATTACATTGGCTCTGAGCGTATTTAACCTCATTAATTATTCTATGAGTTGGATAGAGTTTTTAATTCCAGTAACCATTGTGATCACTGCATTTAGCAATATTTTTGTAAAAAAATTTGTATTTAAAGCTAAGTTTCCCCTTATTTATTTTTTGGCATTATTTTTTGGGTTGGTACATGGATTAGGCTTTAGTAATTACTTAAAAAGCTTATTGGGCAAAAATCAACAAATTGTTTGGGAATTACTCGCTTTTAATATTGGGCTAGAATTAGGTCAGCTATTGATTGTGCTGGTTATTTTATTCATAACCCTTATTTTCGTATCGCTTTTAAAAGTAAATCGAAGAGAATACCTATTGTATGTTTCAGCAGCAATATTTGCTTTGGCTTTACAAATGGCGTTTGAACGTTACCCCCTTCATATTAAATTGTAAAATTATGCAAAAACTCACCGGAATGATCATGATTTGCGCTTTGGCCTTGAACGCCTCTGCCCAAAATATCATGAATAATCCAACTTCTAACCATGGCAACAAATTTGAACAATTGGGTACTATTTTGCCAACACCCAATGAGTATAGAACCGCTAGTGGGGCCCCAGGGCCTAAGTATTGGCAACAACGAGCCGATTACAATATTAAATGCGAATTAGATGAAGCTAACCTAAAACTAAAAGGAAGCGAAACAGTTACGTATTTTAATAATTCTCCCGATGTACTTACTTATTTATGGCTACAATTAGATGAGAATGAACATAGTTCTATCAATAATGCAAACTATCAAGATGCATCAGCAATGGGTAGAATGGTAACCACCCGTACCATTGATAATTTGGCTAGTGCCAAAAGCGATAATGGTCTTGGTCATATCATTAGTAAATTAACCGATGCTACAGGAAAAGCATTACCATATACCATCAATAAAACTATGATGCGTATTGAATTGCCCACTGCATTAAAGCCAGGTCAAAAATTTATTTTTAATATAGATTGGAGTTATAAAATAACGAATCGAATGACTATTGGCGGCCGTGGGGGATACGAAACCTTAGAAGATGGAAACAATTTGTTTACTATGGCACAATGGTTTCCTCGTTTATGTGTGTACAGCGATTTTCAGGGATGGCAGAACCATCAATTTACTGGTAGAGGAGAATTTGCCTTGGTATTTGGCAATTACAATGTATCTATAACATTACCTGCAGATCATATAGTATTAGGAACAGGGGTTTGTCAAAACTATGCACAGGTATTATCGCCTGCACAAATGCAAAGATGGAATCAAGCACAAAATGCAAAAGAGCCTGTTGAAATTGCCACATTAGATGAGGCATTGAAAGCAGAAAAATTTAAAAGTACACAAAAGAAAACATGGATTTACAAAGCTGAAAATGTACGTGATTTTGCTTGGACATCTAGCCGAAGATATATTTGGGATGCCATGCCTGCTTATGTAGAAGGAAAGAAAATTATGTGTATGAGTGGTTATCCAAAAGAAGCCTATGGTTTGTATCGTAAATATTCTACTAAAGCAGTGGCACACACTATAAAATCCTATTCTAAATTTTCCATACCCTATCCTTACCCAGTTGCACAAAGTATTGAGGCATCTAATGGTATGGAGTATCCTATGATATGTTTTAATTATGGCCGAACAGATAAAGACGGTTCATACAGTGAAGCTACCAAAAATGGTATGTTGGGTGTAATTATTCATGAAGTAGGACATAATTTCTTCCCCATGATTGTAAATAGTGATGAGCGTCAATGGAGTTGGATGGATGAGGGATTAAATACCTTTGTTCAATATTTAACAGAAGAATTATTCGATAATAAATATCCTTCACGTCGTGGGCCAGCCTGGAGTATTGCCGACTATATGAAATTGCCTAAGGATCAATTAGAGCCCATCATGACCAATTCAGAAAATATTATTCAGTTTGGGCCAAACGCCTATTCTAAACCTGCAACAGGGTTAAATATTTTGCGTGAAACCATTATGGGTAGAGAACTATTTGACTATTCATTTAGAGAATATGCTAGAAGATGGGCATTTAAACATCCAACGCCAGGTGATTTGTTTAGAACAATGGAAGATGCCAGTGCCGAAGACCTTGATTGGTTTTGGAGAGGCTGGTTTTATGGCATAGAACCTTGTGATATTGCCATTGATACCGTTAAGTACGCTGTAATGGATATGAATGCTACCGCACCTGTTTCGGAGGCAAAAGCACCTCAAATGCGTGGATTAGATAAACCATTATTTAGTGGGGATAATGCATTTGATGACATTTCTAAAATTCGTAATAGAAATGATAAGAACATCATTTTCTTAACTGATGCTGATACAAGTTTACGCGATTTTTATTGGAGATACACCAGAGGGTTAGAATCTTATGATTCAACTGTTAAATTCCCAGTAGCTTCTTTTATGGGAGCTCCTGAACTGTTAAATACAGAAGAAAAATCCAAATATGCTTCAGCTAATTTATACGAAATTACCTTTATCAATAAAGGTGGTTTAGTAATGCCCATTATTGTAGAATTTACTTTTGAGGATGGAACCAAACAAGTAGAAAGAATTCCAGCTCAAATTTGGAGAAAGAATGAGAACAAGGTTACTAAACTATTTTTAACCAATAAAAAAGCTACTAAAATTCAATTAGATCCTTTAAGAGAAACAGCTGATATTAATGAAGCCAATAACAAATGGCCAGCTTCTGCAGAACCAAGTAAGTTTAGTTTATTCAAAGGAGGTGCAGGAAGAGGAAGAGGCCAAAGCAGTGGAATTAATCCAATGCAGAACGCTTTGCAAAAAAGTAAATAACTGATTTACTTACATAAAATAAAGAGGCTATTTCATAAATAAATAAAACTTTTGAGTGAAGATTAATAATTTCCCTTCTCATTAGGGATTTAAAGAAATTCTCAAAAAGTTTATTTATGAAATAGCCTCTTTTCTATTTTGGATTTTAAAACGGGGAAATGAAAAAAATATATACTATTGTTTACATGTTTTTCGTTTATTTTACTTCATCTGCTGCTTCTGTAGACACCATACAAGTGTATAGTTCTTCAATGCATAAACAAGTAAAAGTAGTTGTTGTAAAACCTTCTACATACCATTCTGAAAGTTCATTGCCAGTTATTTTTTTATTGCATGGTTATGGAGGTAATTACAGTCAATGGCTAATAGATGCACCTATATTAACTCAACGTGCAACAGACATGAATGTTCTCTTAGTTTTACCTGATGGAGGATATAATAGTTGGTATTTTGATAGCCCAATTAATCCTGCTGTTCGATATGAAACTTTTATCACCAAAGAATTGGTTCCTTTTATAGATTCCGCATTTTCAACTAAAAAAAAGAAATCAGGTAGGGCCATTACTGGCTTAAGTATGGGGGGGCATGGTGCCATGTATTTAGCAATAAAACATAAAGATATTTTTGGGGCAGCAGGTAGTATTTGTGGGGGAGTTGATATCAGACCTTTTCCCAATAATTGGGATATATCATCTAATTTAGGAACATTACATGGTGAACCTGCTAATTGGGAAAAAAATACAGTGATCAATTTAATTGAAACAATTCAGCCTGATGATCTTCAGTTGATTTTTGATTGTGGTAATGATGATTTTTTTCTTTCTGTAAATAGGGCCTTGCATAAAAAAATGCTTCAACTAAAAATACCCCATAGCTATACAGAACGACCTGGTATACATGGAAATGTATATTGGAGTAATAGTGTTGAATATCAATTATTGTTTTTTAAAAATTGGTTTGCCGAAAATTAAATTCGCATCATGAAAAATTTATTTATTTGGATATTATTCAGCACCTTAAGTATGGAGCTGAATGCGTCTACGGTAGATACCGTATCTATTAAAAGTGCTGTAATGAGAAAAAGCATTAAAGCGGTAGTAATAAAACCCAATTCCTATTTGCAAACAGATCAACGATTTCCAGTTGTATATTTGCTGCATGGATTTGGCGGCAATTATAGTAACTGGGTAAAAAAAGTACCCCATATTCAACAATTGGCCGATGAATTACAATTGATGATTGTTTGCCCTGATGGAGCAATTGGTAGCTGGTATTTTGATAGTCCTATAGATAGTAATTATCAATATGAAACCTTTATAAGTGCAGAAGTTCCCCAATTTATTGATGCTCATTATAAAACCATTGCTAATAGAAAAGCAAGGGCCATAACGGGCTTAAGTATGGGCGGACATGGTGGATTGTTCCTTGGATTTAGACATGCCAATTTATTTAGTGCTTGTGGCAGCATGAGCGGAGCATTGCATGTAACCGTTATTACTAAAGGGTATCAGGTAGAACAACGATTGGGAGATACAGGCACTTATAAAAAGTATTGGAATGATTGGAGCGTATTAAATGCAATAGAACAAAAGCCTTCAGATGCTTTGTCTATTATTTTTGATTGCGGTACAGAAGACAGAGTATTGCCCATGAGCAGGGCAGTACACGAGAAAATGTTAAAATTAAAAATCCCTCACGATTATACCGAACGTCCTGGAAATCATGATTGGCGGTATTGGAATACGGCAATAGATTATCAATTATTATATTTTAGTAAGCACTTTAAACTTTCTCAATTTTAAGTACCATTACTACATTATAGTCAATATCACAGTTGCTGATAAACAATTCGGTAAAGTGAATATGGGGTACTTCAGTTAATCGTTTAATCATCAATTGATACCCCATATTGGCATGAATATGGTATGGGTTCATTGCCTGACCTATTTTTTTGCAATACTGCGCATATTTAGGCTGGTCTGGAAATACCAAAATGAGGGTGCCATTATTTTTTAAGATTCGAATGAATTTTCTTAGGGCATCGGTAGTATCTGTAAAATCTTCAATTAAATGTGAAGTGTACACATAATCGTAGGTATTATCTGGCACAGGTATTTCGTGGTTAATTACATCACATCCAATATCTACTGTATCTTTTCCTGCAAATGCATAGGGTTGAGGAAAATCAATACCATCACAATTGGTTTTAACAACTTTGTCTCCACCAAAACCAATGTCACATCCTTTTCCAACACAATAAGGTAAAACCCATCTGCGTACTTTAGCAGTTTCTGATGGATGTTGAAATTTAATACCAAACCATCTACTAAGTGTTCCCTTAATTTTTCTTTCTACTATATAATGGTAAATGTCCATTGTGCTTTTTTAATAGTTTAATAATCCTTTTAATGCATCTATTCTAAATTGTATAACTGGCAATATTTTAGCAAATTGCCCCTGTAATAAATATATCAGGGCAAGTACAAATGATGCGCCAAGCTTAAAAATATATTCAATTATTTTTTTTATAAATGCCCATTCGTTTATTTCTTTTGTGCGTACTCTTTCTCCTCTGCCAATTCCACTGGCAACTCTATATAAATATTCTTTAGTAAGTTTATTGGTTTCAACAATATGTTCAACAATAATGCTAGGATCGTAATAGATCGTTTTTCCAATAGCTTTTAATGCAAGAAAAAAAGCTTTCCCTTCTCCTCCAATTCTGAAAGTACCTTTAACACCTGGCAATGCAGTATTAAATCCATTCACTACATCAAAATCTTTTTTTCGAATAATCATATTCGATTCTAATGGATATTTATTAGAACTGAATATGCAAACTTTATTACTATAATTAAAATTACCTACAAGTGAAGAAACAAAATGACTCATCCATTTGGGTTCAGCAGGAATATAACGAGGAATAATTCTTCCTCCAAGACCTCCGGCTAATGGATATTGTTTAAAAAAAGCATCAATTTTTTCTAAATAATCTGGATAGGCTACTGCATCATCATCTATAAAGCAAAGTAATTGTCCTCTAGCCATTTTAGCACCCGTATTTCTAGCAAATGAAGCTCCTTGTTTTGGTTCAGTTAAATAAAAAAAATGTGCATCTGTATGTGAAGTGATAAATGCATCACATACAGATGCCGTGTTATCGGTAGAATTATTATCTACAACGATTATTTCATAAAAGCTTTTTGAAAAGCTTTGATTGTACAAGCTTTCCATTGCTTTATCAATATAGCTAGCTCTGTTATATGAGCAAATAACTACAGATATGGCAATGGGAGTATTGTTCATTTTTGCAAAGATAGGATGGATTTTTGAACGATGATTGACCAATTGAATGTAGAAAAAAATGCTGCTGGAGTTTCACTAAAATGAAAATAATCTAGTTTTAACATGGCATCTGCAAATGCATTCCAATTATAATTATCAATTAAGTGTAATTGTTTCTCCAATTCAATATCTGTAAATCCCTCTCCACTTTTTCTACAAGCTATTACAGGAAGGCCATGGGCTATTGCTTCAACAATTTTTGTTTTAATGCCTGTGCCAAGTGTAATAGGACAAATAAAACAATCCGTACCCATATAATATTTATCAATGTCTTTCACGTACCCTTTATAAATAATATTTGGGTTCTCTCGTAAAACTTTTTCCCATTCTGATGAAATTCGATTGCCACAAATAAATATTTTATAAGGCATTAAAGAAGATTCCATTTTAAAAATTAATTCTTGTGTAATTACATACAATGCATCTGTATTGGGTAAGTAATCTAGCGTTCCATTAAATAGAAAAAGTTTGGTGTGTGGGCTTACGTTATGCTCTTGAATCAATAAGTTTCTGCAACGCGCTCTTTCTGATTTACTTACGGGGAACTTTAAGGTAACGCCATATAGTAATGTTTCACAAGTAGCCGGTAGTAAATTCCATCTGTTTATAGCTAATTTTTTTTCTTCATCCGTGATAAAAAAATTAAGCATGGCATTTCTATGAACCCATCCTTCATATTGATCATACAAACGCCAACCAACTCTACCCATATCTTTAAATCGTAAAGATTCTATATTGGCCGATTTGATTACTAGTTTTTTATGTGTAAGAAATTGCAGAATTACTCCAATCCAACCAAAATAGGTATGATCTATTAAGATCACATTAATTTTTTCTTTCCTTATAATTTGGCATAGCTTATAAATGTATATAATATTCAAAGGTCCATACCAATGATTAAAAAGAAAAGGGAGAACCTTATAAGGTGAAAAGCGATCTACCTGATTATCTTTAGATACAGCCAACACCAAATTGGCATGTTTACTCAATTCTGCATAATAGGCTGCAATGTACTTTTGGCCTCCCATTTGGGCCGGGAATACCTTATAAGAAACAATACCCAATACAGATAATGGAATCATGCTAGGCGTTTTTCTTTTTTCTTAACGCTGAAACAAATGCAGCAATCAATAAAATCCAAATAATTACAGAGGAACCAATAGCTGCCTTATTTCCTAAGTAATAAGATGCAGGTTCAAAACTGAATATAATTTCATGCTTACCTGCTGGTAATAATAATCCCCTTAATACATAGTTTGTTTGAAAAATGGGGGTTTCAATGCCATCAACTCTAGCTTTCCAACCTGCATCATAAAATACTTCACTAAATACGGCCAATTGATTTGTATGGGCATCTGAATGATAAATAATACGATCATTGTCGTTTTTCACAAGTTTAATTTGAGCAGCACTATCTGGTTGACCACTCATTTTTATAATACTTCTATATTTTTCTTCTAATACCGCAGTATCTTTTGGATTAAAATAAGTGAGGGCATTCATTACTTCTGCAGGTCCTTTTTCAAATCGTATTCCTTTTACAAACCAACATGCTCCCAAGGCATTACTATTTTGTTGCACAATGGGGGCTCCTGTTTGTTGATCTGGTAAAATGAGGTACTTGGTGTTTAACATATTCAATACTGGTAAACAATTGGGGAAATTATACAATTGCTTTTCTATCAAGTCTTGATAAATGCTCAATTTAGCAGGATGGTATCCACCCACCGATTTATGAAAGTAGGCGGTTAATGCACCTGAATTAAATGCACCAGATATTCCCTGAGTTAAATTCAATACTCTATAATAACTAGTATCTTTTTGAATTTGAACATCTGCTGCGGAAGGAGTAAATG
This sequence comes from Sediminibacterium sp., assembly GCA_036170555.1. GTDB lineage: Bacteria > Bacteroidota > Bacteroidia > Chitinophagales > Chitinophagaceae > Sediminibacterium. The sequence goes on along the minus strand of JAVHPL010000034.1, from coordinate 13,639 downwards.
TGTTTTCGTATTCTGATGCATCTTGATAGTTGTTGCTATTTAAATAGGTTGCATTGATAGAAAACACATCAATTAAAGCAAATATCCCAATGATTGCAATAATAAAAAGATTGTTAATTTTCGTTTTAATAGAGGCTAAAATAGCACCTGCTGCAACTAAGCAAAACAATAAACTACGCAGCAAGTCTCCTAAGAATAAACTTTTTCTATCCTCTTTTAGTCCATCTACAAATAACTTTACTGGTTCTGCAATAGATGCCCTTTGGGTTGCATCGGGAATTGAATTCACCTGTTGGGTAAGCATCCGATCTCCATCCGATGAAAAGTCTGCACTTATATAAACCAATGCGGCTAAAACAAATATGGAGGCAACTACAATCAATCCTTTTTTATATTGTTTCCAAAGAAGTTCCTTATTTTTTTCACTAAGTATTTTTTCAAGTGCTAAAGTTGCCAGCATGGCAAATAAAAATGTAGGCACCACTAAAATCATACTTGGTGCCCGGAACTTATTGTACATTGGTAAGTACGAAAGTAGGGTTACATTAAAACCTTCAAAATATTTACCCCAACTCATCATGAAAGTAAGTATAACAGTAGCCCCAATCCAATAAGTGTATTTTTTATCTACTAAAACAAATCCAATTAATGCTAGGAAACATATAATGGCACCTGCATAAGGAGGCCCTGATGTACCAACTCCATCAATTCCTCCCCAGTAAAATTGCAATGCTCCTTGCAATTGCTGACCTAACTGTTGGGGCATTTGTTGCAATGCTTCAATGGCTTTTGATTTGCCTTCTTCAACTTCCATATTATTGCTACTACCTCCGTAAAGTCGAGGGAACATCATCACCAATGGTTCTGTTTTATAAATACTATAACTTAATGCATAGTCTTTACTCAATCCTGTTTTAGTAACATTTGTTTTGCCATCGGCTAATACACTTCCGCCCCTGATGGTTCTTTTTGAATATTCATAGGTTGTGAGTAGGGTAGTGGCATTAATGAGTATGCCTAGTAAAGCGGCCGCTAATGCAATACTTGCAGACCGAATTAAATGTTTAAAATCTTTTTCTTGTATACATTTTATGGCAAATGCAATACTCATTATGGCAATAATAATTAAGCTATAGTAAGTAATTTGTAAATGATTTGCACCTAATAAAAGCGCGGTAAATAATGCAGTGCAAGCAGCTCCCCATAAATACCTTTTATCATAAATTAATAATAATGAAGCTATGATAGAGGGCAAATAAGCTATCGCATTCATTTTGGTATCATGACCTGCGGCCAATATGATTGGGTTATACGTTGCATAAGCATAAGCCAATGCTCCTACCATACCTATGTAAGGACTAATTTTAAGTACTTGGGTTAAAAAATAAAAGCAGATACAGGCCAAAAAGAAAACACCTGCTGGTTTGGGTAAACCTAAATTTAGCAAATAGCCTACATACCCAACTGATATGGGATTATTGCTAATTCCTGTTATTTGGTAAGCAGGCATTCCACTAAACATTCCATTGGTCCATAAAGGGAACTGACCATGTTGTTCTTTATATTGGAAAGAGTTTTGTGCCATACCCTTCCATTGGGTAACATCATGTTGTTGTAATACTTTTCCTTCGAGAGCTGGTTTGCAATAAATTAATGCCACTACTAAAAATAGGGCAATAGCAATGGCATGAGGTAGTAAGGCTTTCCAATTAATGCGGTTCATATTTAAATAATATGCCGCAAACCTAAGGAAAAGGGCTGATTGTTGATAAATGAAGGTCTTTGAATATGATTAATTGGGTTTATAAATACTTATACATACTTAATTTTTATCTTTAATTGATGAAACAGCTCCGTTTTACTGCGCAAATTGCCTGTATATGCAACCTCCTTTTTTTAGTTTGCTTAACCATACAAAGAACCTCCAATTTTATACATGAACCAGCAATCAATTCAATTGTAATCATATTGGGTTGGATGATTGCCCCTTTTCTTAATTTGGTGCTGAACATTTGGATAGGGTTGCTGTTAGTGAATAAAAAGCAAATTGGCTTACCATTATGGCTTAGCTGGTTCAATTTCTTGCTCCTTATCATTCAAATTATTATTTTTTTAATATTACCAATATGATCAATGATATTTTAAAAGAGAAGTCCACCAAACTCTTCTTAGGAATTACCGCTTTTTTTGTAGCGAATGCACTGATAGCAGAATGTATTGGGGGTAAAATATTTTCGTTGGAAAAATTATTTGGTTTTCCTCCTGCTAATTTTACCATTTTTGGTGAAACAGGCCTTTCATTTAATCTTACTTGTGGGGTATTGCTATGGCCATTAGAATTTGTAATCACCGATATTGTAAATGAGTATTATGGCCCAAAAGCAGTAAGAAGAATCAGTTATACAGCAGTTATACTTATTTCCTATGCTTTTATTATTTTTTACGCTGCTATGAATATTCCACCTGCCGATTTTTGGGTAGGTTCTAAACAGGATGTGGGCATTCCCAATATGCAAGCAGCTTTTGGTGGAATTTTTGGTCAGGGGATGTGGATTATATTAGGAAGTTTACTTGCATTTCTGGGAAGCCAATTTATTGATGTAACTGTATTTCATAAAATTAAAAAATACACTGGTAATAAATGGATATGGTTAAGAGCAACAGGGTCAACAATAGTATCTCAGTTGGTAGATAGTTTTATTGTATTGTTCATTGCTTTTAAAATTGGCAATGGGTGGAGTTGGCAATTGGTCATGGCCATTTGCTTGGTGAATTATATATATAAATTTACCATGGCTATTATTTTAACGCCGCTTATTTATTTAGTTGAAAAAAGAATTGAGAATTATTTAGGTAAGGAAATGGCTGATAAAATGAAATTAGCAGCCATGGGTAAAAGCTAGCATAATTAAGCAGTCATTTGTTGTGCAACATTATTGGATAATGTATCATACTCCAAATTATATTCGTCATCATTTTGCCTTTTTTTATTTTGAGCTAAAAAGAATTGAATAATGTTTGCAATACTATATACGCTAAAAAGTAATTGTATCCCAATAAATACCTGCGTAATGATGATGGCCATATCATTGTAATATGCCCATTTACTATATTGACTTAGCTCTCCAATATGGTATCTCCAATTGGGATTGATTGGTAAATTGATACTAAATATAAAAAGTACGGCCATGATCATAAAAATAGATATGGCTACATGTAACCAAGATAATATAAATTGACGTTCACCTAGTTTTCGTAAGTATAAATGAAGTAAAAAAGGGATAACTAAAATAGCTAAAAAGAAAAAAGTAACTAGGAAAAAACCAAATGTGAAATATATCCCATTATAATACATGAACACACCGTCTACATGAGCAGTTATGTTTGTAACGATGCCATAAAACAATGGCACAATCCAGAGCAAGTGCTCTGCACGTTTCAGTTGAATTGTTGTCATAGGGTTTGACGAACGGGTACAAAACAAAAATATAATAAAAATTCAATACTAATCCTCATTTTTGCACTTATAAAACCCAATAGTTCATAAATACAAACTAGTTGGTATTCCTATTATGACCCCAGAACGAACTGATCGAATCAACGCTATTTTACTTAACAGGCAACCAGATTTAGCCGTTGTAATGGAAAATGTAGATGATCCGCATAATATAGCTGCCGTAATGAGAACCTGTGATGCTGTTGGTATTCAAGATATTTATGTATTAAATACCCGTATTGCGCCACATGATTATTTTGGGGTAAGAAGTAGTAGCAGTGCGGCAAAATGGCTAACGGTTCATCAATTTAATGATAGTAGTATTTGTTTTGATGCTCTGCGAAAAAAATATAATCATATTTATTCAACCCATTTGGGTTCCAATTCAATTGGATTATATGAAATAGATTTCACGCAATCAGTTGCGCTTGTTTTTGGTAATGAACATGATGGAGTAAGTGAAGAAACCCGTAATTTATGTGATGGGAATTTCACTATTCCGCAAGTGGGGATGATTCAAAGTTTAAATATTTCAGTAGCATGTGCTATTAGCATTTATGAGGCATTTAGGCAAAAGAAATTGGCAGGCCATTATAATCGAAATGCCATTACACATCCAGATGCAAGTTTCCTAATAGAAAAATGGGGTTTAAAAAAAGAAAAGTGGCGAATGAAAAAAGGTAAAATGCATAAGTATAAATAGATGCAAATATTTAATTGTTACCAATAATTTCTTTTTCTAATAATTCTTTCACCTTTCTTTCCTTGGCCATTTTGGTTAAATTAGTAATACTTACATTCAATTCAAACCCAATTAATAAAATAAGTGCGTTGAGATAAATCAATAGCATTAAAATTAAAACGGTACCAATTGATCCATACACTTTGTTGTATGCGGCAAAATTATTTACCCAATATGAAAATAGCAATGTAGTAACCAATATTAATATGGTAGCTAATAGTGAACCAGGTGATACTAATTTCCATCTTTCTTTAACGGAAGGTGCATAACGATAAATAAATGCAATGCCGTAAAAGAAAAGTCCTACAATAATCATCCACCTAACTCCATTTAGCCATGGTAGGATGGTTTTTTTTCTAAAATGAAATAGTTTACGAATAAGGCTCGACAATTGTTCTTGTCCTAACATAATTAATGTGGTAGATAATATCAACAAAATAAGGATGCCTGTAAGTTTAATGGCTCTCCATCGTTGATGTAGAAAAAAGGTTTCTTTTTCCTTAATAGATTTATCGAATGTTCTAATAAATGCCATCATGGCATTAGACGCATAGAATATTAATAAGATAAAACCAAATGAAAAAATTCCTACGTTCCTCGTCATTAAATCGTCTAGTAAATTGGCTATAAATTTATAGGTGTTTGAACTGGGGCTTATATCTTTAAAAAGCGTTAGTATTTGAACTTTTAAATTTAAAAATTCAGGAAAATAAGGAATTATAGAAAATAAAAATAAAAGGGTAGCTGGCAGAGCCATTATAAGGTTGAAGGCAATTGCAGCAGCCCGTTCATTCAATCCAATTTTATTTACTTGTTGTACAAAAAACAACACTACATCAAATAGAGGTATACCTTGAAATCCAGGAATAATTATTTGCTTGCTTTTACGAATAATAAATGCAATGGGAGGTAGGGTTACAATAATTTTTTCTAGTTTAGTCAACTCTTATGGTTTTTGCCCTGCTACTTGTTTCTTTTGCATATAAATGTCCAGTGCTTTTTGATATTCAATGGCGTATTTATTATGGGTTGCATAGTTATTACTAAAATGATGATATCCACTAAAATCACTTTTGGCTACAAAATAAATATAATCGGTAGTTGGTGCATTTAATACAATATCAATTGTTTTTGGGGATGGCGTACAAATTGGCCCTGGGGGAAGCCCTTTAAATTTATAGGTATTGAATGGAGACGGGTTTGTTAAATATTTTTCATAAATACGCGTGATTGTAAAGTCATTCATGGCGTATTTGATAGTTGGGCAAGCTTGTAATGGCATTTGTTTTTTTAATCTGTTGATATATACACTTGCTATTTTATATTTATCAGAATCAAAATTGGTTTCCTCTTCTACAATTGAAGCTAGAATATATACTTGTTCAGGCAGCAAATTCAATGCCTGACACTTGTTCATTCGATTGTTTTTTAACCAAAAACCACTGCCTTCATTGGTAAGCTTTTGAAATATTTTATTCAAGGTAGCATCGTAATAAAAACGGTAGGTATCTGGGATCAATTGGGTTAATAACCTATTGGTATCTGTATTGAATTTTTTTAAAGAATCATTACTACCAATAAACTTTAACACTCTTAAAGAATCAATGGGAAATGTTTTGCTGATTAATTTAGCTAAATCAGCTTTGGTTCTTATTTTATTTAATACAAAACTCACTTCAGCAAATCTTCCATTTTTAAGCATTCTTACAATTTGTACAATGCTTTGGCCTTTTTTTATTTCATATCTACCAGGCTTCATATTGTCCCATAAATTAATAGGAGCGCCAGCAATACCCAACAAGCTATTGAATTTAAGGATGCCTGCTTTATTAAATACTTGAAGTACTGCCAATTTATTGGTTTCATCTTTTATAATCACTACTTGTTTACTTTTATCAGTAAAAGCAGTAGCATCACTTAAGAATAACCAAGCGATAGTGCCCATTAATACAAATAAAATTGCTAGAATGATCAGGCCAATTTTTTGTCCTTTTTTCTTGTTTTTTTTCGAAAGTTGCTTCATTTGGTAAATTAAATAAAAAACCCTGTCTTCATCAAAAGACAGGGTGGTTGTACATTTAAATAGGGTTTATTTTTTAACAGTATCTGCTTTAACAGGTACTGTATTTGACGGTGCTTGTTGAATTGGAGCTGGGGCAGTTACGTTTGTATTTATTTTTTGCAAAATCGTATTGTTTACATCATTTGAACCTCCTTTTAAAAAGAAAGTTGAAAACAGTGCAAGCAAGGCAATTATGCCCGAAAATAACCATGTGCCCTTCTCTAACACATCCGTTGTTTGCTTAACACCCATAAATTGGTTTCCAATACCGCCCACATTTCCAGATAACCCGCCACCCTTAGGATTTTGAATTAATACCATAAAACCAAGCGCTACCGCTGCAATCACAATTAGAATCAAGAACAGAATTATCATGTTAAATACCTTTTAGTTGTTGAATTTTGGCAGCAAAATAAGCGGTTTTTTCAGGATTAGAGAAACTTAATTTTATATATAGCTGAATTGCCTTGTCTATCTGGCCCTGTTTTACCAAAACTTCGGCCATCGTTTCGGTTAAAATTTCCTTAGATTCATTTGATACCAATGCTGTTACAGCAACCGCATTCTCCGATTCAGGGCTAGTTCCCAAATCGGAGGGGTTAGGACTATGATTTTTCATATCCTTTAACCAATCGGTAAACCGGCGAAGTTTAGTAGTAAGTTTATCTTGAGGAATCTTGCTTAAATCTATTTGAATGCCTTGGGAGGCAAAATAATCAATGGTATGCAGTTTGTTTTGTTGTTGGTCTATTTCTAATACGGCATCTTGCTCTAATGGCTTTTTAAAATCTGCCAATTGACCAGATAAAATACTGGCAATTTTAGCATCACTTCTATCTTGGTCGGGCAATGATCTATTGCTTTCTGGTTGGGCACTGTATTCTTGTTCTGGTGCTAATTCAGCGGAGGCAATAGTGCTATAAACAGGAGAATAAGGTTCTGTTGGGGTATTGTTTTCTGCAGGAGGCTGAAGAATATGTTCTACTGTTATTGGGTTAGGCGGCTCTGGAACGATTAATCCTTGTGTTGCAGGAACAGATTCCCTGATTACTGGAATAATGGTACCAGGTTGAGTAAAAGAATCAATTCCTCGCATCATTTCTTTTACCGATTCCACCGTAGGAATTACAAAATCCGGATTGGGCAAAGTGGGCATTTCAAGCGTTTTAGATGATTCCTCAAGGGTTTCTTCTATTTGTGGTAAATTGATCATTTCATCCCATTCCTTGTCTTTTTGATGAATAGATCTAAGTAATGCAGTATCCATTTCTTGTTTGGGTGCTTGATCTATACCAGTCTCTTTTAAGGCATCTAATTGAAATTGTAACCAGAAAGGATTTGAAAAATAGAGAGCAGTTTTAATTGCTTGAGATGCAGCCAAAGGATGGTCATCTTTTTTTAATTTTGCAGAAAATAAATATTGACCAGGAGTAAAAAATGGGTATTCATTCACCATTTTTTCAATGGTTTCCATTTTCAACTCGGCAATATCAGTTTTGCCAGTAAGGTGAAACAATGCTTTTTCTTGCGTAAACTTCATAAACTTAAATATACAACTGAATTACCAGTTAGAGAAAATGTGGTTGAAAATTTCGTCGGTAATTGTTCTAACTACTTCATCTAATAACTGACCTTCTGCCTGTTGCAAGGTAAGATTAGCTGAGTAATCAAAGCTTCTTGAAACATCAAATTCTTCCTCTTTATTTTCCAAGGTTTTTTTAAATACTATATGAACAGTTACTGTTAAACGGTTTGTGCTAGCTTGCTGTGCAGATACACCAACGGTTTGGCTAGGATCGTAGTTAGTGATGGTTCCATTTATGATATAGTGTGCGTCATCATTATTGGTTCGGGTAAGTTTTGTTTGTGAGGTTATTTTAGACTGTACTTTATCGGTTAATTTAGGGCTAAGCTGAGGATTTACATACCGGGCATTATTTTGGAAAAAACCAATTTTCACCGTTTTTACACTATCTGGAATTACGGCACCTTTGAATGAGTAAATTCCACAACTAGATACCAATATTAAAATGGGTAATAGTATTAAAATAAGGATAGCACTAATTTTATTCATCAATATCATATTCTTTCAATTTACGGTAAAGTGTTCTTTCGCTAATGCCAAGATCTAATGAAGCATCTTTTCGTTTACCCTTGTGCTTCTTCAATGCTTTAATTATCAATTCTTTTTCTTTATCCATAATATTCAACGATTCCTCAATTTCTTCATGCTGTTGTATTTCATCATTCGTTAAAATTACTGGCTGAGAATTTACTTGATTGCTAGGTAGTAAATTGGTGTGGTTTACTGCACTTGTAGCAGGTAAATTTGTATTAGTAGGAATAGCAGTGCCCGTGTCTGGCATATTATTGAAATCATTTAAAATAGACTCTTTAGTAAAATTAGATGCAGCACCTGCTAAAGAAGGGTTTTGTAATATTTCTACAAACATTTTTTTTAATTCTGTAACATCCTTTTTCATGTCGAAAAAAAGCTTGTATAAAATTTCTCTTTCATTTGCAAATTCTCCAGTAGGAGTATGCCCTGCTAAAACGGGAAATTGATTGGCTCTTTTTTCTGGAAGAAAAACGCGCATTTCTTTACTGCTTACTTGTGATGTAGGGCTTAATACAGAAATTTGTTCTGCTATATTTTTTAATTCACGAACATTTCCGGGCCAAGGATAGTTCAATAGCATTTGTTTGGCATCTTCATCTAATTGAACTGGGGTAGTTTTGTATCTTTCTGCAAAATCCACTACAAATTTTCTGAAGAGTAATAAAATGTCTTCTTTTCTATCTCTTAAAGAAGGCACTCTAATTGGCACAGTACTTAATCTATAATACAAGTCTTCTCTAAAGCGGCCTTTTTGAGTAAATTCCAATAGCTCTCTATTGGTTGCTGCAATTACCCTTACATCTGTTTTTTGTACTTTTGATGAACCCACCCTAATAAATTCGCCTGTTTCTAAAACACGAAGTAAACGTGCTTGGGTACCCAATGGCATTTCGCCAATTTCATCCATGAAAATGGTTCCCCCACTCACTGTTTCAAAATATCCTTTACGGCTGTCAACTGCACCAGTGAATGAGCCTTTTTCATGTCCAAATAATTCGGAATCAATAGTGCCTTCGGGTATTGCACCACAGTTCACTGCAATAAATGGATTGTGTTTTCTGGATGATAATGAATGGATAATTTGTGAAAAAACTTCTTTACCCACACCACTTTCTCCAACAGTTAATACGGTTAAATCGGTACCAGCTACTTGAATGGCAGTATTTAACGCATGATTTAATGCAGGAGAGTTGCCAATAATTCCAAACCTATTTTTGATGCTTTGTAAATCCATAATTTTTTTTTATTGTGGAGCTTCCACTATATTTCCCAACAAAGTAGCCCTTGTGTAATGGTGTATTTTAACCCAAACATAGCTGCCAGGCTTATGAATAGTACTTGTTTTAGGGAAAACGGTTATTTTATAATGACTGGTTCTTCCCTGCCAGTCTGTATTACTTTTTCTACTATCACTCTCAATTAACACTTTAAATACTTTTCCAATATCTTTTTCATTACTCTTATGAGATAAAACTCCTTGCATATTTATAATCTCCTGTAATCTTCTTTTCTTTACTTGCAATGGTATATCATCCTGATACCTTCTTGCAGCCAGAGTACCGGGGCGTTCAGAATAATAATACATATAGCTCATATCATATTGGCTATATTCCATCAAGCTAAGGGTTTCTTCATGATCTGCTTCTGTTTCAGTACAAAAACCTGCAATTAAATCCGAAGTAATACCACAATCGGGCAAAATTGTTCTTATTCGATCTATTTTAGCCATATACCATTCTCTAGTATATGTTCTATTCATGATTTGTAGCATGCGAGTACTTCCACTTTGAACGGGTAAGTGAATATTCTTACAGATGTTTTCATGCCTTGCCATGGTATACAATACTTCATCGGTAATGTCTTTGGGATGAGATGTGCTAAATCTTACCCATAATTTTGGGCTTACCAAAGCTACTTGTTCTAATAATTGAGCAAAAGTGGTTTGTTCATTGGTTTTTTCATCAACCCAATAATAACTGTCTACGTTTTGCCCTAATAAGGTTACTTCTTTGTATCCATTATTTACCAATGTTTGTACTTCGGCTATGATAGATTTACTATCCCTACTGCGCTCTCTTCCTCTTGTAAATGGTACTACGCAAAAACTGCACATATTATTACAACCTCTTGTAATAGAAACAAAGGCCGAAATGCCATTGGTATTTAACCGAACTGGAGCAATATCCCCATAGGTTTCCTCTCTACTAAGCATTACATTCACGCCTTTTTGTCCACCTTCGGCTTCCGAAATTAATTGTGGCAATGCTCGGTAAGCATCAGGGCCAATTACAAGGTCTACCAATTTTTCTTCTTCCAGTAAATTAGCCTTTAATCGTTCGGCCATACAACCTAAAATACCAATCAACAAACCTGGATTACCTCTTTTTAATTTTCTAAATTCGGTTAGTCGTTTTCGTATAGTGAGTTCTGCTTTTTCTCGGATAGAACAAGTGTTAATTAATATTAGATTGGCTTCTTCGAAATGAGTGGTTACTCCATACCCTTCTGCATTTAAAATGGACGCTACCACTTCACTATCAGAAAAATTCATTGCACAGCCATAACTTTCAATATAGAATTTTTTACTATTTGTTTCGCTTGCTAATGCCATTGCAAATGCTTCACCTTGTCTCTGTTCATCATGTATTTTATTCATAGCATCTACCATTTCCATCCATCAAAATTTAAAAAACAAAGGTAATCAAATGAATCAATTGATGTCAGTTTGTCAGCAATACTTTTCAAAAAATTAGCTTCTTATCTTATATTTACTCCCGAAAATGAAAATTTATGCATAAATCGGTGCTGGTATTGGGTATCATTTTATCAATTGCTCAAAATTCTTTAGCACAAGACAATGTTGTAAATGCCATTAAAAGAGAATCGAATAGAAATATTCGCAAAGACAATGATACCAGTACCAATTGGAATTGGAAGAAAGGGGGAATGATGAGTTTTAATCTTGCACAAGGTTCTTTAAATAACTGGGCGTCAGGGGGAGACAATTTCTCACTTACCGTAAATGGATATTTTAATTACTATGTTCTTTATAAAAAAGATCGCCACTATTGGGACAATAACCTAGATATTTATTTAGGATATATTCAAAGTACTAGTGTAGGGAGCAGAAAAAATGACGATCGTATTGATATATTAAGTAAATATGGGTATAAAATGGATTCAGTTGGTAAATGGTATCTAACTGGATTAGTTAATTTAAGATCTCAATTTTTTGATGGGTATAATTATAAAAATAATATTGGTGATTTTACTTCTACATTTTTATCGCCTGCATATATCATTTTATCGGCAGGATTTGATTATAAGCCCGATAATAAACTCTCCATCTTTTTATCGCCATTAACTTCTCGTTGGGTATTGGTATTAAATAAAACACTTTCAGATAAAGGGCAGTATGGTGTGCCCAAGGGATCGAAATCATTTAATGAAATTGGTGCATTTGCCACTGTAAACTATAATCAAGTTATTGCTAAAAATATCTATTATAAAGGCAGGGTAGATTTATTTAGTAATTATAAAGACAAGCCTCAAAATGTAGATTTATTTATGACCAATATTTTTTCTTTTAAAATTAATAAATATTTTTCGGCAACCTATGCACTCGATTTAATTTACGACGACAATGTGCGATTATTTGGTGCTACCAAAGATGCCCCCGGATTACAATCTAAAAGCTTAATTGGCATTGGCTATTTAAAACAAATCAATGTGAAGAAGCGATAACTTTCAATATATTTTTTACTTTATTGGCCTTATGAGTTAAATCGTGATAATTGTTGTGCAAAATGGTTACATGCCCCATTTTTCTTCCTGGCTTTGTTATTGTTTTACCATAGAGATGTACAAATGCATTGTCTATTTTAAGTACTTCATCTAAACCCTCATATTGGGCAGTACCAGTATGGCCTTCTTCGCCAATTAGATTAATGATAGCAGCAGGCAAAATTGGGGCAGTATTGCCCAATGGATATTGAAGTATAATACGCCATAACATATCATATTGACTGCAATGGTTGGCTTCTATAGTATGGTGACCGCTATTGTGAACCCTTGGTGCAGTTTCGTTTACCCAAACATCATCATTTTGATCTATAAACATTTCTACAGCAAATAACCCCGCACTTTGTAAGGCCTTTACTAATTTTATTGCAATTGCCTCTACCACCCAAATTATTTTTTCAGGAATGGTTGCTGGGCTAATTTGATAATCAAGTAAATTCAAAACAGGGTTTACCATCATTTCGGAAACCGGATAAATGGCGGTTTCGCCTTTGTCATTCACTGCTATAATTAATGCAATTTCTTTTTTGATATTTATTTTTTTCTCTAAAACACTCGGAACATCAAATGCTTTATTTAAGTCTTGTTCTTCGTTTAATATTTGAACACCCTTACCATCATATCCACCTTCTCCCATTTTATGTATTGCAGGGAAAAAACTCAGATTTGCTGCAACTGATGCCCTATTTTCAGTAATGATAAAATCTGCGCTAGGTATTTCACTGATTTTGTAAAATTGTTTTTGAATAATTTTATTTTTTATGATTCGGATAGCCGCCGGGCTAGGATAAATTTTTACACCCTCTTTTTCTAGTTTTTCTAATGCATCTACATTTACCGATTCAATTTCGATGGTAATAGCGTCTAAATTTTCCCCAAATGCATATACTGTATCAAAATCGGTAATATTACCTAGTGTAAAATGATGACATAAATGAGCAGCAGGGCAATTTGGGTCATTTTCCAAAACAAATGTTTCTACTGTGTAATTGGCGGCTGCCTGTAACAACATTCTTCCTAATTGGCCACCTCCTAATATTCCTACTTTCATAATATGATAATATTAAGCGAAGATAATGCAGCAATTTGCTGGATACGCCAAAACTCCCTACAAATACCTATTTTCGTTTTAACGAATGCTTTTTAAATAAAAAACCTATGAATAATGTAGACTTTCTACCTTTATTGGGTACCGATTATGTTGAGTTTTATGTAGGTAATGCAAAACAATCTGCCCATTTTTATAAAACTGCTTTTGGATTTCAAAGTTTAGCTTATGCTGGTCCTGAAACAGGTATCAAAGACAGGTCTAGTTATGTAGTTCGTCAAAACAAACTCACTTTTGTATTTACAACCCCATTGCGTGGGGGAAATGAAATAGCTGATCATGTTTATAAGCATGGGGATGGAGTTAAAATG
>JAVHPL010000033.1:2484-5452 GCA_036170555.1 Sediminibacterium sp. | reverse complement strand
CTTTTTCACCACTATTAATCCATCGAATATTTCAGGAACTTCAATCTCCAATAATTTTTCAAGAAATGAGGAGCTGGTTCTTGAAACAACAATCACCGCCTGGCTGTTTTTTAGTTCCACTTTTTTTACTACCCCTCTTACATTTTCTCCTTTTTTAAAGTAGTCGGATGGTATTTGTTCTGATTTTGGTAAAATCATTTCATTGCCTTCTTCATCTAAAAGCAATACCTCTTTTTTCCAAACCTGATACACTTCGCCACTTACAATATCGCCTACCCGGTCTTCGTATTTTTTAATTAATAAATTTTTCTTCAGGTCGTTGATACGGCTTGCGAGGGTTTGCTTACCAGCCAGTATCGCCCTGCGGCCAAATTCTTTTTGAATGTCAAATTCTTCGTACAACTCTTCGCCAACGGCATAATCCGGCTCTATTTTAATGGCATTGCTGTATTCTATTTCGGTTAACGTATTATAAATATCACCGTCATCAACGATCATACGACGCCTGAAAATTTCCAGGTCCCCCTTTTGGTCATTTACAATTACGTCGAACTGATCATCGCTTCCATACTTTTTGCGGATCAATGTTTTAAATACATCTTCCATTACTTTCATCAACGTAGGACGATCAATGTTTTCCGCCTCTTTAAATTCCTGAAAGGAATCAATCAAATTAATACGTGCCATAGACCTAACCAGCCTCACTTTTGTTTCCCCGCCGGCAGGGGGTTTTGTTTGTTAATTAAAATGAAATCTGAACTGTTGTTTGTTTTATTTTGTCAAAAGGAATCGCTTTCATCGTTGTAACCGCTTTATTATTTTTTCCTTCAGTGTATTCCAGTTGAATAAATTCTTCATTTGCGTCTATCATCCTGCCTTCCTTTTTCGTGTCATCATTCAAAATCACTTCCACGTTTCTACCAACGTTTTTTTTGTATTGTCGCAGTAATTTCAAAGGCTCTCCTACACCCGGACTGGACACTTCCAAAGAAAAATTACCATCCGGAAACCAGCCTTTTTCTTCAATCGCCCTGTACATCGCCCGGTTGATTTTTACACACTTGTCTATGTTTAATCCCGAATCAGCATCCAGGAAAACTTTAATGTTATTGACAGGTCTGATGCGAACCGAAACAAGAAAGGTATCTTCTGAATCAGACAGCAGTTGGCTTGTCAAAGTTTCTATCGCCTGTATGGATGTTGTGTCTTGGGTCATAGTAAAAGAAGAAGGGAACGGTAATCGTTCCCTTCTTTTGCTTCATTTTCCGTTTGCAAATATAGGTAAGTAATAATAAACCGCCAAAATAGTAAAGAATTAAATAGTTTTTAGAAACAAGAATTATCCTGAAATTTTAACAGGTTTATTTTTAATTGATTTATACCTTTACATCATGAACATTTTCAGACTTGCGTTTGAGCTATTTGCGCTCTACCTTTTATATAAATTAATTTTCGACTTTATTATCCCTGTTGTAAATACTACCAAACAAGTAAAAAAACAGTTTGGGGATATGAGTGCTCAAATGCAGGAAAAGATGAACCAGCAACAACAACAATCTACAAAATTTAATGCCAACAAAACCCCCGCTGCCCCTTCCGGCAAGAACGATGACTACATTGAATTTGAGGAAGTCAAATAACAATCCCGGTCTTTAGCGGTGAGAGAAGTTCTCAGACAATTCAAAATTACCCAACTAATTATAAAGCGGTTCGCATCAGAATCTGATTAAAGGTTAGCATATTGCTCCTAAATTAATTTCAAATCTTCAATCTTTTCAGTTGGCAATAATAAATGTGTCCTTATTCCTGCCTCTTCCGCACCTTTTATGTTATTAATGGAATCATCAATAAAAAGCGTTTCGGATGCAGCCATACCTCCATCATTTAAAACCCATTGATAAGTGGCTGCATAAGGCTTGCGCTTCTGAATAATGTGCGAATAATAGCATTTTATAAAATACTCATCGAGTGATGTTTTGCCGGTATCTTCCCTTAATATTTGATTAAAGGCGGTAAGATGGATACTGTTTGTATTGCTTAATAGAAACAGGTTGTATTTATTTTTTAATTTTTCCAATTTAGTCAAACTTTCCTTTCTAAAATTGAGCAATATAGCGTTCCATGCTGTTTGTATTTGCTGCCTGGTTGAGTCTGGGCTGCAATGCTGATGTATGGATAGGTAAAAGCTTTCTTCGGAAATTTCTCCGGTTTCCAATGCCTCAAATAAATGGTTGGCATTTGCCTGCGAGTACAGTTCATCAAATTGCCGCACACCCAGCATTTTAAAGGCTTCAGCGGTTTTGTGATAGTCTATATTTATCAATACGCCGCCTAAATCAAGGATGATATTTTTTATTTCTTTCATAAAAATTAAAAGGCGAAAATAAGCCGGATTTTTCAAATGTTTTCGGAAAGCAGTAAGTAATGTTTTAAAGTATAAAATATTTTAACAAAATCTACCTGTACTAATATTATCCATTATACTGAATCATGTTTTAAGGCTGACTGAATTTTATCAATAGAAATTATTCTACTCCGGGTATTGGTGAGGTAATTTTAAAAAATCATTTAATTAAACAGATAATTGCCCTAAGTTTTAATGTATTTACTTTCTCTTTTGAATTCTTTGCTTTTACCAAACCAAAAGATGCGGTAAGCAACTGGAATTGGGAAGGCTATGAGAACAAACTGCTGGAAGTAAATATTTATTCCTCCTGTACACAGGTTGAATTATTTTTAAATGGCAAATCACTGGGTAAAAAAAAGACTGACCGCTCAACAAAATTTATGGCTGCCTGGCAGGTATTTTATCAACAGGGAATACTAAAAGCGGTTGGATACATGCTAATAATAAAATCATTAATTCAGCAGTGCTCGTTACTGCCAGCGATGCGGTAAGCCTTCAATTGGTTGCAGATAAAAAAACCATCAAAGCGAATAACCAGGATCTTAGTTACATAACAGTGGA
>JAVHPL010000033.1:0-2384 GCA_036170555.1 Sediminibacterium sp. | reverse complement strand
TGTCTTGTAATTGTAAAGGCAGGTAAAGCAGCAGGCGAAATAAAGTTAAAAGCTATGGCAGAAGGAATGGAGCCGGCTTTTTTAACTGTTAATGCGGAATAAAAAATCAGATTAACGGGAGTTAATAAATGAAAAATTTTACAACTAAATAAAACCAACCAGGAAGTATTAATTACCGGGTTGGTTTTTTTTTATTATCTCAATAGCATATTCAAGCTTTTTCCGGAAAGATTTTTGCTCATTCTTCTTCCACAACTTTTACTTCCCACGCACCCAAGGTTATTTTTTTATTATTTTCTATTATTTCATTGGCAAGCAATTCTTTGCCCTTTTTATTTTGATAATTGAATGGTGATGGAGAGGATGAGTAATTGAAATAATAATGAATAATTTTTCCTGAATTATTGATACCTGATTTTGTAATTAATGGAAAATATAATTGTTGGTCTGTTCCCCACAGGCCGGCTTTTTTAACTACATCCGTTAATATTTTTTCAACAGTTATACTATTGGTTATGCAACCAATATACGTAGCTAATCCTTTACCATAGCTATTTTCCGTAATTGCTGCATACTTTCCCCAAACCGGATGATCGTACCAGGCCAAAACTTTTGCGGTGGTTGGTGTAATTAATTCCATCCAGGTGTTTACTTTATTGTTTTCCTTTCCTGTTCCAAAAGGATCGCCTTTTAAGGAAACATTTTGAGGAACTGTAAACTGGCTGTAATAAATTCCGCAGGCCTCGTCAATTATACCCGGCTGATGTGAAGTCCGTACTTTGGCATTCTGGTCGGCAAACCCACTTTTAAATGTATAAACAATATGCCCGCCATTCTTAACAAATCTGTTCAGCCTTTGTAATAAACTATCGGGTGCTGCATACAAAACGGGAACAATCAATAGTTGATAATCTTCCAAATTGTTACTGGATGGATCAACAAAATCTACACCCACATTCATGCGGTACAGCGCATCATACATGCTTCTTACAATATCATTGTACTTTACGTTTACGCCCCAGCCAAATCCAAACCATTGAAAAGCGGTTAATGCTTCATTACTAAAAAGAATAGCTGTCTTGTTTGTCTTTTTAAGGTTTACCAAATGCGTTCCAATTTTTTCAAAATCCTTTCCAATCGCCTTTGCTTCATTATAGGTTGGATTAGGCTCAAAGTCGTGGCTCAATAATCCCTTCCAGTATGTTTCAAATGAATTATGGATAGAATGCCAATGCCAGTAAGAAACCATATTGGCGCCCGAAGCAAGATGGCTAAATGCCTGTAATCTTAATTGCCCCGGGTAAGGAACCCATTGGGCAAAGCCCTGTGCTTCTGTTTCAATCACCAGGTAATTTTTGCCTGGTTTCATAGACCGGGCCATATCACCACCAAAGGAAATTTCGGTGCCGGTTAACTGGTCCTGTGTTGGATGATAAATATCAATGCCAGCGATATCCAATGTTTTGGCTGCGGCAAAATGATCCACATCCGGTTGCACGCCATAGGAATACCCTCTCCATTCCAGGTCAAAGTTTTGTGTAATAAATTGTCCGGGCTTTTTATATTCCTTTACAATGGAAGCCTGCCAGCCAAGATAATCTGTAACCAGTTTTCGCTGAAACTTTGAAAATTCCGAGCCGAGGCTTGCATTAATGGTTCCCTGTGTAGAAGGAAATGCTGACCAACTGTCAATACGATTGCTCCAGTAATCCAGGCCAAAAGCACTATTGATAAGATTAAGAGAGTGAAATTTTTTTTTCATGTATTCTACAAAAAGCTGCTGAACATTTAAGCCCGATGTATTGTAAGATTTGGTTTCATTGTCTATTTGATAGCCAATAATGGCAGGATGATCTTTTATATGCTGCAGGATTTTTCTAATAATTCTTTCAGCATAAAAGCGGAAATGTAAATTGGTGATATCCATATTTTGGCGGGCGCCATATTTATTTTGTCCCTGAGGTGTTTCAGCAAGCACATCCGGAAATTTTTTTACCAGCCATGTGGGAACGGCATAAGTGGGGGTGCCAACTATTACACGGATGCCTGCTTTATGCATCGCATTCAACACACGGTCAATATGAGAAAAATCATATACGCCATCCCGGGGCTCCCCGGTACTCCAGGTGGACTCTGCAATCCGCACCACATTAATCCCGGCTTCTTTCATCATTTGTATATCCTTGTCCAATCTGTCGTATGGCATGTATTCTTCATAGTAAGCAACCCCATAAAGCAGCTTATCCATCTTAACAGGTTGGGCATATACATTATCATGCAGATAAAAAAATGTGAGGAAAATGAAGGTTAAAATTTTCATCAAAAATTGTTTTTTGTCAGATAAAAAGGTAGTTATAAATAATGCTATAAATATATAGCTATTG
>JAVHPL010000032.1:2440-23200 GCA_036170555.1 Sediminibacterium sp. | reverse complement strand
TCATGGGCCGATGCATCCATCTATTATCATAACTTTTACCTGGGTCATTTAAATAGGTATAATCATTGGTATAGCCAACTTCATCCCCATAAAATAACATAGGGATACCTCCCAAAAATAAACTTTGCGCCTGCATCAATATAATTTTAGCAATACTTCTGTTGATGGCTTCTGCATCATGTTGATCAATGGCTTTTTCTAGTCCACATAAAGAGGCAAGGGTTCCACTGATACGTGCATCTTGTGTTTTAGGGTTAACCGAAAACAAAGCACCAGTGGCATCACTCATTACATGATTGCCAGCATAATACTCTTTTAAAAATTTTCGATGTTCATAGGCATTAAATCCAGCCGAACCAATTATACTATCATCATATCCCAAACCAATATCATCATGACAACGGGTATAAGTAATCCATGTAGTGCCCAAGGGTTTTAGTTGAAGGTCATGTTGGGCTGCAAGCATGATGCGAGTATCTCCTGTTGCTAAAGCATCCCATTGTACCGCCATTTGTGTAGCATTGTAAGCCATATCGCATTCTTTAGCGGTAAATGTTTCTGTACCAAAATATTTTATAATTTCTTTTGGTGCAACAATGGCTTCGCCCAAAATAGCCATACCCGGAGAAACGATGTAAACACATTGTTTAATAAGCCTTAGTAAGGTATGAGCTTCCGGTAAATTTTGGCAACTGGTTCCCAACTGTTTCCAGATAAATGCAGGGGCATCAATGCGTAAAATGTCTACGCCTAAATTGGCATAAAATAATATAGTAGATAACATGGCATTGAACACAGCCGGATTGGTATAATTTAAATCCCATTGATAGCTATGAAATACCGTCATTACCCATTTATTACATTCATGCACATACGTAAAATTACCAGGTGAACTTTCTGGAAAAATCTCAGGCATGGATTGTTCAAACTGATCGGGCAAATGCCGATCGGAATACATATAATAATAATCTTGGAATTCAAGTTCTCCAGCTTTTGCTCGGCGCGCCCATTCGTGCTGTTGCGAAGTATGGTTGAGTACAATATCAATCATCAGGAACATATCTTGCTCCTGCATATTTTTTTGAACAATTTTAAAATCGTCTAAGTTGCCATATCGTGCATCAATTTTTCTAAAATCGGCAACGGCATAGCCACCATCACTCTCACCAGCCGGACTTTCAAAAATGGGCATCAGGTGTAAAAAATTAATACCTAAATTTTTTAGATAATTTAGTTTGGCAGGAAGCGCTTTTAAATCACCAGCAAAACGATCTACATATAAGCTCATTCCTGTAATTTGATTACTTAAAAACCAAATACCTTGATCTGCTTTCGTTTGATCCTTCTGTTGTAATACAGCAGGTCTTTGTTTATGCGAAACAATAAATATTTCTATCAATTCAACAAATTTGCTATTGCAGTTGGGATGATTACCATAGATAATTAAAAAAAGTTCATGTACAGTAATTGCATTGGCAACCAAGCGTATGTAAAAATATTTATCAGCACCTGCAATATCTAGTTGATGTTTATCGCATAATTTGGTAATATGCGTATGCAAATTGTATTGATTCACGTTGGTAGGTGCTTAGTTAAAAATTTGGTTATTCAAATGGGCAAAAGCTTCCATAGCACCCAAGTATTCACAGGTTCTGGCTCCTGCTTTATTGGCATTTGCTACAAATTTTTTCCAATCAATCAGGTTTAATTCTGCAATCTGCGTTTTAGAACGATGGTTTAATTGGTACAATAAAGCGCCTACAAAAGCATCCCCAGCACCTGTAGTGTCAACTGGTTTTATGGGAATACTTTCTATGATGTGTTCTGCTCCATTCATTCCTAATAAAGTACCATCTTTTCCAAGGGTGATGGCAAAAACCGATTGGGTTTCTTTTAATAAAATGGCGGTTGCATTAGCCAATGTATCTGCACCTGTAATCAACAGAGCTTCTTCATCACTCAGTTTAAAAAAATGGCAATATTTTAAAAAATGCCAACTCTGTTGAATAAAAGATTCGGTATTATGATTAAAAAGCAAGTGCCTATAATTAGGATCAAAGCTGATGAATATATTGTGATAAATAGCTTTTTCTAATAAGTGTACATAAGCTGCTTGTAACGGACCAGGTAAAAAAGCCGTAGCAGATCCAAAATGGATAATCGTAACATCGCGTAAATCAATGGCATCAATATCTTCAATGGTTAATTGCCCATCTGCTCCACGGTTAAAAACAAAATCTCTTTCACCATCTTCCATGAGTGATACAAATGCAAAAGTGGTAAAATAGTTTTTATCAATGAGCATGGTATTGGTATTAACACCAAACTCATTCATTACCTGAATGAGTTGTTTACCAAAAGGATCATCCCCTACTTTAGCAGCAAGAGCAACATTGCCACCAAGGGCCGCAATTGCCGCAGCTACATTGGTAGGAGCACCTCCCGGTTTTTTTAAAAAATTATTTCCAACGGATAATGATTTGCCTTTATCGGTACAAATCATATCAATTAAAGCTTCTCCAATACAAAGTATTTTCATGATAATTTATTTAGTATTTGTACATATTTTATAAACTATTTTAATAGGTAATATTAGTGACCACCGCTTGGTAAAATAATATGTTCATCTATTGGTGTTGATTCTTTAATCAACAAAGTAGCCCCGCAGGCCAGTAACAATAATACACCTCCAAAACTGATTGCTTTGCCAGCATCATTTCCTAAAAAATGTTGTAAAACATATCCAAAAGTGGTGGTTTGCAAAATCATCGGAATCACAATCATCATATTAATAATACCCATATACACCCCATATCTTTCTTTAGGAATATCATTCACCACCATTAAATAAGGAACACCCATCATACTAGCCCAGGCAATTCCAAAACCTGTCATTGGTACAAATAGCGCATATTTATTTTCCATGTGAGGAAATACCAATAAAGCAATCCCCGCCATGAATAAACAAATAACATGTACTTTTTTAGGACTGAATTTTTTAGTCATGTACACAAGCCCAAAGGCTGATAGAAAGGTAACTACATTGTACCAGCCATTTACCAATCCAGCCCATCCCACTGCTTCTTCATATAAAGTTTTGTTACCCTGAGGACTGGTTTTCCAAACAGATTGAGCAATGCTTTTAGAAGCGTTTTGCCAATAACAAAAAAGTGCATACCACTGAAAAAGATATACCAATGCTAACTGCCACATTACTTTTGGCATGTCTTTAATAGCATGAATAATTTCTAAAAAAGGTTGAAATAGTCCTTTTTTACTTGCCTTTAATACAGCCAGTTCCTCCGGAGACGGGGGGATCTCCGGAGTTTTTGTGATACTCCACAGAACTGAAGAGATTGAACAAACAGAGCCTAAAAAGAAAGAACCAAATACCCAATAAGGAATTGCACCGTGTTTGCCAGGAATAAATTTTTGAAAAATAAATAAAGAAATATTAGCTAAAGTAATTCCAAGACCAGTGAAAAAACTTTGTGTAAGAAATCCACTAGCAAGTTGTGTTGGAGGAAGTTTATCGGCAATAAAAGCACGATAAGGTTCCATAGCAGTATTATTAGCCGCATCTAATATCCAAAGCAACCCACCCGCCATCCATAAACTGGAACTAAAAGGATACACGAATAAACACAAACTACAAAACAAAGCACCTACAAAAAAGTAGGGTTTTCTTCTACCCCAACGTGGATGCCAGGTTCTATCACTCAACACACCAATAATGGGTTGAATTAATAATCCCGTCATAGGGCCTGCTAAATTGAGTAATGGAATTTGATCTGGCTGAGCGCCTAAAAAATCATAAATAGGATTCACTGCACTTTGCTGTAACCCAAAACTGTATTGAATTCCGAAGAAGCCCACATTCATGTTAATGATTTGCATGAAGCTAAGGCGAGGCTTGGTAATGAGCATATGGGCAAAAGTTAGTTTTTAAAAATAGGTAAATGATTTTATAACATCAAGCTTATGCAATTCTTTATTCTTTGCAAACGTTTGATGTTATAATTGAAT
Organism: Sediminibacterium sp.; assembly: GCA_036170555.1. Taxonomy (GTDB): domain Bacteria; phylum Bacteroidota; class Bacteroidia; order Chitinophagales; family Chitinophagaceae; genus Sediminibacterium. The sequence continues at coordinate 19,174 of JAVHPL010000032.1, read as the reverse complement.
TTACTCTCCTAATTTTGAAGCATGCAACATGCTATTGTTTACGAAAAGAAAAAAGTGGTGCAAGCCTTGCGCTATCATTTTATACAACGCCCCGAAGTACGGGTACTGGTAGTATTGGTGAATGTATTTGCCATTGTAGCTGCCATTCTTTTTTATACAAAAAAAATTAGGCCCGAACCTTTTTTATTGGGTTCATTTATTTGGGTTATGTTGATGGCTTCTTTTTGGTATTTCTTACCACAAAATATTTATAAAAAAGCGGCAACATTTAAAGATCAATTTACCATTTACTTTAATGGTGTTGGAGTAAAAATAGCCAACAATAAAGGAGAAACACAATGGGTATGGAAGCAGTTTAGTACATTTTTCGAAAGCCCTCATTTTATCCATTTATATTTCGATTCAAAATCTTTTTTCTTAGTTCCAAAAGAGGGAATGACCGAAGAATTTAAACATGAATTAAGAGCATTGTTAAAAGAGCAGATTGGCTCATAGATCTTTTCCCATCACAACATGTTTGATGGTTAATTCGGTAAAAGGCTCGCCTTCTACCCGGTAGCCTAGTTTCTCAAAAAAATCAATGGTACTGGTTCTTGCATGCATGATTATTTTTTTATACCTACGATCTCTTGCAACATTTTCGGCAAAAAGCATGAGCACCCTACCAATACCTTTGCCCTGTAAACCCTGTAAAACAGCCATTTGTCTTAATCTAACAACTGTTTTTGATTGTTGTACCAACATACAACAACCTTCTAGCACATTTTCATCAAAACAACCCAATAAAATATGATCAGCTTCATTTTCCAATTCCTGCGAAGAAAAATCTAATCCAAGTGGTTTACGCAACATTTGGTGGCGCAATGCTACCATTTGTTCGTATTCTCTTGAGCCGTATTGGATCATTTTTAAAGCCATATAAAAAAAATTTGGGTAATTGGAGTACCTAATATACCCATCATTTTTTTAAAAAAGGCATAAATAGGCAATAAAATGGCTTAATTCAGGTATAAATATCCATTCTGTGGAAACAAAAATAGTTTTAAGCATTGCTTATATGCCAAATTGTATATTTTTGCGGCAGTAATCAAAAACTTTAACAATGTCAGACATCGCTACAAGAGTAAAGAAAATCATCGTTGATAAGTTAGGCGTAGATGAAGCAGAAGTAACTAACGAAGCTTCATTCACCAACGACCTCGGTGCAGATTCTTTGGATACCGTTGAGTTAATCATGGAATTCGAAAAAGAATTCAATATCTCTATCCCAGATGAGCAAGCTGAAACCATCACTACAGTTGGTCAAGCAGTTGCTTATTTAGAGGAGCACGCTAAGTAAGAAAGTATATTTAGTAAGCAATAACTTAGATCCGCCTTTTTGCGGCGCAATGCCCTAGAAAGGCGGATTATTCATTAAAACTGGTTTGTTTTATGCAATTGAAGAGAGTAGTTGTAACTGGTATGAGTGCTTTAACACCCATTGGAAATAATTTAGAAGATTATTGGAATGGTTTATTGAATGGTGTGCCTGGAGCTGCCCCAATTACTTTATTTGATGCCAGTAAATTTAAAACCAGGTTTGCCTGTGAAGTGAAAGGGTTTGAACCCACTAATTTCATGGAGCGAAAAGAAGCACGTAAACTAGATCGTTTTGCACAATTGGCAGTAGTTGCAAGTGATATGGCCGTAATTGATGCAAAAATTGATAAAGAGAAAATGGATGCCAATAGAATTGGAGTCATTTTCGCCAGTGGGATTGGTGGACTTTCTACTTTTCAAGAAGAAGTGCTCAATTTTGCTAAAGGAGATGGTACGCCCAGATTCAATCCATTCTTTATTCCTAAAATGATCTTAGATATTGCCGCAGGACAAATTTCAATGCGTCATGGATTTCGAGGACCCAATTTTGCTGTAGTAAGTGCCTGTGCTTCTAGTACCAATGGTATGATCACTGCTTTTGATACCATTCGGTTGGGCAAGGCAGATATTATTATTAGTGGAGGAGCCGAATCGGTTATTTGCGAAGCAGGGGTAGGTGGATTCAATTCCATGAAAGCCATGAGTGAAAGGAATGACGATCCTGCAACTGCCAGCCGGCCTTATGATAAAGACCGGGATGGTTTTGTAATGGGAGAAGCAGCAGGTGTAGTTGTTTTAGAAGAATACGAACATGCTGTTCAACGAGGAGCAAAAATATATTGCGAAATAGCAGGTGGTGGTGCAACTGCGGATGCCTATCATTTAACAGCACCACATCCCGATGGATTGGGAGCAGTTAATGTAATGAATGCTGCATTAAAAGATGCAGGAATGCTACCGAGTGATATTGATTATATTAATACACATGGCACATCTACCCCATTGGGGGATGGTTCAGAAGCCAAAGCCATCACAGAAGTTTTTGGTGAACATGCTTATACATTAAATATCAGTGCAACAAAATCAATGACTGGTCATTGTTTGGGCGCTGCTGGTGTAATAGAGGCAATAGCTTGTATTCAAAGTGTAATTCATGATATTGTACCCCCCACAATTAATCACTTTACAGATGATCCAACATTGGATCCAAGGTTGAATTTTACATTTAATACACCTCAACAAAGAACCGTAAGAGCTGCGCTGAGCAACACTTTTGGCTTTGGAGGACACAACGCCTGTGTAATTGTAAAAAAATTCGAAGCTTAATATAACGTGCAATTTTTTAAAAGGCTGTTTCAAAACAAATTGGCAACTGCATTTGAAAAGCAGTTGAAAGATATGCTTGGAATTATTCCAGGGAATAGTCAAATATACCGTAATGCATTAAGCCATCGTTCAGTAAAAGATACACCAGAAGAAAACAATGAACGATTAGAGTTTTTAGGGGATGCAATATTAAGTGCCATTGTAGCTGATTATTTATTTAAACGATATCCATATAAAGGCGAAGGCTTTTTAACTGAAATGCGCAGTAAGATGGTGAATCGGCAGCAATTAAATGATATAGCGTTAAAAATGGGCTTGCGAAAATTAACTTTTTTTAATCGTTTCGACAATGCATTAAAGGGAAGTCAAATATTTGGCAATACCCTAGAAGCCTTAATAGGAGCGGTTTATTTAGATAAGGGTTATGAAAAAACCAAGAATTGGATATTGAATCAAATTATTATTCCGCACTTGTATGTAGAAGATTTAGAGTTAATTGATATCAATCTCAAAAATAAATTAATTGGATGGGCCAATAAAAATGGCAAGACCATTACTTTTGATTTGGCAGAAGAAAAAATAGAAGGAAATCGCCGGGTATTTACTATGAACGCGGTAATAGATGGGGAAGTATTTGCACAGGGAAAGGGAAATAATAAAAAAGATGCCAGCCAGGTTGCAGCTCAAGTAGCCGTAGAAAAATTAGGACTATCATGAACAACGAAAACGATCAGTTTAATTTTCAAGTTAAAAAAAAGCTGAGTTTATTTATAGGAATTTTTTTGATAGGTATTTTGGTGATAGCCTATTTCAGTTGTCATTAAAGCATGTTGTCATTCATGAATTTCTTGGCAAAGTTCAATAAGTACACCATTGGTACTTTTCGGATGCAAAAAGCAAATCAATTTATTGTCTGCACCCTTTTTGGGAGTTTCATGCAAAAGGGTAAAGCCTTCTTTAACCAAGCGATCCATTTCGGAGAAAATATCTTCCACTTCAAAAGCAATATGGTGCATTCCTTCTCCTTTTTTTTCAATGAAATTGTCTATAACATTTCGCTGTTGACCACCCCCAGTAAGGTCATCACCACCTTTCTTTTGAAGGCTAGCCACTAATTCAATTTTAGTAGTTCCTTTTTTAAAGAAAGCGGTTTGTACATTTTCCAATACAACTTCTTCAGTTTTATAACAGGGAGTAGCAAGTAATTTTTCAAATAATTCAATAGATTCGGGTAAGTTTTTAACGGCAATACCAATATGATCAACTTTTAACATGATAAATAATATTTATATTTTATTTCGATTTAAGGAAAAACAAGCCATACAGCCCGTTGGCTTCAAAAATATAGAACCTTAACCACTACTTTTGCGTTTATAGTATAAATAAGCAAACAAATATGTTGAAGTTACCCATTTACTTAGATAATAATGCAACCACCCCAATGGATCCAAGGGTGTTAGAAGCAATGATTCCTTATTTTACCGAACATTTTGGTAATGCGGCTAGCCGAAACCATCCATTTGGATGGGAAGCAGAAGAAGCTGTAGATTATGCTCGTGAGCAAGTGGCACAATTAATAGGTGCAGATCCAAAAGAAATTATTTTCACTTCAGGAGCTACTGAAGGGGATAATTTAGGAATTAAGGGAGTATTTGAAATGTATGCCAGTAAGGGCAATCATATTATTACTTGTACTACCGAGCATAAAGCTGTGTTAGATACTTGTAAACATATAGAACGTCATGGAGGAGAAGTAACTTATTTAGAAGTTCAACCAGATGGGTTAATTAATTTAAAAGAGTTAGAAGCAGCCATTAAGCCTACCACTATTTTAATTGCCATCATGTATGCCAACAATGAAATTGGGGTAATACAACCGGTAAAAGAAATTTCAGCTATTGCAAAGAAAAATGGTATTCTCTATTTTTCCGATGCAGTTCAAGCGGTAGGTAAAGTACCTGTGGATGTTAATAAAGATGGAATAGATGTGATGGCTTTTACCGCACATAAAATGTATGGTCCAAAAGGAATTGGTGCATTGTATGTACGCAGAAAAAACCCACGTGTAAAAGTTACTGCACAAATGGATGGCGGTGGACATGAGCGCGGCATGAGAAGTGGAACATTGAATGTACCAGGAATTGTAGGTTTTGGTAAAGCATGTGAACTGGCTAGATTAGAAATGGCATCTGATGCAGCACGTATTAGTATTTTGAGAGATAAGCTAGAAAATTCGTTGATGAAATTAGAGGAAGCTTATGTAAATGGAAACAAAGAACATCGTTTACCCCATGTAACCAATATTTCATTTAAATATGTAGAAGGAGAGGGATTGTTGATGGGCTTTAATAAGAATATAGCATTATCATCTGGATCAGCTTGTACATCCGCTTCATTAGAGCCAAGCTATGTATTAAAAGCATTAGGCTTGGGCGATGATTTGGCACATAGTTCATTGCGTTTTGGTTTAGGAAGATTTACCACCGAAGAACAAATAGACTATACCATTAAAGCAGTAAGTGATACAGTTTTAAAACTAAGAGACATGAGTCCATTATGGGAAATGTTTAAAGAAGGGGTAGATATGGAAAAAATAGAGTGGGCACATCACTAATAGTGGGGTACCTTTTTACTAATAAATATTGAAACAATTTTACACCATTAAAAAAAACAAACCATGGCATATTCAGATAAAGTAATTGACCATTACAGTAATCCCAAAAATGTGGGAACACTAGATAAGTCTAAAAAAAATGTAGGAACTGGTTTAGTAGGCGCTCCTGAATGTGGAGACGTAATGCGTTTGCAAATAGAAGTAGATGATGCTACTGGTATCATTACCGATGCTAAGTTTAAAACATTTGGTTGCGGATCTGCTATTGCTTCTTCTTCATTGGCAACAGAGTGGTTAAAAGGTAAAACAGTAGATCAAGCTGTTACCATTGATAATATGGATTTAGTAGAAGAGTTAAATCTGCCTCCAGTAAAAATCCATTGTTCTGTATTAGCAGAAGATGCTATTAAATCTGCCATCAATGATTATCGTAAGAAAAACGGTTTAGAAGAATTGGTATTTGAAGAAAGAATTCACTAATTATGAGTCAAGTAGCAGCAGAAAATAGTATTTACGTAAGTGAAAAAGCCAAAAAAAAAGTGTTGCAACTGATGGACGAGGCAGGAGTAACTGGGGATGCTAGTTATTTTCTAAGGGTAGGTGTTGTAGGAGGAGGTTGCTCGGGGCTTAGTTATAAGCTAGACTTTGATAATGAGGTAAAGCCCATGGATCAGGTTTTTGAAAACAACGGAGTAAAAATAGTAACCGATTTAAAAAGTTTTTTATACCTCGTAAATACCGAGTTAGATTTCTCCGATGGATTAAACGGAAAGGGTTTTTATTTTAATAACCCCAATGCCAGCAGAAGCTGTGGCTGTGGAGAGAGTTTTGCTGTGTAAATAAATAGTTTCTATTTTTTTGAATGATCAATAGAATAGCCGAAGCAGCAATGTTTCGGCTTTTTCGTTTCCTAAATATTCTATAAAGTAGGTTGAAATGTGGATACTAAAAAGCCCAATTGATCAATAAAACTTTAGTTTTGAGGTATGTGGATGATTTGCAAAAAAGAATGGCAACAATTTTTTAGTTCAGTAACAGGCTATTTGGTATTATGCATATTCTTGTTCATTACAGGGTTGCTATTATTTGTATTTCCCAATACCAGTTTATTACAAGCTGGGTATGCCCAATTGAATGTTTTTTTTAACCTGATGCCTTGGTTATTATTGTTTTTAATTCCGGCCATTACCATGCGAAGTATTTCGGAAGAAAAGCGGGCGGGTACATTTGAAGTGTTACAAACATTACCCATATCTCCCAATCAAATTATTTTAGGTAAATACTTGGGTATATTATTAATCATTTTAGTTGCCTTGTTTCCCACCATCATCTATGCATTTTCTATACAGGCACTTAGTGTTACAGGTGGGATAGACTTGGGAGCAACAATAGGAAGTTATATCAGTTTATTTTTTTTAGCAGCCTTGTATGCAGCCATTGGTATTTTTTGTAGCAGTATTGCCAAAAATATGATTGCTGCATTTGCTATTGGTGCAAGTATATCTTTTGTTTTATTTGCCGGGTTTACAGCATTAAGTTCACTGCCCGTATTGGAGGGAGGAGCAGATTATTATATACAACTTTTGGGCATACAATCGCATACGGCTAATATGAGCAGAGGTATTGTAGATAGTAAAGACCTGCTATATTTTATATGTTTAGCAGGTTTATTTATTTACCTCACACAAATCAACATTACAACAACCAAAAAAAAGCATCAGCAAAAGATTGTAATTGTATTGGTGGTAGCCTTATGTTTGAGTACCGTAAGTTCACTCTTTAGGCTAGATTTAACACAAGATAAAAGATTCACGTTAAGTAAATCTACTATTCAATTATTATCCGAAGTAGACAGTACCATTACGGTAGATGTTTTTTTAACAGGAGCTTTACCTGCAGATTATAAAAAATTAAGTATAGCAGTAAAAGATGTTTTGGCAGAGATGAATGTGCATGCATCTAACTTAATAAAAGTACGATTCAATAAACCCGGCGAGCAATTAAAAAATGATACATTAAAAATTCAATTGTATGATAGCTTAGCAAAAATGGGCGTGGTATTTGAAAAAGCATCCATTGCCCAAGAAGAGAATGATCAAACAACTAGTCAATTGATTATTCCATCGGCCTTGGTACGGTATAAAAAAAATCAACAACCAATTGCAATTGATTTACGTAGTAGTAAAAAAATATACAAGCAGTTTGATATTGTAAATGAAGAACCACAGGAAGATATAGAAGCAACCAGAAATGCAGCGGAAGCATTGCTCGAAAATAAATTTGCTGTGGCCATAGATAAGCTAACACGAAAAATGGTTCCAACTATTGCGTACACCATTGGCAATGGGGAACCCACCGATTTAACCGTAAATGATTTGGGAGAGAGTTTGCGCAATGATTATAGGCTAGGTATATTTAATTTAAAGGCAGCCTATCCCAATGCCGCCTTAATCAACACCTTACTAATCGTAAAGCCCACACAGCCATTTACACAAGAAGATCAGCTAAAATTAGATCAATATGTAATGAATGGCGGCAATATTATTTGGTTTGTAGATAAATTATATGCCGAATTAGATAGTTTAAAAAGAACCGAAGGGCAGTACACTGCTTTTGATAGAGGATTGGGTATAGATGAGCTCTTGTTTAAATATGGGGTACGCATCAATCCAGATTTGCTGCAAGATTTACATTGTTCTAAAATACCTTTGGTAGTAGGAAAAAATCCAGATGGAAGTATCCGTATGCAGCGATTGCCATGGCCATATTATCCATTTTTATCGGCAAGAACACCCAACCCAATTTCACAAAATTTAGATCGAGTATTACCTATTTTCCCTTCTAGTATAGATACGGTTATGGCAAAGGGAATTAAAAAAACCATTTTGCTTTCATCAGACACCAATAGTAGAAGAATTAATTCTCCAGCCATAGTATCATTAAGTAGTGTAACCACAGAAGAAGACTTGTTGGCATTTAATTTACATTATATACCTGTTGCAGTTTTGTTAGAGGGAAAATTCAGTTCATTGTTTTCTAATAGACTTCCTAAAACGGTGTTAGATTCAGTACAACGAGTTACGGGTAATCCTTATATGGCAACAGCTATCAAAGCAGGTAAGCAAATAGTAGTTGCAGATGCCGATATTGTAACCAATGCCATCAGTAATACAACAGGCGCAATGCCCATGGGAATGATACCCATGGAAAATTATCGGTTTGCCAATAAAGAATTCTTTTTAAATAGCATAGATTATTTGAGTTCTAGTAAACAATTATTCGAAAGTAGAAACAAAACAGTAGTATTGCGTTTATTAGATAAGCAAAAAGTGAAGGAGCAGAAACTGCAGTGGCAATTATTAAATTTACTGTTGCCTGTATTCTTTGTATTAGTAGTTGGCATTTTATTTCAATGGAGTAGGAAAGAAAAATATGCAGCTTAATTTATGTATATGAGCACACATTTAATTGTATATATCGTATTTGGCATAGTGCTTAGTGTTGCACTTATATTTGATTTAGGATTATTAAGTAAAAAAAATCAAAAAATTTCTATCAAACAAGCCTTGGTGCAAACCTTTTTTTGGGTAGGATTAGCGTTGGCATTTTTTATATTTCTTTGGGTTGAAGGGGGATTATTAGCTCAGGAAAATTCAGGAAAAGTAGTAAGTGCATCCCAATTGCCATTAGAATTTTTAAGTGCCTATTTAATGGAATGGAGTTTGAGTATTGATAATATTTTTGTATTCATCCTCATTTTTAATGCCTTTAATGTAAAAGAAAAATATTATTCAAGGGTATTGCTAGTGGGAATTTTAATGGCAATTGTATTTAGAGTAATCTTTATCACAGTAGGAGTTGCCTTGGTGGCGCAGTTTTCTTGGATACTATATATTTTTGGATTGTTTTTGTTGTATACAGGATATAAAATGTTTACAGCCGATGGGGATGAGCAGTTTAATCCACAGGAATCTAAAGTGTATCTATTTTTAAAAAAAATTTTGCCATTGGTAAATCATGATGGAGAAGGAAAATATATAGTGAAAGAAAATGATCGGCCAGTTTATACAACACTATTTGTGGTAGTTGTTTTATTAGCTGCCATAGACCTGGTATTTGCCTTAGATTCTATACCAGCAGTAATGGGTATTTCAAAAGATCCCATGATTATTTATACGTCTAATATTTTTGCCGTGTTGGGATTAAGGTCATTATTCTTTTTATTAAGAGGAGCAGTAACTAAATTTGATTATTTACAACAAGGCATTGCCATTGTATTGATATTTATAGGAGTAAAAATGTTGGGAGAGCATTGGATAGAAGAATGGATTTCTAAACAAGCCATGGTATTTATTTCATTGGGTGTAATTATGGTATGCATTGCTGCCTCTATATTATATTCAATGGTAATGAACAAAAAAGGAACACCGCCAGATTTTCATGAAGAGTAAGTAAATGAATATATGAGTTACTCCCTAAAAGATATTGCAAGCATACTTTCAATCACACTAACTGGTTGTGGAAATCAAGAAATTACATACCTGATAACCGACAGTAGAAAATTAATTTTTCCAGAACAAACCTTATTCATTGCCATTCAAGGTCCTCGCAGATCAGGTATTCTTTTTATTACAGATTTATATCATAAAGGAGTACGGTGTTTTTTAATAGATGAAGATATTGATCAATCAATTTATCCTGAAGCTGTTTTTTTACAAGTGCCCAATAGCATTAAAGCGCTGCAACAAATTGCCATATATCATCGCAATCAATTTTCAATTCCTATCATTGGAATTACTGGCAGCAATGGTAAAACCATTGTAAAAGAATGGTTATTCCAATTGCTATCTCCCGATTTTAATATTGTAAGAAGTCCGCGCAGTTATAATTCTCAAATAGGTGTGCCATTAAGTGTTTGGCAAATGAATGCTCAGCATACGTTGGCCATATTTGAGGCAGGTATTTCTGCAAGGGGAGAAATGGATGCCTTAGCCAATATGATACAGCCAACTATTGGGGTGCTTACCAATATTGGGGAGGCGCATAATGAGGGTTTTGCCAGTAAGGAAGAAAAGTTAGCAGAAAAATTGCGCTTGTTTAAAACAAGGGATTCAATGGATGCAGCAGTAAATATGCCGCTGATTATTGGAACGGATATTGTTATTACTAAACAAGAAAAACAGCCAGAATATACGAGTGTAAGTATGCAGTATGGTAAAAGTAGTGCTGAATTTATCATTCCATTTACAGATGCTATTTCTATTCAAAATACGCTTATTTGTTGTGCGGTGATGATGCAAATGGGTTATGTGCATTCAGATATACAAACGAAAATTTTAGAACTAAAGCCAGTAGAAATGCGCATGCAATTGCGTAAAGGCATACATCAATCTTTTGTATTGAATGATAGTTATAGCAATGATCTTGCATCACTATCATTGGCATTGCCCTATTTAAAAGAGCAGTCGGGCAAAATGGCTACCACGGTTATCTTATCGGATATTGTAGAATCGGGAAAATCAGCAACCGAATTATATAGTGAAGTAGTAAAATTGTTAAGCAATAATCAGATCAACAAACTATATGCAATAGGAACTGCAATCAGTAATTATTTTAGCAAACAATCCGATACCACATATCCTTTTACTATGGAAAGTTTTAGTAGTACGGAAGCTTTTTTAAATCAAGTAAATACCCATCAGTTTCAGCAGCAATATGTGCTGTTAAAGGGAGCGCGTTTATTTGAGTTTGAACAAATTGCCCAATGGTTAGAACAGCAAGTGCATCAAACAGTATTAGAAATCAATTTAACTGCCTTAGTGCAGAATCTTACATTTTATCAATCCTTGTTAAAGCCCAGCACTAAATTAATGGCCATGGTAAAGGCGTTTAGCTATGGAAGTGGGGCAGGAGAAATAGCCAAAAAATTACAACAACAACAGATTGATTATTTAGCGGTTGCTTATGCAGATGAGGGTATCGCCTTGCGTAAAGCAGGGATTAATTTGCCCATCATGGTGATGAGCCCCGATGAACTTAGTTTTGATACTATCATTAATTATCAGTTAGAACCCGAAATATTTTCATTTGAAGTATTACATGCATTCGAAAAATATTTATCAAAAGAAGGCTTGTTGCAATATCCCATTCATATCAAATTAAATACAGGGATGAATCGGTTGGGGTTTGATCTTACCGAAATAGAGTTAATAACAAACCATTTATTGCATCAAAAACAATTAATGGTAAAATCGGTGATGAGTCATTTAGTGGCAAGTGAAAACCCCAGTCAAGATAATTATACTTTACAACAGATTCATCAATTTAAAGAAGCCTGCCAATTCATACAAAAAGTATTGGGCTATTCATTTATTCAACATATTGCCAATACCGCCGGAATTGTTCGAAATCCCGAGTATCAGTTTGATATGGTAAGATTGGGCATAGGATTATATGGAGTAGATTCATCTAATCATCATCAGGTAAACTTACAAACTGTTGCAACGCTAAAAACAACTGTAGCACAGGTACGTAAAATAACTGCAGGAGAAACGGTAGGATATGGCAGGGTAGGTAAAGTTAACAGAAATAGCATTGTTGCCACCGTGCGTATTGGTTATGCAGATGGCTATAGTAGAAGATTGGGCAATGGAGTGGGGAAAATGTATTTACATGGTTCAATGGCTCCAATCATTGGAAATATTTGTATGGATATGGCCATGATTGATGTTACAGATATACCAAACGTGAAGGCAGGGGATATAGTAGAAGTATTTGGCGCAAATATGCCTGTGCAAGAACTAGCCCAAGCCGCTGGGACAATTCCCTACGAAATCATGACAGGGATTAGCCAACGAGTGAAGCGGGTGTATTTTGAGGAGTAGGGGGCTGCTGCACTTTTTATTTACAATATAATTTTTTATACTCCATTCCTTTGGTACTACCTAAAGCGGCTGCACGAGCAAAATCTGCACAACTACCTTGATGATCATTCAATTTTTGTTTTGCTAAGCCTCTCTGAAAGTAAAAACTTGCATCTATATCATTTAAACTAATAGCTTTATTATAAAACTTAACAGCATTTTTAAAGTTTTGCATATTCAAGTAAGTATTGCCTAACTGGAAGTAAATAAATTCATTGCTTTCCTCTATTTCTATGGCTTTTTGTAAATTTGTAATTGCAGCATTGTAATTCCCTAAGGTTAAATAAATTTCAGCGTACATTAAATAAGCTTTCGTAGTAAATTCATCAATATGTATGGCTGTATTGCAGTTTTCGAGAGCGCCATTTAAATCGTTCATAGCTATTTTTATAGATGCGGATAATAAAATTGCTTCAATATTATTTGGAGAAGTTGCTAAAACTTTGATGATATCTTCAAATGCAGCTTGGGGTTTATTTAATTTCAATAGGATTTGGCTCCTATTCTTATATGCGTCAATATAAGTAGGATTTATGTTGATTGCCAAGTTTACTGCTTGAAGAGCTGCTTCCACATGATTTTGTTCTAATAGTAGTACCCCTTTATAGTTATAAGCTTCTGCATTATTTGAATCTAGTTGAATAGAATGATTGTAATCTATCAAAGCTTCATTGTATAATTTTAAACCTGCAAATGCCCTTCCCCTTAAATAATAAGCACGCATGGCAATGTTAGCAATAGTGTCTTTCGTTAATACCTTATTAAGATCAATAAGGGCATTCTTAAAATTTTCAAAATATATTTTGGTTGTAGCTGTTTTTAGTAAATCAGCTACTGATTGAGCTTTCAAATGCATAACCGTCATGTTGGCGCATAAGAATAGTAAGTACATTTTTTTCATCATTAGAAAAGTTTCTAATTATTTAATGTATTCTGTGGCAGGCCGATTTTATTTTTTTTGGGGGGGATATTGATTTTACAATCAATAGATGGAAATTAGTAAAATTATTTGGATAATTAGAATTATTTTATAATTTTATTTAAATCTTGTTATGAAAAAATTTCATTTCCTCTTAACCGCTTTTATATTCTTAAGTACTTCAATCATTGTGCTAGCTCAAGATAGTGCTAAAAAGAAAAAAGAAATAGGGTTTATTGTGGGGTTGCAAAGGTCTAATTTAGATTACAATGAAATAGCTACTACCAATGTGTCAGAAGAAGCCAAGACCAATATAGGCGGTTCCTTTTTTTTAAATTCAAGACTAATTGGTCATTTTCTTACACTGAGAACGGAAATAGGGTTTTATTCTAAAGGTGGCACTTACAGAGGAGGTTTGTATGACGAAACAAATTTATCTTATGTTGCAGCACCTGCTTTATTGTTGCAAACTAAAATCGGGTTCTTAAAAGCTTATGCCGGACCTCAAATGGGGTTTTTAATTACAGCAAAATCTAAAACAGGTAATACAGAGCAGGATGTAAAAAATTCATTTAATACCACGGAGTTATCTGGTGTTATTGGTGCAGAAATGAATTTACCACTTCGGTTAATGGCAGGAGTTAGATATAATTTTGGTATTACGGATGTTTCGCAGATAAGCCAAGGAACTAGTAGACCTGGTATGTATATGTTGTATGTTGGTTTAAGGTTGCATAAATAATTAGCCCTCCCCCCAGGCTTAACACAGATAAGTAATCAATATGAAAGTCATTAAGCTTTTAATGCTTGTAATAAGCATTGTGTGTACAGTTATGGGGGTTAGTGCACAGAAAAAAATTCAGGTGAATATTGTTATTACAGATATTCATTTAAATTATTCTAATAAAAGTGGCACAGATCCGCGAATTAAATTTTATAATAAATCAGACAATTCCCTATTAAATATGTTAGATAAGGATGGCTCTAATTGCCTTCACCTGGTAGATTTTAAACAAACAGATGCAATGGTAGATTACCCCTTACAACCTATTGAGTGGGATTTGGGTAATGGAACGCTTATTTCACTAAAGATGGAAGCCTTTGAAAAAAATAAAAAAAAGGGCGATTGTAATTTTGATGGAAGTGGTTTGTTTAATAAAGATAAACTACATGAATTTGGTGAATGGAGTATAGATTTAAAAAATATAAAACCAGGTGTATTCTCTAATAAGTTAAATATTACTACTAGTGCAGGATCGTTTTCGGTTAATTATAAAGTAAAATATAGCTTACCTGCCACTGATGCAATTACTACAGACATTGCATCAGCTAAATATTGTAGTAACAATAAAGTGAAACTAACAACAAGCACTTCGTTACTTCCTAATAAAGAAGATGTACTGTACAAATGGGAATATCAATTAGATGGATCCCCCGATTGGCAGTTATTAAGTACTACAGGTTCTCCAGAGTTATTTGTTTCCTTATCTGATGTATTAAAATCTGAGCCAGCCAATAATCAAAAAATACAAGTTCGGGTAATGTTGATGGTAGGTTCCGAGTTAGGAACCCCAGTTACTAAATCTTTTGTATTTATGCCTGCTGCACCTTCTATACAAATATCAGAAGTGGTAGTATCCAATACCTGTAATGATAGTAATGACGGGATACTACGAGTAAGTAATATAAAAGGGTTTACGAATAAATATTTGCTACAATTAAAACCTACCAATCAAACGGTAAAAAGTGAAGACAGAACCGCCCAATTTGTTGGATTAGCAAAGGGAGTATACCAATTAGTATTAAGTAATGATAATGAAAATCAGGGAGCTTGTAGTGTAGAATACCCGGTGGTAATAACTGAACATCCTAAACTGGAGGAACAGCATAAAACAATCACAGCCATTACTTGTAATGGATTGTCTGATGGTTCGGTTAAAGTAACTGTTAGGGGAGGTAATCCTGCTATGCTAAGAGCAACCATTTTACCAGAGGTGGGCACTGTAAATATCTTAGATCGTACTGTTACTTTTAATGAATTGAGGGCTGGAAAATACAGTATTCAAATATTGGATTCTTGTAATAATAAAATTGATATTACGGCAAATTTAACAGAGCCTAGTAGTGCTAAAATAAATGTAACTAATATTGTTAAAACCAGTTGCTCGGAAACGCCAAATGGATCATTTACTGTGAATATTGTACAAGGGGTAGGGCCATTTAGGTATGTATTAGTAAAGAAAGACAATAGCAAAGAAATATTCCGTTCAGAATTTACGAATATGCCTACATGGATGTTTAATAGTTTGTCTGCAGGCGAATACAATATATTGGTGTATTCTAATAATAGTGATAAATGTAAGCCGGTAGAGAAGCGAATACGCATTGAAGAATCTGTATTAGATGTAGATGTTAAATTAACAAGAAATGTTTCTGCAACTTCTGAAGATGCAAAGAATGGAATTTTGCATTTTGCAGTAGCCGATGCTAAATTTTCCTTACAGTATATATTAACCAACTTAGTAAACAGCCAAGTGTATAGTAATACAACTGGCTTGTTCGACAATATTCCAGCAGGGCGATATTCATTGGCATTAAAACGTGCAGATACCAATTGTGGAGATTTGCAAAAGATTAGTGAAGTTTATACAGTTACCTCTACACCAGTTCAAATAATACAAGATACGTCAGTTAAACAAGATACAGCTACTACTGGGAGCAGGTTATAAAATGGTAGGAATTCTTTAATCTTTACTAAACTTGTGTTTAATGAATGCACACTTTATAGTAGGGATTATTTTAGTACTAATTTTATGATTTTAATACTCTTTCTGCCCCTTATCTTTGTTTTCGCATCAAAAGCATAGCAGTGAAAGGGAAACAAATCATCTTATTTATTTTAGCCATCATCTTTGCCGATCAGGCTTTTAAGTTTTATATTAAGTTAAACTATTTTGTAGGGGAGGAACATTTGGTATTGGGAACTTGGTTTAGGCTTCATTTTGTAGAAAATGAAGGGATGGCTTGGGGTTGGAAATTTGGGGGTGAATTTGGTAAAATTGCATTAACCCTTTTTAGGTTGGTGGCCGTTATTTGGGGTAGTTTTTTACTGCGAGATTTTCTTCGCAAGAAAATGCACAAAGGTTTTATTATTTGTGCAGCCCTTATTTATGCAGGGGCTTTGGGAAATTTGATTGATAGTTTATTTTATGGACTAATTTTTGAATTAAGCAATCCATTTACTCAAAATGTAGCGCAAGTATTTCCTGCTACTGGAGGCTATGCCGCATTTTTACATGGCAGAGTGGTAGATATGTTATACTTCCCCATTATTACCAATGCTCATTATCCAAGCTGGGTACCTTTTGTAGGAGGGGATGAATTTGAATTTTTTCAACCTGTATTTAATATAGCCGATGCGGCTATATCTACTGGTGTTATTTCAATCCTGGTATTTCAGAATACCTTTTTCAAGCATGTTGAAAAAGAAGAACACCATACCATTGAAACTGATACGATGGTAAACGATAAGAACCAGATATTCTAGATAATACAGGTTAGCATCAACTCCATTTTTGCAAATTTCTGCAAAT
>JAVHPL010000032.1:0-2340 GCA_036170555.1 Sediminibacterium sp. | reverse complement strand
TCTAACTCCATTTTTGCAAATTTCTGCAAATATGGAATCTAACTCCATTTTTGCATATATTTGTGCTATGGCAAAGATGATCAAAAGAGCTATTTTGGAGGAGGCTGAGTATAGGTTAACTCAGTTTCGGGCACTTTGTATTACTGGGCCAAGGCAAAGCGGTAAAACAACTTTGTGTAAACAACTCTTTAAAGACAAGCCCTATCTTAATTTTGAAACTCCCAACGTACAAGCTGAATTTGAAGCAAATCCTACAGCTTTCTTTAAGAAGTTTTCTAAAGGGGCCATATTTGATGAAGTGCAAAGAGTACCCAATGTATTTAGGTACTTACAAGAAATTTTAGATGGCAATACAAAGCGCGGACAATTTATCTTAACAGGTTCCAACAATTTTTTGCTGCAAGAGCAAGTTTCACAATCCTTGGCTGGGAGGGCAGGTTACTTGTCTTTACTGCCATTAAGCTATAGAGAATTGAAAGAAAATAGTTTTAATGTAAATCTGGTTGATGATTTGATATTAAAAGGAGGCTATCCTGAAATTTGGAATGAACAATTAACTGCAAATACTTGGTTAGATAGTTATATACAAACTTATGTTCAGCGTGATGTTCGATTGCTTAAGAATATCAATGATCTTTCTGCATTTACACGATTTGTTTTTTTATGTGCGAATGCAGCGGGTCAACTGCTAAATCGCGATGAATTGGCAAAAAATACTAGGGTAGATACCAAAACAATTCAATCTTGGCTTGGTCTTTTAGAAAGCAGTTATTTAATATATCTACTTCCGCCATGGTTTAATAATAGCAATACCAGACTTATAAAAAGTCCTAAATTATATTTCTATGATACGGGGTTGCTCTGTTATTTAAAGGGGATACATTCTAAAACCGCATTACAAAAACATCCTCAATATGGGGCAATTTTTGAAAATTGGGTTATAACAGAAATAAAAAAGAATCGGTTCAATCAGGGTATTTTAGATCCAATGTATTTCTTTAGAAATGCAACTGGTAACGAGGTTGACTTGGTAGTTAATAAAAATGATGAGTTGTTTGGTGTAGAAATAAAAGCTGGGAAAAAAATAGATTCAACTGGTTTGAAAAGCCTTAACTATTGGCAAAAGCTACAACCCGATAGCAATAGCTTATTAATTTTTGGAGGGTCTAAATCCAGTGAAATTAATCCAAAACAATTTGTATTACCTTGGAGTGAAATAGATTATTTTTAAAACAGCTTTATGAAAAATTATTTCTTGTTTATTTTAATTGCAGTATTAGCTTCTTGTAACAACTCCAACAAAGTTGATACCATTGTTCATCATGCGGTGATCTATACAGTTGATTCTGCATTTACAGTTGCAGAAGCAATGGCCATAAAAGATGGTAGAATTGTTGCAGTTGGAAAGAATGATGAAATTACTAAGCAATACACGGCTACTGAAAATATAGATGCAAAGGGCCAAGCCCTTTATCCGGGGTTGATAGATGCGCATGCGCATTTTGTAGGTTATGCAAGAGGATTATTTCAAGTGAATTTATTTGATACCAAATCTTTTGAGGAAACAGTAGAACGCATTAAAGTATTTGCAAAAGAACACCCAGATATGCAATGGATTCAGGGAAGAGGATGGGATCAAAATAAATGGCCAGGCAAGCAATTCCCTACTAATGAATTATTAAATGTTGCATTCCCCAATACACCTGTTGTTATTACGCGCGTAGATGGTCATGCTTCCATTGCGAATGATAAAGCTTTGGAATTAGCTGGCATCAAAGCAGGGCAAACCATTACTGGTGGAGATATTCAAACCATCAACGGAAAATTAACTGGGGTATTAATAGACAATGCAGATAATGCAGTGTACGCTAAAATACCTACACCTACTACAGCAGATTATACCAATTGGTTAAATGCGGCACAAGCAAACTGTTTTGCACAAGGGCTTACAACTGTTACCGATTGTGGCTTGAACTATGATGATGTTGAATTATTAGATGGCTTACAAAAGGAAGGAAAGTTGAACATGCGCTTGTATGTGATGCTAAGCGATAATGATGCTAATCTGAATAAATATTTAAAAACAGGCCCATATAAAACCGATAAATTATTTGTAAAAGGATTTAAAGTATATGCAGATGGTGCATTGGGAAGCAGAGGCGCTTGTTTATTAAAGCACTATAGTGATAAGCCAGGATGGGGTGGATTTTTATTGAGAAATAAATCGCATTACGATTCATTAGCTCAAGTATTAAGTACTACTGATTTTCAAATGTGTACCCATGCCATTGGCGACAGTGCTAATAGAGAAGTATTGAATATTTATAACAAGTATTTAAA
>JAVHPL010000031.1:0-5572 GCA_036170555.1 Sediminibacterium sp. | reverse complement strand
GTTTCGGCATTTACCAAGGGGTCGTACACTTGTACGTTCAGCCCTGCTGCTTCTAAGGTTGTGTATATATCAATCACTTTGGTATTGCGGGTATCGGCACAATTCTCTTTAAAGGCAAAGCCCAATATCAGCACTTTTTTACCTTGTATATTTCCTTGGTATTTTTTGGCCAAAAGGGCAATCACTTTCTCTCCCACAAACTGGCCCATATACTGGTTTACCCTGCGTCCGCTTAAAATGACCTGCGGATTATACCCTACCTGCTGCGCTTTATACGCTAAATAATGTGGATCTACTCCTATGCAATGGCCACCTACGAGGCCAGGCTTAAAGGGTAAGAAATTCCACTTGGTGGCTGCTGCTTTTAGTACTTCCTGGGTATCTATTTGTAGCCGATCAAATATCAGCGCCAGCTCATTCATAAAGGAAATATTTACATCGCGCTGTGCATTTTCAATGGCTTTGGCGGCTTCTGCTACTTGTATGCTTGGGGCTAAATAAGTGCCTGCTGTTATTACTGATGCATACAATTCATTTACTTCTTGGGCCGCTGCTGGCGTGGAGCCTGAGGTAATTTTTACAATGCTGGTGATGGGGCGGTTATGATCGCCGGGGTTGATTCGTTCGGGCGAATAGCCCACAAAAAAATCTCGGTTATACTGCTTCCCACTATTCGCCACCAATACAGGCACACATACTTCCTCGGTACATCCCGGGTACACGGTAGATTCATAAATAACCAGGTCTCCCTTTTTCAATAGCCCTGCCACTAGCTTACTCGCATTAATTAAATAACTCAAGTCGGGCTCAAATGCCGCATTCACAGGAGTGGGCACAGTAATGATATATACCGTGCAGGCTGCTAGGTCGTTGATATTGTTGGTGAAATTGAGTTGGTTGCTTGTTGCGCTGATTACCTCCTCACTATATTCATTATTGGTGTCCTTCCCCTCTTGCAACTGCGCCACTCTTGCGGCGTTAATATCATAACCCCACACTGCATACTTAGCCGCAAACGCCATCCCCAAGGGCAATCCCACATATCCTAAGCCAATGATTCCAATGGAGTGATGCTTGTTCATGGTTGCAAGATAAGTTTAGTACTGCGAAGAGAAAAACCACACTTTTTCGTACGAATAAATGTAGCCTTTTACACTTTTACGTACGAAAAAATGGTTAAGTCATTTTTATAATTATACTTATAACTTTTCGTGGATTTGCCACTTTTTAAAAATATAATTACACAAAACATTGATAATTATCATACCCGCCAACTTTTGAGGCTAGATTTAGTGATATTAATCAGAAATACTAACTTTAGGGTATGACAATATTGGAACATATTCATTGGTGGAAAGAAGATGCCTTGCGCAGTTGGGAAACTGCTGTTTTTAATAAAGACGGTAAGCAGTATGTTTTTTCGCTATTTGCCTTTCATTTAACCATAGAAAAATTATTGAAAGCAATATGGATTAAAGACAATAATGCAGAATACCCTCCCAGAACCCATGATTTAACCATATTGTATAACCAAACCGATTTGGACTTACCTAACGGTTGGTATGACTATTTAGGCACTATTAATGAATGGAATATTGAAGGCAGATACCCAGATTATAAATTGAAAATATATAAAAGGGCTTCCGCTGAATATTTAGCTGAGCACTTTATAAAACTTACTGCGCTTAAAGATTTATTAATTAGTAAAATTGATTCATGAGGTTTACCAGAAAAAAATTAGACGCTCATATTCAACAATTTTTGGAAGTTTTAGAATCCAACGGCTACACTTTGCAAAAAGTGATTCTCTTTGGCTCTTATGCTAATGGTTACCCTCATGAATATAGTGATATTGACTTAGCAATTTGGTCTCCACAGTTTTCAGATGACCCTTATGAAACCAAAGAGCAAATTCGTTCTATTCTGCAACAATTTTCACCAATACAATTACATCCTTATGCAGCAGCCGAAACTGCTCTAACTGATCCTTTTATTAGTGAGATTGAACGAACTGGGGAAATAATCAATACTAAATTAATAGTATGACAAAAAATGAACGGTACTTAATATTATTGGCAGATTTTCATTCGGCACTAACCAGCTTAGAAAAAGCCCTGAATGAAGATATTAGTGCTTTTAATGTAATAAAATGAAACCCTTAAGCCTAGTGCAATCTTTATTGGAGAATACGCCTTACCGTGCTATTCTTTTTGGAAGCCGCGTTACTGGTGAACATCACTTCCATAGTGATTGGGATATTGCCATTACTGGACCAGGGCGCGTTAATCCAATTTTATTAATGCAAATTGAAGAAGCTATTGAGAAAGCCAATTTTTTGCAAAAAGTAGATATAGTTGATCTATCAACAGCATCGGCAGCCCTACATGAAGAGATTGCAACTTATTTGTAACTGCAGTAATAAATTTATACCTGCAGAAACAAATTTTATAATTACTGCAACAAACAAACTGCATGAGCAGCCAGGCCTTCTTCACGGCCCACAAATCCCATTTTTTCGTTGGTAGTGGCTTTGATAGAGATGTCTTTTATTGTAATACCCAAAATTTCAGCAATGATTGCTTGCATAGCAGGAATATGCGGTTTTATTTTAGGTGCTTCTAAACACAAACTAGCGTCTATGTTTACAATGGTATAACCTTCTTTTGCAATCAGTTCTTTGGTGCGTTGCAATAAAATTTTGCTGTCTATATTTTTAAACTCCCCACTGGTATCGGGGAAATGCACCCCAATATCACCCAAGCAGGCCGCCCCTAATAATGCATCGCAAATAGCATGTAACAAAACATCCGCATCACTATGCCCCAACGCTCCCTTATGGTGCGGAATCTTTACTCCCCCAATCATAAGGTCTCTGCCCTCTACCAACTGATGAAAATCTATACCATATCCAATGCGCATATACTTGTTTTGCACAAATATAAAGCTTTCAAAAGCATCCTCTATACTTGTATAAGATTGCGAAATAGAAGCTGAAATAGGAAAAATAATTTCTTGATCTTTAAACTTCTATTTTGCTAATATGGGTGCTTCAATTCATTTTACAATAATTATAAGAGCAATATATTAAAATTTAAGTTACGATATACATCTTCCAACAAATCAACACTAAGTTGTTTAGAAGATGATTAAGGAACAAGTTTTTTTAAATCATAATACATTAATCTAGTGTCTTTGCCAATATCTTTTTCTGTCAGATACTTAAAAACATTTTTTTCGTAAAAAATTAATGATTCACTGTAAGCGTCTACTGTAATGTATTTACAACCAGTTCTATTATTTGTTATGAATAGAATTTTTAAGTAGTCTAATATTGCGTTGCCATACCCTTTCCCCTTAAAATCAACATGAACTCCAAGCCTACCTATCTTCATTGAAGGATAACTTCTAAATCTTTTTCTTTGAGGTAATTTTTTTCTTAACCTATTCCAAAAATCCATTAATTGAATTGGGCAATAGATTGTAGTTTGCTAAAATTTTCACGCATTTTAGCAAGTTTGAGCGCATCAACTTTTTGAGAAATTTCAGATTTCATATTTTGCATAAATCTTTCAGCATCCTTCCCTTTCAAAACGGGAGTTTCTTTAATGGGCTTTGCCATAAAAACGATTTTATTTAAATAATACATCTTTGTTTATGCTAATTTTTCGAGAGACGGTTTAAGCAAAAAATTTGATTTTGTTAAATTATTGATCATTCCGATGAAAATGAGCCATCATTCCTACAAAGCGAGTCTTTTAAGAAATGCCGTTAAAAAGTTTTGCGAGTATTGCGTAAAGCAATGCATTTACCTGTTCACCAAAATGTACACCGAGCAAATCACTCCCATTACATAAAAATAGATTTAAACTCCGCTTCAATAAGTTCAATCTCATGAGGCTCTAACATGCTAAATTCTTTTTCACATGCCCTTTTTGAAATTAGACCATTATTTTGTTCCAAAAATAGAACCAGCAAAGCAATTAATTTATCAGGCATCTCAAATTCTTCATCCAAATATTTCTTAAAGGAATCGTAATTAGAAAGATACTTTATCTCATTTGGTATTATATTCTCAACAGTATCTTCCACACAATCAAATAAAAATTCAGCCTGTTTAGTTGCATCAAAAAATCTGTAGAAATCTTTCGTATTATTTACTACACGTACATTATGATTAGAAGTTTCTTTCCATTCAATAAATTCTAATAAAGGCTTAGCATACGATTCTAATACTAAACGATAGTCAGTTATATGATCTAGAATTGAAGCTGAAATAGGAAAAATAATTCCTTGATCTACAAACTTCTTTTTTGCTAAAAGGTGATGTATTAGATAACGATGAATTCTTCCATTTCCACCTTCAAATGGATGTATAAAAACAAAACCAAAAGCAATGATGGTAGCTGCCAGAACAGGATCAAAATTATCTTTTATTAGTATATTATTTGCTTCAATTAACCCATCAATAAGTTCATCAAGATCATTGGATTTAGCAGAAATATGGTCGGGAATAGGTTCGCCAGTGATCCTATCATGCACTCCAACAAATCCACCTTGAACTCTCAAACCCATCTGAATAAATCTACCATTTTCAATTACTAAATTTTGCAGTCTTACTAATTCTTCTTTTGAAAGTTCATGAAGACCAGCTTGCCCTATTGCATTTCCCCATCTAACTGCTCTTTTACTTTTTGGGCTTTCTCCTTCAATGGTGAAGGAAGCTTTTGAATCTTTTAATAATAGAAATGCTGAAGCTCTTTGTAATACATCTTTACCAACAAGGGAAAGTTTATTTTTATGAATGTGCAGATAGTTTTTTTGGATATGACTTTCTAATTTTTTGGACTTAAATATTAACGGACAAAATTGATTAGTTCCAGGTAAATTATTTAATACTAAATGACGAGGAGATTTAATTCCAGAAACAGCATATTGTAATTTTTGATCAATAACAGGAACATAGCTTTTTTTAGTAAGATCATTTTTCCCTTTTATTGATTTGCCAGCAATCCATTCCATTAAAAACCAAATTCGCCTCGAATACTGACCAGTTGGTTCAATACTTACCAATTCAAGTAACTCCTTTTCTGTTAATATTTCAACAAGTTTTGAGAATACCAATAGATTTACTCCTTCATATTTTAAAGCAAAAACTAGATGATTATAAAGCGCATTAATCAAGGTCAATTTGCTATTATCATCAGGCAAATAGCTTATAGGTAAAACTCTCCATAACTCATTTTCAAGATGCTGGTTTTTTTCTGAAACCATGGTTAAAATAAGAGGATAAGGTATTTCAATACGAAATTTTTGAATAATCGCTACATAACCAACCGTGTACCCAGAAAAAGGCTTTTGAACCCCATTAATTATAGGCGCAATATTTGAAATATGAGGGCTAGAACTCATTTTATAATAATTATAGGCGCAATATTTGAAATATGAGAGCTAGAACTCATTTTATAATAATTATAGGCGCAATATAATCAAATTAATTAATTTGAGAAAAATAAGCGCAAAAGAATAATACCAAGCGAAAAAAATAAAACAGAGCGAAAAATAATAATACCGA
>JAVHPL010000030.1:0-5695 GCA_036170555.1 Sediminibacterium sp. | reverse complement strand
TGATTCGTACCATACCTAAAATAAAAATAGCAGCAATCCCAGCTTCATAGTCTTTTTGTATATTCAACACTTGCATACCAGGCAGAACATTTAACCAAAGATTACCAAAAATAAATAAAGACATGATTAGTAAATTAATACAGGAGCGCTGGTAAATACGTTTAATTTCGGTAATATTTTTATCTTTCCATGCACGAGATAATACACCTGCCGATACAGCTTGAATACTGCGTTGTGGAACTTGTATTAAATTAGCTGAATATTGCGCTAACCCAAAAATGCCTACCACTGCAAGGCCCTGAAACTTAGCAATAATAAAACTATCAATGGTTGCGGCAACGGAGGCAATAACGGTTCCACTATAAATCAGGGCTTGCATACTCAACATTTTTTTCCAAAATTTCTTGGTAACTCTACTAATAATAGTAGGAAAATGCAGTTGGTTGCTGCGAAATAAATAAATAGCAAGAACTAGGAAAATTAGAAGGTACAAGAATGCAAAGAGATGAACAAAGCCACTAAAAGAAATCACTTTAAATAAATAAAGTAGTATAAATAAACTAGTGATTATTCTAAGACCTGTTTCTTTTAAAAAATTAGAGAAGATTGTTTTTTGTAAAGCCCAAGAAAAGCCTTCTAATACTGAAAAAAAAAGCATACCCATGGCAAAGGGGAACATCCAGTAGTAGTAGTCTACAATTAATTTAGATTTTTCCGAAAATTGGTGAACAAATACAGGTTGAAAATACCAACCTAATACAATCACTAAAATAAATCCAATGAATGCAGCCATCATGCCCCATGTCATTAAGTCTATCTTGTGGGTTTCTAGATTGTCTTTATAATATGGATAAAATTTATAAATAACAGGAATAATGCCTAATGCTCCAAAAGCATACATATTTTGTGCAAAGTCGAAAAAAATACGAGTAAGGGCAAACTGTTCGGGAGTAAACGAACCATTTCTGGTATAGAAATACATATTAATAGCACCGATAAAAAAACCGATGTACACCAATATACTGGAAATGATGGTTTGTTTTCGTATACTACCCATGGCTTAGTTGGAGCGAATGACCAATTCTTTTTTCTCCATTAATTGAATATAGAAACTTTTACTCAAACTTTGCATTTGGGTTTCATTAATCATTCCTAAAGGAAAATATAGTTCCTGCCATTTTTCCACTTTTGGAACAATGGTTATGGGCTTCAATTTCGTTTGAATAACAATAGGTAAATTAAATTCATCTATTGCATTAGACCATCTATACATTAATTTGTTTCCACTAACAGAGAAATAGTATTCTAAAACAGGTATTTCTGTTTTACGCAAGTATTGATCAAATATTTTACCCAAAGAAAATCGGGTATAGCTATTCATTTTACACTCAACATCACTTGTAGTTATAGTTGCATGCCAAAATTCCTTATTCAAACCCAATAACATTTGCTTAAATTGTTCATCGTTATTCATAGCCTTGCGAATACTATGAATCATTGCAGAAGCCTTAAAATACATATCCCCACTTCCAGCAGCATTAACGTTGTAATCTCCAATAATAGGATCTTTATTTTTTATTCGTTTTCTACTGCCAAAATTATATTCATCGCCTGCAATACTTCCATCTAACCATTCTGAAAATAAAGTTTCACTATAGGTAGTAAAACCTTCATGAATCCACATATCAGCAATGTCTTTTGAAGTAATATTGTTACCAAACCACTCATGAGCACTCTCATGAATAATGATATAATCCCAGTGCATACCCCAACCAGAAGTAGAAATATCTTTACCCAAATATCCATTCTTAAAACGGTTACCATAGGTTACATTGCTTTGGTGTTCCATCCCCAAATAGGGCACTTCTACCAGTTTATACCCATCTTGGTAAAAAGGGTATTTACCAAACCAATGCTCAAAACAATCCAACATGGTTTTTACTTGTTTCAATTGAACAAGTGCACTGTCTTTATGATCTTTCAAAAAATAATAGTTCAAAGGTAAAGGGCCTCCAAGGCCATTATACTGATCTTCAATTAATACATACTTGCCAATATTCATACATACACTGTAATTATTAATCGGATTTTTTACTTCCCAAACCCAGGTTTTAGTATGATCGTTATGCGTGATTATTTTTTTTAATTTTCCATTAGACACATTGGTGAGCGTATCTGGAACCCTCACTGCAATCACTACACCCCAATCGGGTTCATCACTTTGATGATCCTTGCAAGGCCACCATACACTTGCCCCCAGTCCTTGACAAGATGTTGCAATAAATGGTGCCCCATTCGAATCTTTTTTCCAACTTATTCCACCTTCCCAAGGTGGATTAACTGCTTCTTTAGGCTTGCCATGATAGTATATGGTAATACTATATTTTAAATTAAGCTGTACTACTTTTTCAAAATCTATTAGTGCAATGTTTCCATCTCTTTTAAAAGGCAGTTGTTTGCTTTTTTTCTTTCCAATGGGTTGAGTAATACTATCAATAATTAAGGGCTGCTGCAAATCGATTTGCATAATCTTACCAGCCTTCAAAGCCTTGAATTGCATAGTAACAGCCCCTTCAATTGTTTTCGCTTCTATATTGGGAGTTACGGCAATGGAGTAGTGTAATAAGTTCCACCAAGCTCTTTCTGGAGTGATGCTTCCACGTAAAGTATCGGCATGAGTATATACTTTATTTGTTAATTGCTGAGAATGAACACAAAGAGAAAAGAGTAGAGAAATAAAACTAATTAGTATTGCATTACATTTCATCCAATAAAAATAAGATAAACAAACGCAAAATATTCAACAATCTTGATGTTATTCGTACAACTAAAGTATTTTATTAATTCAATAATTTGTTATTGTTTTAGCTTCGCTTTGAATACTTTTTCGAATTTTTCTAACTTAGGTTGTATCACAAATCGGCAGTACCCTTGATCTTTATTGCTATTATAATAATTCTGATGATAATTTTCTGCTGGATAAAAGTTTTTCAATGGTTCAATAATGGTAACTATTGGATTAGTCCAAGCACCACTTTTATCTAATGCGGCTTTGTATTTTTCAGCTTTTTCTTTTTGCTCTATGTTGTGATAAAAAATAGCACTTTTATACTGTGGGCCTACATCATTGCCTTGTTGATCTAAAGTGGTAGGGTTATGGGTTTTCCAAAATACTTCCAACAAATCATCATAACTAACTTTAGCTGGATCATATACAATACGGCATAATTCTATATGTCCGGTTGTTTTATCGCAAACCTGTTCATAAGTAGGATTTTCCACATACCCACCTCCATATCCACTTAATACTTGCAGCACCCCATCTATTCTTTGAAAGAAAGCCTCTGTGCACCAAAAGCATCCTTCTCCAAAAGTGGCTGTATCCGTTTTTACTTGCTTTGAAATGGTTGAATTCGTCATATTTTTTAATATTCCTTTATTGGTATGATCAGGTGCTGAACAAGAAATCATATACCAAGTAGTCGTGATAATAAATAAAGCTGCTTTTTTCATAATTGATATAATGAATGTACAAACATTGGATTTTAAACAGTTTTTTTATTGAATGGTTTAACTAAATTTTGTGTTACCGATTTTTTTTACCATTTTTTTATTACTTTTAATTACCCGTAACCACTATGAGCCTGAAATCTCAATTGAGAAAGTATTTTTCTTTTCAAATGGAGCTGCTGCTTTTTGCTGCCCCTATACTTTTTTTTGCCCTATTCTCACTGTTTTACAAAAGTCTTTCCATTGATCCTTATTTTAGTCTTTCTATTCCATTTATTTTAAGCAATAACCTGCTTTTTTTACACGCAGCCTTGTTTTTAATTCCTTATTTAATTCATCGCTTTCTTAGGGATCAAGCTAAATATGACTCCACTTTTTGTTTTTTACATATTTTATTATCCGTTTTTTTATTATTTGCCCTTTTATTTACCTACCAACTAACCACTCCATTAATGGCAAATACCAGTGACTTATTTGAACAACCACAACCACCATTAGGAATGGAAGCAACCATGAGTACTTATATTGTACTACTAGCACAGATTTTAGTACAAGGCCTATTTACTTTTTATGGTTTATTGCAATTAATTCCTATTAAGAAAAAAAATATTCGAGGCAGTTATTCTTAACCATTTTGTTGTAAGCGCTTACCTTTGCAGCCTAAATTGAGCGTTTAAACATGCGTCTGTACCCCGAATCGGCATTATCACAATTGGAATTTGATAAAGTGAAAACCTTATTGGGAGATCTCTGTAAAACTGATATTTCAAGACAAAAAGCAGCTGAACTAAGAATTCATACACGCAAAGAATATATTCAGCAAGAATTAAATCAAAGTCATGAATTTAAAATGATTTTGCTTCAACAACAATATTTTCCCAATGAGTTTACCCTTAATATCAGCCGTGATATTAAACTCCTATCCATCCCAGGCGCACTCATTACAGGAGAGCAATGGATGCAAATTAAAAAACTCACCGAAGCCATTGGAAGTATATTCAGATGGTTTGATAATGAACGCCGTACAGCTTTTCCTGCGTTGGCAACAGTAATTAAAGATAGTTATTTCGAAAAGTTGGTTGTAGAAATGATCAATGAAGTATTAGATGAAAGTGGTGTGGTAAAAGACAATGCTAGTGCCGACTTGCAAAAAATAAGGATGAGTTTGTACAAACGGCGCAATGAGTTGAGACGCATGTTCGAAAAAGTGGTTCAAAAAATAGCCAAAGCAGGATACACTGCCGATATTGACGAAAGCTTCAGCAATGGCAGAAGGGTGATTGCTGTTTTTTCTGAACACAAAAGACAAATTAAAGGCATATTACACGGAGAAAGTGATAGCCGAAAAACTGCTTTTATTGAACCAGAAGAAACCATTGAATTAAACAATGAAGTATTCTCTTTAGAAAATGATGAATTAAAAGAGGTTCAACGAATTCTTCGTGCACTAACAGCTAAACTTGCTGTGTACGCACCATTACTTCAAGATTATTTACAAATTATAGGCAATTACGATTTTATAAAAGCCAAAGCTCAATTGGCCATTAAAATGAATGCCAATTTGCCCGAAGTTTCCGATAAAGCACAAATTAAATTAGTGGATGCTTATCATCCTTTACTTTATTTATACAATAAAGTGGCTGGTAAAAATACCATCCCTATTTCTCTAACCTTAGATGAACAACACAGAATATTGGTAATTAGTGGCCCCAATGCGGGAGGCAAAACGGTTACCATGAAAACCATTGGATTGAATCAACTGATGCTGCAAAGTGGTTTATTGATACCTGTTAATGCCATATCTGAAATGGGTATTTTTAAACAGCTATTCATACATATTGGTGACACACAGAATTTACAATTTGAGCTTAGTACTTATAGCAGCCACTTATTGCACATGAAACATTTTATGGAGAATGCCAATGGTAAAACCATGTTCTTTATAGATGAATTAGGTAGTGGATCAGATCCCAATTTGGGTGGTGCATTTGCAGAAGTAATTATGGAGGAATTAGGACGCAGGCATTCCTTTGGAGTGGTAACCACTCATTACCTTAACCTCAAAGTAATGGCCAATCATACACAGGGTATATTAAATGGTGCCATGCAATTTGATGAGGTTAACCTATTGCCTATGTACAAACTCATTACAGGAAAACCGGGTAGCTCTTATACATTTGCAATT
>JAVHPL010000029.1:315-23630 GCA_036170555.1 Sediminibacterium sp. | reverse complement strand
TCCTAAATGTGATAAGCAAATAATAAAATCACAATGTTGCTGTTTTAACATTGCGGCAGTTGTATTAGCCAACTCAATGGGATTTTTATATACTGTTTTGCCATATAAATTTTCAGGCACCAATCCTTCCAATTCAATTCCAACTCCTAGTATGCCTATTTTTTGTTTCCCCTTTTGAATAATCGTATAGGGCTTATATTTCCATTCCATAGGTGTACCTGTAAAATCATAATTACAAATCACAATGGGAAAATTGGCATGTGATAATTGATTGGCAAAATTTTCTATCCCTGCATCAAAATCATGATTACCCATTGTTGCAGCATCATAACCCATTTTACTCATGGCTTTTATTTCTGGTTCGCCTTTATACAAATTAAAGTAAGGTGTTCCCTGAAAAATATCACCTGCATCTAATAACAACACATGATCTGCTTCTGATCTAATATCATTGATAATGGCAGATCTTGCAGCAACTCCACCCAAACCCTGATTTCTACTGCCATCCATTGGAAAGGGATCTAACCGGCTATGCACATCATTGGTATGCAAGATGGTTAATGGATATTGAACAGGAATAGCTTCCGCTAAAGAAGCCGTAAAAATAGCCCCACCAGTAAGCGCAGTTTGTTGTATAAATTTTCTTCTATTCATTGCTGATTGTTACTCTTTTTTCTAATTTACCATCAACCGTTTTTCCTTGCTTGGTAAGAATACCAATATAATCTACCAAAGCATCGCGCAATAAATAGCCGTTGTTTTGCATGGGAATTCCTTTTAACATATCCGAATTACTACCACCATTAGCAATATAATCGGAATTAGCAACGGTATAAACAGCTTGTACATTTAAAGGCGCTCCATTTATAATAATATCAATGGCCTTTTTTGATTTAATTTTAAAGGAAGAATTAGCGGATATAGGCCATCCACCATCTGCAGCAATATGTTGAATAAACTTCTCAAGATCTACGCCTTTTATCTGTTGAATAACAACTAAATTATCAAAAGGCATTAATTCATAAATATTCCCAAGTGTAATATTTCCTTTATTAATTTCAGAACGAATTCCTCCCTGATTTATGAAACCAATATCTACTTGCTTTTCAAATTTCAAAGCAGCCATTTTTTGTATACAGTCTGCCATAAAATTCCCCAAAATACTTTCGGGTTGTTTTTTATACATAGTAACATTACTAAAACCAATCACTTTATTCATAGTACTATTTACTTGCACCGAATAAGGTTGAACTAAATTACTCAAAGCGGTATCTGGCTTTAACTGTTGCGTTATTTTGTATCCTGTATAGTTCATTGAAAGCGGCAGATTGGGGGTACTGCATGCCATCAAGAAAATAACAAAACTTAAGAAAAGCGATCTTAGATACATGAATATAATTTGTGCGTTTAGAAAGGTACAATATTTATCATTCCAACAAGAACTTTTTAAAAAGAAAGCAGTAATTAACCCTACTTTTGCCATTCACATAATATACTAAAAAATGAGTTACGAAATCACTGGAAAATTAATTGCCAAATTTGATATAGTTCAACGTACAGAAACTTTCAAAACCAGAGAATTTGTAATTGAAAAAACAGAGGATGTCAACGGTAGAACCATTACCAATTACGCTAAATTTCAATGCGTTCAAGATAAAACTGCCATGCCAGATAGGTTTAATATTGGAGATGAAGTAAAAGTGCTCTTTAATATCAAAGGAACCAAATGGATGAAGGATGGCAGAGAAAACTATATTACTAATTTAGATGCCTGGCGCATGGAAACCATAAAAATGAATGGTGAAGCAGATATGCCCGCCTCAACCCAATACAATGATATTCCTCCAGCAACCAATATTGTTGATGATTTACCTTTTTAAACAACCCTATTACTCTTTAGGATAAACACCTAACAGTATGCAAAAAGAATACACGCTCAAATTGAAGCCGGATGAAGCAGCTTCATCTCAAGTTATCCAATCTTATCTAGCTCAAACTGCAGGAGTAAGCATTCAAGAAATAAATGGTTTTTTAATTACTAAAAAATCAATTGATGCCAGAAGCAAGCAAGCTTGGGTTAATCTCAACCTGAAGGCTTTTATCAATGAGCCTTTCATTCCCCGCGAAAAAAATCAAATCCATTTTAAAGATACCCATCAGGCTTCAAAATCGGTAATTATTATTGGTGCAGGACCAGCAGGAATATTCGCAGCACTTCAACTACTTGAAATTGGTATTAAACCAATTATCATTGAAAGAGGTAAGGATGTAAAATCGAGGAGAAGAGACTTGGCCCAATTAAATAAAACGGGCGTGGTAAACCCCAATAGTAATTATTGTTTTGGGGAAGGTGGTGCAGGTACTTTTAGTGATGGTAAATTATATACTCGCAGTAGTAAGCGTGGCAATATAGATAAAGTACTTCAATTATTTTATCAATTTGGGGCAGATGAATCTATATTATATCAATCACATCCACATATAGGAACCAACAAACTTCCACAAATTATAACCGCCATGCGGGAACAACTAATAGCTTGTGGAGCTGAAATACATTTTGATACAAAACTAACCGATCTACAAATTAATAAGGAGAAAATTGAAGCAATGATCACTGCAGATGGCACAAAATTCAAGGCAGATGATTATATATTGGCAACAGGCCATTCTGCACGCGACATTTTTGAATTATTGCATCAAAAAAATATTTTAATTGAAGCAAAGCCCTTTGCTTTGGGCGTTCGGGTAGAACATCCACAACAAATTATTGATGCAGCACAATACCATTGTAGTAGCAGAGATGCAAATCTTCCTCCCGCATCATATTCCTTGGTAGAACAAGTAAATGGTAGAGGTGTTTTTAGTTTTTGTATGTGCCCAGGTGGAATTATTGCGCCTGCTGCAACGAATCCTGGCGAATTGGTTGTAAACGGATGGAGCCCTAGCAAAAGAAATAATCCATTTGCCAATAGCGGAATGGTTGTTCAGATTTCTGAAAATGATGCATATTCCTATTTTAAACAAATAGGGAAACCTGTTGAGCCATCTCCATTAATTCTGATGCAATTTCAGCAAGCAATAGAACAAAAAGCTTTTCATGCAGGAGGAGGAAAATTTGTTGCACCAGCTCAAAGAATGGCTGATTTTGCTCACAATCAATTTTCTTCAAGTTTACCTAATTGTAGTTATTTGCCAGGAATTATTTCCGAAGATCTTCGCAATGTATTACCCTCATTTGTGTATAAAAGTTTGCAAGGAGGATTTGAAAGCTTTGGTAAAAAAATGCGTGGATATTTTACCAATGAAGCAGTTGTTGTAGCAACCGAAAGCAGAACATCTTCGCCCATTAGAATTCCCAGATCATCAGAAACATTAACCCATCCTCAACTAAATAATTTGTATCCCTGTGGTGAAGGTGCTGGCTATGCAGGTGGTATTGTTAGCGCTGCTATGGATGGGCAAAAAATTGCGCAACTTATTGCACAACGTTACTCTTTTCTTTTTTAGCTAACAACCTATTTTGTTTTAGTAATTGATTGGTTTTATACAAATCAATATCAGCATGATAAGCAGCCGCTTTAGAGCTATCCCAATTAACAATCGAACTCAAATCTGGGCTACCTGCATCAATCCAACAGGTATACCAAAAATCGGCAATTAATTCTGCTGAATGTAGCAATTGAACATTGATGGTATTCTTTAAAGATAATGCGTAGGCTTTTGCAAAAGCAGTAGAATAACTTTTTACTTCTTTACCTCTTCTCATTTGCACTCGATATTTTTGGGCTTCTGTAAACTGTAGGGAAACCCATTTTTCTTTAGCCAATACATTGGGGAGCAATTCATTTGAGTTTCTGATTACTTTCCAAATAGCAAATGCTGGTTTATTCAAATACCTTGCTTTATGATTACTATATAAATTCAATGTTCCTATTTCTAACTCGGGTATCATAGATTCCCATAAGCTATGAATTCCTTTTTGGTTACTTAATTGACCATCGTAATTTAATGTAGTGTGCAAGGGCACATGAGCATCTGCAATATAATGACCAAGATCAGCGGCATAAAACAAGATACTGTCTTTGTTTTTTGAATGAAAGGCTGCAGTTAACCGATCTTTCGTAAAAATCACTTGATAGGGCAGGTAACCATATTGTAGCAAACTGTCTTTCTGGTAAATACGAACTGCATCTTCCCAATTGGCTGGCATTTTATAAGCAGCTTTGGGGCCGTATGCTTCCAAGTCTATAAAATGTTTGGTAGCTTCTGTAGTATCTGTATTCCTTCTGATATCTGCACGAGGAGCATCATAAACCAACTGATCTATATTATTGTAAAAAAAGGGAGTCATAGTTGCTGGTAACTGATAAACGGCAAGTTGATGTACCGTTTTATGAACCAAGTAACCCCAACTACTAAAACCCAAAAGGGTTATCATAAATAATAGTACTCTTCCCCACCTTTTAAAATACTTCATATATATCCCTTTTATGTAGCTTCGAACAAAATTAATATAATCTTACCCCTTTGGTGTAATATTATGGGGAACGGAGCAACTAATACTTTCATTAGTACAAATAATTATTTAATATGAGTGCAATCTTAGCATTGGAAAATTTAAAAAAACATTATGCAACTCAAAAAGCAGTTGATGATATCAGCTTTACTATTGAGCAAGGAAGCATTTTTGGATTACTTGGCCCAAATGGTGCAGGCAAAACCACTTTATTGAGAATGATTACTGGAATATTTTTTCCAGATAGTGGCCATATTCAATTTGATGGAAGGCCATTTGATCCCATAGAAGACATCATCAAAATTGGGTATATGCCTGAAGAAAGAGGCTTGTATAAAAAAATGAAAATTGGAGAACAAGCCTTATACTTAGCTCAATTAAAAGGGTTAAGTAAACATGATGCCATGGATAAAATTAAGTTCTGGTTTAAAAAACTGGAAATGGAAACTTGGTGGAATAAAAAAGTAGAAGACTTGAGCAAAGGAATGAGTCAAAAGCTACAATTTGTAACTACGGTATTGCATGAGCCCAAACTTATTATTTTAGATGAGCCTTTTAGTGGATTGGATCCTTTAAATGCCAATTTAATTAAAGATGAAATTTATGGTTTAGCTAAAAGAGGCAGTACGGTAATATTTAGTACGCATAGAATGGAGCAGGTAGAAGAAATTTGTGATCATATTGTATTGGTAAACTTGGGAAAGAAAATATTAGATGGAACTGTTTCGGATATAAAACAGCAGTTCAAAGAAAATAAATTTAGTATTAAATTACATGAGCTTCCTCAAGAATCATCTTCCAATGCATTTACAGTGATAGATCAAAAAGCCAATGAACTCATTGTAAAAATAGCACAGGGGTATAAAAGTAATGACGTATTGAATTATTTTTTACAAAATCAATATACTGTAGAGTCATTCAACGAAATTCTTCCTTCTTTAAATGAAATTTTTATTGACTTAGTAGAAGGCACAAATGCCACTGCTAGAGCATTTCAAAAAAACTAAACAATGAACAAGATATTAATTATTATACAACGCGAATACTTAAGTAGGGTTAAGAACAAACGTTTTGTACTTACTACTTTACTAATGCCAATTTTGTTGGTGTTATTTTTTGTAGGGGCTACCTATTTTGCTATTCAAGGAAAAGATGATCATAAAATTGCCGTGATAGATCAAAATGGATTTTTTAAAGGCAATTTAAAAAACACACAATACATCAACTTTATTTTCACAGAAGGGGTAGATACTTCCAATTATTTAGCCAAAGGATATACCGATATTTTAATTATTCCCAAATTTGAGGGAACCCAAAAAACAAACTATATCATTCGTTCTAAAAAAAGAATTGGACTAACAACCGAAGATGCAATAAGTAATCAAATTGATGCAGCTATTGAAGACAATATGTTACAAACTGCTGGCATTAACCGAGCTCAATTAGATTCTATAAGGGTAAAATCTCAGTTTGCCGAATTAAAATCTTTAGAAGAAAAAGGGGATACGGTTCAAGAAAGCAATGCTGCACTATCTTATGGAATTGGATTTGGAAGTGGGATGCTCATATATATTACCATGTTTATTTATGGAGCCATGGTAATGAGAGGAGTAATGGAAGAAAAAACAAATCGTATTGCAGAGGTTATGATTAGTAGTGTTAAACCGTTTCAACTCATGATGGGAAAAATTATTGGAATTGGTGCCGTAGGACTAACCCAATTTTTAATGTGGATTGTTTTGATTATTGGGCTTACTGCAGCAGCACAGTTATTTATTCCACAAGATGTATTACAACAAGTGAATACATTACAACAATATAACGGACAAATGCCTTCAGGAGGCGGAATGGTGCAGGCAGGTGAAGCTGCTCAAAAAATTTATAAATTTCAACATACAATGAGTACGGCTAACTGGCCCATTATTATTGGATGTTTTATATTTTACTTTTTGGGTGGCTATTTATTTTATGCTTCCTTATTTGCAGCGGTAGGCAGCGTAGTTAATGAAGATCCACAAGATGCGCAAAGTTTAATGCTCCCCATCACTATGCCCATCATCTTTTCTTTTATTATTATGAGCAATGCTGTGCAAGATCCAAATACGTCAATAGCAACTTGGGCTAGCATAATACCATTTAGTTCACCCATGGTAATGATGGCTAGAATTGCCTACGGTGTTCCCGGAACTGTTCCTTATTGGCAACTTGCAGCAAGTATGCTAAGTCTTATTGGCGGATTTTTACTAACCACTTGGTTAAGCGGAAAAATTTATCGTACAGGAATTTTAATGTATGGTAAAAAAGTAAGTTGGAAAGAAATGGGGAAATGGGCTTTCAGAAAAAATTAAAGCAATATTTCTATTGAGTAATCAATTTATTCATAAGTGAAAGCTAAATTAATAGTAAAGCCCTGGGTATTTTCTACAGGGCTTTATTGTGCCAATGAAATTCTAATATTAACTCCTGCCCTTGTATTAACAATAGGAGCAGATGTAGAAATATAGGGTGTAACTCTTCGTTGATCAAAAAAGAACTTAATATTTACACGGTTATTGATTACATAATCTATAGCAGGTTGTATGGTTACTTCCTTTTGTCCACCAGTACCATAGGCATTGCTTTGATCTAATCGGCTATTACTAATGGCAACATCCCTTACAGATATATCTAGTTTTAAATTTAAATCATTCGATAATTTTTTACCCTTTCCTCCAGGCAATTTAAAAGGAAGATTAATGCCCCGCTTGCGCCAATTCATTCCCAGAATCCATTCAGTGCTTCTGCTTTCACTTAATTGATAGTCTATTAAACTCATGCTCAATTGACGGCTTTTTCTATATTCAAAATTAAAATTAAACTGAGCAATAGTTGTGATATCAATTTTAAACAATGGTTCAAATCGTTCCGATATACTCACATTGGGGATTAGGAAAAAAGGAATAAAGTTTCCACTGGTAGAATCTATGAAACCAGGTGCATTAAAGCGGAAGGGATCTTGATACAATAATGCACTGTTAAAGCTATTCATACTAAGCTGTCCGTTGTATCCATGACTAATGGTGATATTAGAAAAAATAGTAGCCAAAGAAGGAATTTTAGAAAGCCCTGTGTAGGTTATTTTCCAATTGGGCTTAGGAATAATTCCTTTAAACGGATTAGCACTAATGGTTTTTGAAACATCATTAATTAGGCTAATCGTATTAGGATCTTTTTTAGTGTACGCTGCTAAGAAAGCTGGCAATAAAACGTTTTGTGCATATCGGCCGTAACCTGTTGCATAACCATCTACAGTAAATTTTTGATTACCAGGAAGCGCTTGCCAATAGGGGTTTTGGGCAGCTACACGTTGAGAAATAATTAAGCGGTTATTTTGAAAATTCTTAAAGGTTTCAGAAATTTCATTTGGATTTTGACTTCCAAACAAGGTATTAAATGCAATATAAGAAACACTAAAACCACCGCTATACAATGGATTCAATAAACCAAAATGATTTCCAGAGCCAGTAGTGTCTTTTATAAGTGTGGTATAATCTTTTGTGAAGGTTTTATCTAAGTTAATATCAATTAATAATTCTCTTATTGGCTCTAATTGTGCGGTAATATTTAACCGCTGTTCAAAACTTTGACGATACATAAAATTAAAAGTACTGTCTCTAGAAAGTAATCCTTTAGCAATTTTTTGCTCTATCCAAACATCATCAGGTTGTTTTCCAAACACATAGTCTAAACCAGGCGCCATTGATTTAAAATTCTGACCTATAAAATTAGTACTATCCATATAACCAGGTAGCCTACTTCTAAAGTTCTCTCCATAATTAATAGAAGCATTTTTAACCATGGTAAATATTTTACCAGCACCACGTTGCCACCCACTCAACTCGGGTAATTCTCCAGCCCTACTTAGTTTTTCTGCAATGCGCAAATCTCTTCTTTGTTGACGCCATTTTTTTAAAGCAATTATTCTTGGTTTGCCCAATAAATCTTTTAAAGCTTCCGCTTTAGTAGGCAAAGGAGTTCCTAAAAAAGAGGCCGTTGTTTTTTGATTACTATATTGTTTGGATGATGGAATATTGTCTAATGAACGCAGCCATGCAGATTTGGCGTACAAGTTTCCAAAACTAAACTGTGCATTCAAACTATTTTCTTGTGAGTTTTCAATAGTATTTCCCAAATTTATCGCCAGCCTGCTTGCACCAATCCAATTATAGGAGGTTCCATAACTATATCTTGCAGTAACCCAATCGGTAAAAGGTAATTTACTCAAGGGCAAATTATAATTTACCAATGCTTTTTGCTGATACAAAGTATTTCTACCTCCACTAAAAAAATTATTTCTTACAGAGTCTCTTTTAATAGCATTGTCAATTCTTCCTGATGGCTCATCTACTCTTGCATTATTAGTTGCATTAAAATCTACATTTAATGACCTGGTTAAATCCCAGCGCATATTATAAAAACGGTCAAAAGTAAAGTACTTATCATAAGTAGTATCTACCCGGTCTACTTTATTGCTAAAAGAGTTTACAATACGGGGAATAAATTCTCCAAATTGGCGGTTAATATCTACTCTAAAATTTAAGTAAGCTGGTTTTAAATTAAAGTTAACATCCCTAATCCAAGCAAGCCAAGGAGATTTTCCTTTAATTATTTTTTTAAATGGTTCAATAAAACGGCTTTGCCCTATAAAAGTATATCCCATACCTCCTCGATGTCTTGTAACTTTATTTTGAAGTATTACAGGGCTGGTATGTGCAGTTTGTGAAAATGCATAACTAAAATCAAAATTACTTAAGCTTAATAAGCCAGGCTTTTTTGCACCTTGAATTACGCGCACATTGGTGAAGTTGAGTGTAGTAATAGTGGTTAAATCTGCAGCAGCTTTTTGAATAGAGTCTCTAACAGCACTTGGGCTTTTACTTATTTTTTCTTTGTATAAAATATCTAAATCATAAGGATCAAATTCTGGGGTACGTATATTTCTATTGATTCCAGCATATATAGGAATAGATAATTTAGCTTTTTTAGGAACTAATTTTCCAGCATCTATATTTGCGGCAATATCAAATTGCAATAAATTATCTTTTGCCCGTTCATTTACTCTTTGTTCAACCGAGCCAAATCCTTGTGTATAGCGGTTGGCCGAAACAGATAAAGTTCCTAAATCGGCCAATACCATATCTACTCTACCCATTGCTGCCCAACCTCCATTTTCATCAATACCAGATAAGCGCAATTCGTTCATCCAAACTTCAGTGCTAATGGGCTGCCCTCCAATTCTAGATGGATTTTCTACGGCAACCAATATGCCACGAAGTTCTCCTAAATTGGGGTTACCCATAATAGAGAAGGTTTTATTGCCAATTATTTTTCTAAAAATGGTTGTTACGTTTGCTCCAGAATTGTTGCGTAATATTTTTAAGTCGATTAATTCGCGCAAGCTAAAATCAATATTGTTCTCTATAGGCCAAACCTTCGCTTCTTGGCCTCTTGGATAAATACCAGGAGTGGTAATTTTAAGCGGGATTTTTATTTCATAATAATTATTCAAAAAATCTTGCCCGATTCTGATGACTGCATTCAATTGATTATCTACAATTGGCCGTTGACCTACAATAGACTCTGCATGCATATACATGGATAGCTTTGCATATCTTCTAACATCTAAATTCAATGTTTTAAAAATTCCCCTTGCATCTCCATTCAATAAATTATTCACCCGCAAACTAATGGCTTGTTCGTTTTGCTGAATATTTACACCATTATTACTGAGCAACTGAACCCTTTCTACATCGGGTGGCATTAAATAGTTAATGGGTGAACGACTACTATTTTCTTCTAAATTTACGGCAAGTGTATTGAATGATGTACCTCCTGTATTATTCACAGGCGTGTAAGAACCCGTGGTATCTATATTGTAAATAAATTGTCTCCATTGATTTCTTACTAAATCTAAGCGAGCCAATCTTAGTACAACAGAATCTTCAAAATCAGTTAAATATAAACGAGCAAATCTGATAGATTTAAAATCGGGAATATTACCAACTTTCCTAGAATAATTTTTTATTGGTACTCTAAACAAGAACCAATCTTCTGTACGGGTAATACCATCGGCAGAATTTACGGTAACCCTTCTCTTATCGGTTACATAAGGCGTAAGCCCTACATCCATTCCAGGACGAAGTTGCACTTCATATTCATAATACGCTTCCGTTTCATTTAAGGTATTGTCTCTGTTTAAATCTTCATTATCTGGATAAAGTGTAGCAGCCGAAGTAAATTGACCAGTAGCTGTTGCAATAGGTGAATTACCCTGAGGATTATTAAAATTTTTATACCGCCCCAAAATTCCCGTACCCAATGGATCAAATGAAGGATCTCGATACCATTTATAATTATCTAAAGATGGATCTATTATTGATTTTTGATAGATCGTAGAACCAGTTCCAAAATTATTGGCCAAGCGTTGCAACACATAACTTCTTTTTCTTCTTTCCGCATCATCGTCATTTCCATCAAAGCCTACATCTTGATAAGGACGATCATTTGGATCATTGCTAAATGCCTGCGTAATTTGAATGGGATTTACTGGAGTTTTTCCCCAAGTATTGCTACTATCTACAGCAGCAGGTACAGTAGGGGTATTCATTCCATTTTCATAAAATCGTTTACCATCTTTTAAAATGTCTTCACTGATATTACCAAAGTTGAGGTACATTTTTCCACCCTTACTATTGGGGTTAGTAATGAATGGATTTTGCATCCAAAACTCTACAAACTCAATATTATTTGTTTCAAAATCGGTTTGATCAATTGAACGCATGATACCACCCCATCTTGCAGCAGGATTACTTAATTTTCCAGCAGCATTTACTTGAGTTGAATTCGACTCAAAATTATACGGCCCTTTTTCGGATGGATAAAATGCCAAATCAAAAGTGGAGGTTTGTACATCTGTAATATTAGTGGTTCTCTGTGGAAATAATTCGTTGGTAAAAACTTGACGAACTCTTGGATCACTTAATTCAGCTAGGTTTCTGCGCAATGGGTTACCTGCGCTATTTTTATCTTGAAGATTGGGTTCAATATTATACCAAGCCAGTTTGGCTCTATTTTTATTGTAATCTATACTATCGGTTAAGGAAGCTTCTGGGAATCGAGAATTTCCTTGTGGAGTAGAAGCCATTGCCCAGGAAACAAAAGGGAAACGTAAATCAATTGCAGCCCTTGTTCCTTCAAAATCATCTATAAAAATCAAGCCTTGATCGCCCTTACCAATTTGAGGAGGATGACCTGGTTTTAAGATAGCCGCTTCTCCATAAGCGTTGATTGAAGACTTTGCCTTTGTTTCATAAAAAGGTAGTCTATTTAATAATCGAGATAATCCCGGCAGCTCCGATTTATAATTAAAATCTAAACCATACATGGTATTGCGAATAGGATCATCCCCGTAACTCATTTTAGTAAAATAAGGTCGCTCACCCAATTTCACCATTGTTGCTCCAATACTTAATTTTTTACTGGCAAAATAATCCATACGCAAACCAGTAAATCCTCTTTGTTGCATACCAAAGCCAATATTATTTTCAAAAGAAACACGAACAGGTACATTGGAACTTAAAATACCTTGATTTAAAATTTTTACCGTTCCTAAATTATAATCCACTATATAATCACTACCCTCGCGTAAAGCCTGACCACCCGCTGTTACCTGCACAGATCCTGGTGGAATATTAAAAGTATTTAAATAAATTTCCGAACCTCCACCACTTCCTTTTACTTGCCCCTGCATTATAAATCTATTGAGGTTTGCATAAGTTTGTGCAATAGCTTTAATAGAATCATACAGTTGATAATAAACATATTTACGTTTGGTTGCAGCCGGCAAACCAGCAAAAGCAAGTGTATCTAAGTCTTTACCAAAAGGTTCCAGCACGGGAAATACAACCCTCCCCATTTGTGGTAAAATAGTAAATCCTTCTATATAATCAAATACCCCATCGGGCTGTGGATCATTTCGATTATTTAAACGATCTAAATTTAAAATTCGTAATAAAGGTTGACCATCCACTGCAGCAGATGTTTCTGGAAGAAAACGTTTTAATCCACCACTCGGTTCTTCGTATAAAACATTTAGTTTAAAATCTTCGCGCATGATTCCTCCAAATAAATCTAGGGAGTATACATTCTTCATCATCAATCCCCAAAGTGGTAATTCTGTTCGTTGAGAAGTTGCTTTTAATAGTTTAAGGAACAATACTTTTTGTACCCCCATAGAAGAATCAAGGGCAATATCTTGAGAAAATTCACCCACCTGAAATACACGACCATTGTATGTATATTGATACGCTACCGCCAACACTTCATCCGATTGCAATTGCGTATTAATAGAAATAAAAC
Source organism: Sediminibacterium sp. (assembly GCA_036170555.1). Taxonomy (GTDB): domain Bacteria; phylum Bacteroidota; class Bacteroidia; order Chitinophagales; family Chitinophagaceae; genus Sediminibacterium. The sequence goes on along the minus strand of JAVHPL010000029.1, from coordinate 10,717 downwards.
CAGCTTGGGGATTAAAATAAAATTCATTGTTACTTAATTTACGCGCGAATGTTTTTTCATAATCATCTACAGGTCGAAGTCCCTTACTTAATAAAATATTATTTATAAATGCTGGATTTCTTGCATTAGGATCACTTACCAATGAACTAAATAAATTATTGGCCCCATTTGCAGGAAGTGAATTAGCACTTAATGATTGCACGGCAGGATTGTATGGGCTAGATTCACCCAAATCCATTAAACCCACAATATCACGAGCTTCGGTTGTAGCACCAGTTCTATTGGTTACCCATACTTCTACTCTTTGCAATTGAACTTGTGAGTTTACCACAGGTAAATTGCGCATGGTTTTATTGAAATTGGCTTTAAAATAATTTCCCAATAAGAAGTGTCTATTTTCTTCGTAATCATCTAATTTTTTTTGAAAAGTTTGAGAAGCAGCACCTCCTTGTAAAGAAACAGATTGTTTACTAGAACGTTGATTGGCTAAAGCAGCCGTTACAAATAATTTTCCAAATTGCAATTGTGCTTTTACACCAAATAAATTTTGAGCACTACTAATTAATGATCCCCTAGATTGAAAGGAGATATTACCAGCTTCAATGCTTTTAATCATTTCATCATCCATGCCTTTATAATCCAACTTAAGTTGGTTGTCGAAACCTACATTAGAAAGGGTGTTATAATTGATGGGAAATTTAAGTTTATCTCCAATATTAGCATTCAAATTTACATTGGCATTCATATCAAAATCAAATCCACCATTTTTTCTAGCTCTTTCGGGTAAGGTTGGATTTTTAATATTCTGCCCTTGATATCCTGCCAAAATATTTACTTCTCCACTAGGCCGAATATCTACTTTAAGATTATTTCCACTTAATCCAAAAATCCGATCGAATAACTTATCGTATACCCTTAATGGAGGGCGTTCTGTTTTTTTATTGAGTTGAGTAATTGCGTCGGCTCTTTTTTTAAAATAGGCAATTTCGGCTTGCTTATTTTGAGAACGAGTAAATTCTTCGAATGATAAGGATACAGGCTTTCTATAATTGGTTCTACCAATTTTTTCACGAAGAATATAGGTTTTGGTTGTAGGATTATATTCAACCGATTGTTTTATAAGTGCAGTATCTCTTAAGTTGAAAGGATTGTTATTTTTAACAGAAGAAAAATCACCTCTTCTATCGCTGATGGGATAACGCAAGGAGTCTATCTGTTGAGCAAATACATTTGCACAGAGCGTAATGAATATAATAGTGAAAAAATAACGAAAAAAATTCAAGGAATTCTCGCTTGGTTAAGTAGAGCTCAATCCGATCGCTTATAGATTTTTAAGTGATAATTTAATAATTTCTTCTAAAGATTGCATATCGGGTGACGCTAACAGTACTTTTTTTACAGCCTGTTCTGCCATTACCCTTCCAATTCCCAATGAAATTAAGGCATTTATAGCATCTGTTTCATTTTGAGGGGCACTAAATCCTGTAATTGGGCTATCTAAGCTTTGCTTACCCAATTTATCCCTTAATTCTACTATAAGCCTTTCAGCCGACTTTTTTCCAATACCTTTTATGGCTTCTAATTGTTTGGTATTGCCCTGAACTATTGCCCTGGTAATTTCTGCAGGTTTCATACCAGAAAGCATCATTCTGGCCGTTGAAGCACCAACCCCAGAAACACTAATCAATTGCATGAAAAGTTCTTTCTCGGCCAAATCGGCAAATCCAAAAAGGGTATGTGCATTTTCGGTGATATGCAAATAGGTAAATAATTGACCACTGTCCTGGTTGCTGATAGCAGCATAGGTATTTAAACTGATATGTAATTCATATCCAACACCATTCACATCTACCACCAAACGAGCAGGGGTTTTAACCGCAAAATTACCTTTTACAAAAGCTATCATAAATGGGGGTGAAATTAGTAAAAAGAAAGCAATTAGCCTTACTTTAGCATTTTATGTTATCATAACAAAACGTATCACCCATAACCAGTTTAATTTTCATGAATAAAATTACAGCAGCTATTACCGCAGTAGGCGGATATGTACCAGAAACAAAACTCACCAATGCAGATTTAGAAAAAATGGTAGATACCAATGATGAGTGGATCAGATCTAGAACGGGTATTGAAGAACGCAGAATTTTAAAAGAACCAGGGCTAGGAAGTAGTGATATGGCTATCCCTGCGATTCAAGAAATATTGCAAAAGAAACAGATGAGTGCTAAAGAAATTGATTGTATTATTTGTGCAACAGTAACACCCGATATGGTATTTCCAGCAACAGCCAATATCATTGCCGATAAAATAGGAGCAACCAATGCATGGGGTTACGATTTAAGTGCAGCCTGCAGTGGATTTCTTTTTGCCTTAACCTCAGGCGCCATGTACATAGAAAGTGGCCGATATAAAAATGTAATTGTGGTGGGGGTAGATAAAATGAGTGCAATTATAGATTATACCGATCGTGCAACCTGTATTATATTTGGAGATGGTGCTGGCGCTGTTTTACTACAACCTTCCCAAGATGAAAATGGAATTAAAGACAGTATTCTAAGAAGTGATGGAAGTGGAAGACATTACTTGCACATGAAAGCAGGTGGATCGGTAAAACCAGCAACAGTAGAAACTGTTTTGGCAAAAGAACACTATGCTTATCAAGAAGGACAGGCCGTATTTAAATTTGCTGTAAAAGGCATGGCCGATGTAAGTGCAGAACTATTAGAGAGGAACAATCTTACAGGAGAAGACATTGCTTGGTTGGTTCCACACCAAGCTAATTTGAGAATTATTGACGCAACGGCCAATAGAATGGGATTGCCCAAAGAGAAAGTAATGATCAATATTCAAAAATATGGTAATACCACAGCAGCCACTTTGCCACTATGTTTATGGGATTGGGAAAGCAAATTAAAAAAAGGAGATAATATTGTTTTATCTGCCTTTGGAGGAGGATTTACTTGGGGTGCAACCTGGGTAAAATGGGCTTACTAAATAATGTTCTTTTGTAATTAAATAAGAAAAATGAGTACTTCAAAAAAATTAATTGGCATTGGGTCAACTGCTATTCATGCATCTGGTCATAACAATGCAGATCATGCACATTTAACACCCATTTATGCAAGTTCTACTTTTACTTTTGATAATGCCCAAGAAGGCAGTGAACGTTTTGCAGGGAAAGATAAAACAAAAATATATAGCCGATGGGGCAACCCAAGTTTTACTACAGCCCAAGAGACTATTGAAGCATTAGAAACTTTTGGATTATATGATGAACAAGGTAATAGTTTAGAAGTAAAAGCTTTATTACACGCAAGTGGGCAGGCAGCATTAACCACTTTGTTTTTAGGAAATTTAAAAGCAGGTGATATAGTACTAACGCATCATGCATTGTATGGAGGTACACATGAATTATTATTAAAAGTATTAGCCGCAACAGCAATCCAAACAATCTTAATTAATTTAAATGATGCCAATTTAGTAGAAGCAACTTTAAAAGAAAATAGCCATATCAAATTAATTCATATCGAAACCCCATCCAATCCTACATTACGTTGTGTAGATATACAAATGGTATGCGATATCGCAAAGAAGTATCATTGTTTAGTATCGGTAGATAATACAGCAGCAACCCCTTATTTACAACAACCTTTTAAATTTGGAGCTGATTTTGTAATGCATTCAACCACCAAATTTTTAAACGGACATGGAACAGCACTAGGTGGAGTATTATTAGGAAAAGACCTGGATAAAATGAATGGCTCAATTTGGAAATGGCATGTTTTATTAGGAGGCAATAGCAATGCATTTGATGCATACTTACTAACCCAAGGAATGAAAACACTAGAACTAAGGATGATTCAGCATTGCAGCAATGCAATGAAAGTGGCCGAATTTTTAGCAGCACATCCCAAAGTTGAAAAAGTAAATTATAGCGGATTAGCAACTCACCCAGATCATGCAATTGCTAGTAAACAAATGCGTCATCCAGGTGCATTAATGAGTTTTGAATTAAAAGGAGGAATAGAGGCAGGCAGTAAATTCATCAATAAATTAAACATGTGTGTAAGAGCCATTTCTTTTGGCACACCAGACACATTACTATCTCATCCTGCTAGTATGAGTCACATGGGTATAGCCAGAGAAGAAAGACTAAAATCGGATATAACAGACGGGCTTATTAGAATGAGCGTAGGAATTGAACATATAGATGATATCATCAATGACCTTACGCAAGCATTGGAATAACAATAAGCATTATAAAAAAATTGCACGTATAAAGATGAATATACAAATAAGAAGAGCCGAGCAAAAGGATTGCAAGAGAATACTTGAACTCATTCAAGAATTAGCTGATTTTGAAAAAGCACCCAATGAAGTAACAGTAACTTTATCACATTTTGAAGAAAGTGGATTTGGTGCTAACCCAGTTTGGTGGGCTTTTGTTGCAGAGGAAACCAACCTACTAGATGGATCTAAAGAAATACATGCATTTGCCTTGTATTATATTCGTTATAGTACCTGGAAAGGCCAAAGAATGTACTTAGAAGATATACTGGTTACCCAAAAAATGCGAGGCAAAGAGATTGGGAAACAACTTTTTAACCAATTAATCGTTGAAGCAAAGGAAAGAAACCTTAAAGGAATTGTATGGCAGGTTTTAGAATGGAATACCCCTGCTATTGAATTTTATAAAAAATATAAGGCACAATTTGATCCTGCATGGATTAATTGCAGTATTGATTCAGAATAACATGAAAAAAATAATATTCATACTGTTAGGATTCATATTCCTTTTTGCTGCTTGCAATAAAGGCACAGAAACCATTATGAATAATAATAATTCGGTAGGTACATCTGGCAGGGCACTAGATCAATTGGCCCGAGGTATTAATCTTAGTAATTGGTTTAATGATTATTCGGATAAGAATCAATTTAGTAACCGTTATACTACTGCCCATTTTACTCAAATAAAAAATGCAGGGTTTACGTATGTTCGATTACCCATTGGGCCAACTGTGTTAGTTGATCCAAATAATATGGCAACTATACAACCTGCGAACCTAGCATTGGTAGACCAAGCTATTCGAAATATTACTTCAGTGGGATTAGCAGTTGCTATAGAAATGCATAATTCCAATGCTGCATTCGAAACAAAACTGGCAACTGATCCTATTAGCAGGGTAGCCTTTAAACAGTATTGGAAAAATTTAGCTACCTATTTTAAAAAATACGATACCAGTAAACTATTTTTTGAAATATACAACGAACCTCATGTAGGTGCAGAACGAACAATTGCTGGAATAGATAAAAATTGGTGGGCTCCATTTCAATTACAAATTATTGAATCTATCAGAGAAGCAGCACCAGAACATTATATTATTGCAGGTGCAGAAAATTGGAATAATTGGTACGATCTAACACAATTGCAGCCGTATAGTGTAAAAAATATTGTGTACAATTTTCATCTGTACGATCCATTTACATTTACCCATCAGGGAGCAGATTGGGTGGGAGATCCATACGATAAAATGAAAGCCATCCCCTACCCCGCAAACCCAGGAAATATGGCTCCATTAGTTACGGCTGCCACAACATCCACTTTAAAAAATTTACTCAGTTGGCATGGCAATCAGCGCTACAATATAGATTCTATAAATACGGTTATTAAGCAAGTTTATTTGTGGGCAAACAGAAATAGTGTACCAGTAATTTGTAATGAGTTTGGTGTATATAAAAAATTTGCGCCTGCTGAAAGCCGATCACATTATTTACAAGACATGCACAATACATTGGCAAAATATAAAATGGGCTGGGCTGTTTGGGAATATGATGAAAGCTTTGGATTAGCCAGCTACCCTACAACTGCTAGAAGCGGTGTACCCAAATGGGATTCCAATATATTAATTAGTTTGGGATTACAATAATTTAGCTAATACCATTTGTGGTTACTGATGCACCAGCAATTTTACCAATTAATCCTTGCAAAACCTTACCAGGTCCACATTCCGTAAATTGAGTAGCACCATCTGCCACCATGGCTTGAACACAATATGTCCAACGAACGGCTCCAGTAAGTTGATCAATTAAATTTTGTTTTATTGCTTGTGGATCTGTTACAGCTTTAGCAACAACATTTTGATAAACCGCACAGGTTGGCTTATTGAAAATAGTTGATTCAATGGCAGCAGCCAATTCCTCTTTTGCAGGTGCCATTAATGGTGAATGAAATGCACCTCCAACAGGTAAAACCAATGCCCGCTTTGCCCCCGCTTCTTTTAAACGAATGCAAGCAATATCAATTCCTTTGATAGATCCACTAATCACCAATTGTCCTGGACAATTATAATTAGCAGCAACTACTACTTCCCCTGTTTCGGCTTGAATAGAAGCACAAATTTCTTCTACTTTTTCATCTGCTAAATTTAACACAGCAGCCATGGTAGATGGATTTAATTCACAGGCTTTTTGCATGGCTTTGGCACGTATGCTTACCAACCGAAGGGCATCTTCAAAAGAAAGTGTTCCATTGGCAACTAATGCAGAGAACTCTCCTAAAGAATGTCCAGCAACCATAGAAGGTACTGCGTTTTCAATAGTTTTAAAAGCGGCAACAGAGTGTAAAAAAATAGCTGGCTGTGTTATATTCGTTTGTTTTAATGCTTCATCTGTTCCAGTAAACATCACATCACTAATATTGAATCCAAGAATATCATTAGCATGTTCAAATAAGTTTTTTACGGTTGTATTGGAATCGTATAAATTTTTTCCCATACCAGTAAACTGAGCACCCTGACCTGGAAATACAAAAGCATGTTTTAACATAATGATCTTTTTAAGATTAGCAAATTAAGGCAATTATTAACGCGTAAACAAGCAAAAAAAAAGAGCCCCCAAAGGGGGCTCTTGTAAATTGAGTGTAGAAAGAATTAAAAGGATGTTTGTAATTCTAAGTATCTAAGAAATTCTTCTTTCCGTTTTTCCTCTTTAAATGCACCACCATAAAAGGCAGTAATGGTAGAAGAAGTATCATCTTCCACGCCTCTACTTGCTACACAAAGATGTTTGGCATCAATTACAATGGCCACATCATCTGTACCAAGTGAAGCTTGTAAATCTTTAGCAATTTGCATGGTTAAGCGCTCTTGCACCTGAGGGCGTTTTGCATAGTATTGAACCAAGCGATTTAATTTACTTAACCCGATCACTTTACCATTGCTAATGTAAGCAATATGGGCTTTCCCAATAATTGGCACAAAATGATGTTCGCAATTACTATAAAAGGAAATATTCTTTTCTACTAGCATTTCGTTGTACTTGTACTTATTATCGAACAGTGCAATAGAAGGTTTGTTAGCAGGATTTAGCCCACTAAATATTTCTTGAATGTACATTTTAGCCACACGTTTGGGTGTTCCTTTGAGACTATCATCCGTTAGGTCTAATCCCATTACTTCCATAATGGCTTTGAAATGTTCCTGAATGAGGTTCATCTTCTCAGAATCGGATCTATCAAATGCATCTGCACGCATAGGTGTATCCACGGATGTACTAATATGGTTGTCACCCATCTCTTCCATCATAGCGTCTGTAAATTCAATTTTATCTCCGTTCAGACGGATATTCGACAAAGTTTCGTTCTGTTTCATGTAATCTAATTTTTAATTCTAGTTGTTGGTCTAGTTTTGCTCTCAATAAATTATAAATAACTACTACTATATTTTCGGCAGTAGGGTTTAGATTTTTAAATTCAATGGTATCTAAGTTTAAATTCTTATGATCAAACTTATCCAGTACTTCTTGTTTAATAAGATCACTTAAGATTTTCAGGTCAATCACATAGCCTGTTTCTGGGTTAATGGTTCCTGTAACCTGAACAATTAATTCGTAGTTATGTCCATGATAATGATCATTATTACAAAGCCCAAAAACAACCTTATTCTGCTCAACCGACCATAAAGGGTTATTAAGCCGATGCGCCGCGTTGAAATGTTCTTTTCTAAAAACAGTTACCTTATGATGGTTCATCTGATTCATTTAAGCAACATATTATTGCACACTTACAAATAAATGTTAATCTTATAATTTACTAATCTAAAATTCAATTGTAATAGTCAAAACACTGTTTCAGAAGTGTGCTGATCAAGTGGTTTTGTAAAACAATACTATAATAACGCCTAAGCGATTCTTTTGTTCAAAAAAAATTAGCTCCCAAAATATTCAACATAAATTCGAGGAGTTTCATATAGTTTAATGCAATGAAGTTCAACAGATTGAGGCAAATTGGGAGCCAATTCTTTCCAAATAGCCATAGCTAAGTTCTCTGTGCTACACATTTGCCCCTTTAAAAAAGAAACATCTAAATTTAAATTTTTATGATCTATATGGTCAATAACATGATGCTTAATTAGCCTACTTAGCTCTTTCACATCAAACAAAAAGCCCGTATCGGCATCAGGCGTTCCTTTAATGGTAACATACAGTTCATAATTATGCCCATGCCAATTTTCATTGGCACAAACCCCAAAAACAGCCTCATTCTGCTCTTTCGACCAATTATCATTATATAATTTATGTGCTGCATTAAAATGTTCTAATCTAGTTAAGTGCACCATTCCTCGGCATTATTTTTACAAAGGTACAAAAACTCAGAAAGTTGACCGTTTTTCATCAACTTTACACTTATGAATGTAGTAATTACTGCTGCCACAATAGGAGAATGGATGCCCGCATTTGCAGGCATGAATAAATCATTTACCAAAAAAAGTAGTCGTTTAAAAGTACAGTTTTATCAGTCGGGAGTGGGCATATTGGCCAGTTCAGTTGCATTAACCAGATTGGCCATAGAAGATAAGCCCGATTTAATCATACAGATTGGCATTGCAGGATGCTTTAAAAAAACTATGCAATTAGGAAAAGTGGTGGTGATTAATGAAGAAATATTAGGCGATACGGGTGTAGAAGAAAATGGTACTTGGAAAGATATATTCGATCTGAAATTAGAAAAAAGCAATTACCATCCGTTTGAAAAAAGAAGATTACCCAACCCTTGGCTAAAAAAATTCAATTTGTTGAAATTACCCGAATTGAATGCCATTACCGTTAACCAAATAAGTACCGATGAAAAACGCATAAATCAAATACAAAAAAAGTACAAACCCGATTTAGAGAGTATGGAGGGTGCCGTTTTGCATTATATAGGTAGAGAAATGGGTATACCCTTTATACAAATCAGGGCAATTTCTAATGTAGTTGGGGAGCGCGATAAATCAAAATGGCAAATGAAAGCTTCAATTGATCATTTAAATAAAACAGTGCTGCAGTATATAGATGCACTTTATAAAATTAAATAGTGTAAACATTTTATTGAATAGTAAGAATAAAACGGATCATATATATACTACAAATTAAAACACTTCAATTAGTCAAAGTTTATAATTTATACGAATGAAATTTTCACTTGCATTTTCTCCTTGTCCTAATGATACATTTATTTTTGATGCATTAGTGAATAAGAAAATAGATACAGAAGGAATGTCTTTTGATGTATATTTAGAAGATGTACAAACCCTGAATGAGTGGGCTATCCAAGAAAAAATGGATATTACTAAAATCAGTTACGGTGTATACAATTTAGTAAATAAGCATTACCAATTATTACATAGTGGAGGTGCGCTCGGCAAAGGAGTAGGCCCCTTATTAATAAGCAAATCAAAAGAGATTTTTAATAACGATATGCTGGTGGCCATACCTGGCAAAAACACTACTGCACATGTATTATTTTCTTTAGCATATCCTCATGCAAATCATAAAGTATTTAAAGTATTTCATGAAATAGAAGCTGCTGTTTTATCGGGAGAGGTTGATGCTGGCGTAATCATTCATGAGAATAGATTTACTTATCAAGAGAAAGGATTAAATAAAATAATAGACCTTGGAACTTATTGGGAGAACACTCAAAAAGTACCCATTCCATTAGGAGGAATTATTGCAAAGAAATCAATTGAACCTGCTCTGTCCCTGAGAATAGATCAACTTATCAAAAAGAGTATAGAATTTGCTTTTGAACACTACCCACAAATAGCACCATATGTTCGCGAGCATTCACAAGAAATGAGCGAAGATGTAATGCGGCAACACATCAATTTATATGTAAACAATTACTCACTTAACTTAGGTTCAGATGGATTAAAAGCGGTTGAAGTGTTGATGGAAACAATAGAACGCCTTTAAAACTAAAAGTTCGGAATAAAAAATGAAACCTTTAGCCCAGGAGCGCGCTTAGCATTTTCACATGAAAATATTGATCTAATTGTATAATCAGTAATATGAGTAATGAGCGGAATAAAAAAATGAAACCTTTAGCCCAGGAGCGCGCTTAGCATTTTCACATGAAAATATT
>JAVHPL010000029.1:0-215 GCA_036170555.1 Sediminibacterium sp. | reverse complement strand
GATCTAATTGTATAATCAGTAATATGAGTAATGAGCGGAATAAAAAACGAAACCTTTAGCCCAGGAGTGCGCTTAGCATTTTCACATGAAAATGCTGCGACTGGGGTGTAGTTGAATTTTTTATTCCGCTCAAGACAACTAAAAAATTTATTTCAATAAAGAAAATGCTGCGACTGGGGTGTAGTTGAATTTTTTATTCCGCTCAAGACAACTAA
>JAVHPL010000028.1:0-1146 GCA_036170555.1 Sediminibacterium sp. | reverse complement strand
CGGTTGCTTTTGAACATAAAGATGATCTGATTTATATAATAGGAAATCAATTTAAATTGGGTAAACATGATGTAGATATTCGTTACGGTGGCAACCCACCAATTGCGGTAAAACCACCATGGCTGGGAGGCTTCACATGGTCAAAAGATAAAAGTGGGAATGATTGGGTTTCTATTAATATGCAAAAAGAAGGAGGAAGATTATATTTTCCTTGTAAAGATCATCCAAGTGATGAGCCCAATGAAGGAGCTGATTTAAATATTACCATTCCTAATGGATTATCTGTTGCAGGGCCTGGCTTATTACAAAAAACCATTACAAAAAATAACAAAACCACTTTTTATTGGAAAACAAATTATACCATTAGTAATTACTGCATTCTTTTTAATATTGGTAAATATGTTGTTGCAAAAGATAGTTATACCACTATCAATAATCATATAGTACCCATTGAGTTTTATGTATTAGCAGAAGACACCATGCATGCAAAAAAACTTATTGCAACAAAAATTAGAGATACTAAAATTTTAGAAAAATACTTTGGAGAGTATCCTTGGTATAAAGAAAAAATTGGTATTGCAGAAGTGCCTAATTCTGGAATGGAACACCAAACAATGATCACTTTCAACAATGAATTTAAATATGCTTTAATAGGTGGGCAAGACTATTCTGCCAATTTATTTCATGAGTATGCACACGAATGGTGGGCCAATAAAGTAACCAATAAAGATTGGGCCCACATGTGGATACAGGAAGGAATTGGTACTTATGCAGAAGCATTAGCACATTTTGAATTAGGGGGAATTGAAGCATACAATGAAATCATCGCTAAGCATAAAAGGTCTATTAAATATAAAAAACCAATGGTAGGCGGTGAAGAATTATCAGAAGATGAAACTTACGCTAGCAATGATATTTATACTAAAGGATCTTTTTTCATGCACAGCTTACGCTATGTTATAGGTGATGAACTATTTTTACCTACACTAAAAAAACTAGCTACTGATCCTGTTTACACCTATGACAATTTTGTTACTTCAACCGATGTTGAACAATTATTTAGCAGTGCTGCTGGTTACTCACTCAAACCCTTTTTTGATTTTTATTTAAGAACAACCAACGTATTAGATTTTTCGGTGAAAGAAA
>JAVHPL010000027.1:0-5795 GCA_036170555.1 Sediminibacterium sp. | reverse complement strand
GGTTATTTCCATCTAGTTTGATGCCTTTTTTATACGTAATGATCATCGGAATTTTAGTGCCGTCTTTGGAAGGATAAAAAACCTGTTTAGATTCGTAATCGGCTGTATTGAATTGTAGGGTAGGTTTTTTGTACACTGCTGCTTTTCCACTAGCGATATCCATTTTATAAATAGTGGAAGGCGCTATATAAGAACTAAAACTATAGAATACTGTTTTCTCATTTCTTTTTCCACTAAACCCACTTGCAGTGCCTAATCCAGGTAATTCAACTTCTCTAAGTTTATTGCCTTTCATATCATATTGTAAAACTTTGGTGATAGCATCTTTTAAATAACTACAAAAAATATTTCCACCAGCAGTATTTACCGATAGCACTTCTTTTTGTTCAGGAATTAAATCACGCCAATATTCCGATTGAGGTTGTTTCAATGAAGCAATCACCACTTTACTATTGGGTGCTTCTTTATCTGTTTGAATATAAAAGTATTGGTCGTCTACATCAAAAATATTCACAGAAGAAGCCATATCCTTAATAATAGGAATGATAGTAGCATTGGGCTTGGTAAGATCCTGCACATACATTTCATTGCCATACGTGCTATTGGCTGCAAAAATGAATAACCATTTTTCATTTTCAGAAACAGTTGCTCCTATATATCTCCTAGGAGTAGTTTCTCCCCCAAATACAAGCTGGTCGGCACTTTGAGGTTGGCCTAATTTATGGTAATATAATTTATGATGATCGGTTTTTCCTGCTAACTGGCTTCCTTCCTTTGGTTTATCATAACTGCTATAATAAAATCCTTCATTTTTTTTCCAAGCAACACTGCTAAATTTTACATCAATCAATGTGTCGCCAATTTGTTCTTTGGTAATGGCATTTAGAATAATGAGTTTTCTCCAGTCGCTGCCACCTTCTGAAATTTGGTAACCACATAATGATCCATCTGTTGAAAAATTCATACCTGCCAATGAAGTAGTTCCATTAGAAGAAAATGTATTGGGATCTAAAAATATTTCTGGTTCTTTTTGCCCTTCCTTTTGACGGTAAATGACTGATTGATTTTGCAATCCTGTTTTTTTAGAAAAATAATTATAATCACCTTCTTTAGATGGTGCAGAATATTTATCGTAATTCCATAATTCTTTTAGTCTTGATTGAATGGTTGGTAAAAAAGGAATACTTGCTAAATAAGCATCAGTAACTTCATTTTCTGCTTTCACCCAAGCCTTCGTATTGGCTGCAGTATCATTTTCCATCCAACGATATGGGTCTGCAACAGTAGTGCCAAAATAAATATCTTTTATACTAGTGTCTTTATAAGCAATAGGGTATTTCACATCAATTTTTTTAAAATTAGTTTCAGCGCCGTTTTGATTGCAAGCGGCTAATAAAAACAGTACAGTAGTTTTTAGAAAAATATTTTTCATGGCAGTACTTTTAATTTTACAATTTAAATTAAAAAATGAATCATTCAATCTTAATGGTGCTTTTGCTAGTACTGCTTAGGATGGCTGCTTCTAAAATGCGCATCACATGAATGCCATCTGTTGCAGTTACGGGTGCTGGTGAATGGGTAGTGATGGCCTTGTAAATTCCCACATAATATTGACCATAATTTCCTGCTAGTGTGGAAATTTTTTCTTTGATGATTTTACCATTTCTTTCTGTATGCAATAAGCCTTGCTCAGATATTGGTTCAATGCCCCAATTGGGTGTATTGGGCTTTTCATTGGCTATTAAAGCTGCTTCTTGTATATCGGCACGGGTTTTTATAAATGAGCCATTGGTTCCATGAACAATAAATGCAGGTAAGGGCTCTCTAACTAGTAAGCTACTTTTTAACGTGATAATTTTGTTGCTGTAAAAAAGTAATAAAGAAAAATAATCATCCACCAAAGAATTGGGGCGGATGATGCGAATATTGGCAAACACTTCATTCGGCATTCCAAATAAACTCAATGCCTGATCTATTAAGTGTGGTCCTAAATCGTTTAACAGGCCTGCACCCGGGCCAGGAACTTCCTTGTGAACCTTGGGGCTAATTGCTGTTTTATATCTATCAAAATGAAATTCAGCTTCAATAATTTCCCCTAATTCTCCCGATTCTACAACTGACCTTACTGTGCTAAAATCACTATCCCATCTTCTGTTTTGATAAACCGATAGCATTAAATTTTTAGCAGTGGCCAATTCATTCAATTCTGTTGCTTCAGATACTGTGGTGGTAAACGCTTTCTCCACTATTACATGTTTACCAGCCTGCAACGCAAGTTTACAAAAATCATAATGTGTATTGGTGGGTGTATTTACAATTACCAACTCAATGTTGGCATCTTCCAGCACTTCTTCTAATGTTCTGTAAATATGTATTTCAGGATAAAACTGTAGAGACTCTTGTTTGGTTCTTTCTAAAATACCCACCAAATTAAACCCAGGATGCAATGAAATAAAGGGGGCATGAAAAACCCGGCCACTCATACCAAATGATAAAATTGCTGTTTGTATTGGATGCATAGCCGGGTTATATTTATTTAAATTAATTTTTTGGAGCTTCTTTTTCTTTTTCTTTCATACGCTCTACATAGCTCACACCATCGGTGATCCATTTTTCTGCAGGCTTACCTAATAGATAATGATCAAACCACTCTCTTTGTCTTTTTTGATAATCAATTTGATTTTCTTTTTTGGTGAAATTGTGGTTTTCATCGGCATATACCAACATTACAAATGGTTTTTCCATTCTACGCATGGTACCATACATTTCAATTCCCTGATGCCAATCTACTGCTCCATCTTTATCACCAAACGTTACCAATAAAGGTGCTTTTATTTTACTAGCATTAAACATAGGAGAGTTACGAATATGTGCTTCTGTTCTTTCAAACCATGGTCCGTCAAATCGGCCCTGGCTGGTTTCAAATATTTTTTGATCTGGCGTTCCACTATTCCAGTAGATAGAGAGCGACATGCTGATTAGGTCAGTCAAAGGAGCACCAGCAATAGCAGCTTTAAAAATATCGGTTTGGGTAATTAAGAAGGAAGTTTGATATGCTCCCCAGCTATGCCCCATAATACCTACTTTACTGGCATCAATCATACCTGTTTTCAATACTTCTTTTACGCCAGGCACAATGCAATTCACTGCACTCATTCCTGGATCGTTGGTTTCATATACAATATCTGGCTGGAATACAAAATAGCCATTGGTAGTGTAGTTGGTTGTGTTATATGCTCTTCTAATACTGGGAGCTACATAGTTATGAACATTATTAGATAGAATCTCATACATGTACACAATCATTGGATATTGTTTGCCAGCTTCGTAATTGGCAGGATAATATAATGCACCCTGCATTTTCTTACCCTTCTTATTTGTAAATGCAATCAATTTGCTTTTACCCCAATAGTAGTTTTGTTGTTGAAGATTGGTAGAAGCAGCTTTTTGTTCTTTGGTAAAATTATCTGACACATACAATTCTGGGGAAAGGTCGTAGTCTTGTTTAATATAGCTGAATACATTAGCATCTTCTGCTTTTGCTAGTCGGCTTACTTGTAAATCTTCAAAAATAAGTTTAGATGTTTTTCCATTTTCGTATTGGTAGTACCCAAACTTCTTGGTTTTATCTCCATAGGCAGAAAAATAGAGTGGCTTGCTATCGTCTAAATCTACTTCTTCAAAATCTACTCTTGCAACCCTAAAAGCAATTTCTTCTTTATCACCATCTGTAATTTTTCTAGCATTGGTACCATCGGGTGTTACCGCCCAAATATTGTATTCATCGTACAACAAAACTTCTTTATCTCCTTTAATCCATCCACCCAATCCAAAAGGTGGTTTGGTTGCAGGATGATCGTCTCTGGTATTCCAGAAATTACTTTTAATAGTGCCAGTAATATTGATGTTTTGTTCCGTGGCAATATTATAGGTAAACCAGTTTTTATCTTTAAAATAAATTAAATATTTCCCATCTGGAGAAGATTGTGGAGCAGTATAAAATCTATCTTGTTGTTTAGTGAATAAGGATTTGCTCACACCGTTTTTGGTATTGACTAAATTAAAATCGGCATAATCTTCTTTGAAAGCGGGTTTGTATTTTTTGTCAGTAGCAGTGATAACGTATTTCTGATTGCCCGAAATAGATGCATCGGGAAACTCTTCTGTAGCCAATTGGTAGAAGCTATTGTTGTCAGTATTCCAAACGGATAAATAACTGGCATTTTTATCTTGAGCGTAGGTGATTTTTTGACGAGGCTGTATTTCTGCATCTTTCCAATGCCAAACATCGGCCAGCTTTGCGTCTGATTTCATAGCTAATTTCGCATTTTCCATTTTTAAACTATCGGCTTTTGTTTTAGAACTATCCGTAAGTTTTTTATCTTCTTTTTTAGGTTTAACTGTCCAGGTTTGAATGCCAAAAAATACCGAACTCATGTCATCACTCATCCTTAGTGTAGATAAATTATGTATGCGCATGCCTGCTGGGAATCCTTTTGTTTTGAGTGGATCGAACACTTTCAAAATGGGATTGGGTATTTTATTCAAATCTGAATAGCTGTATACTTGTGCATTCTCTTCTTCAAAATCATCTTTTTTAAATGTTTTGAAAAAGCTAAAACCATCACCTTCTTTAGCCCAAGTTAATTTAGAAAATTTAGAGGTATCGCTGGCTACTACTTTTAAAGTATAGGTGTTTAAGTTAAATAATTCAACGGAATTGCCCGCTGTATTAGCCGATTCTACTATATAAGCCAAAAAGTTGCTTTTTTTATTGAAACCATATTCTGTTACATTCCCAATGGTTCTGGTACTGCTATCGCTTAGATTTCTAAGAAGCAAAACACTGCCCTTGTCTTTATTTTCTTTAGGTGGAGCTAAATACGCAGCTAAGTATTTACCATTTTTAGAAAAACCAAAACGGCTGATATTGGCAATGGTCTCTATTTTACCAGATGCTAAATTCAATAAACCCATTTTATATTCAATGGGTTTACTTTGGTCTCTTAGTTTTTCGGCTGCTTTAAATGGAATCCCAATTCTGTAAGCCAACCATTGATTGTCTTTTGAGAATTCTGGGGAGTTCGCAAATGCTAATTTATAGGTTTTATGGGTAGCCCTATTTATTACAAATAGGGTATCATTGTCTTCTTGTACAACAATTTGATACGCTACCCAATTGCCATTGGGAGACAATTCACTTGAGCCAATACTTTGCCATTTTCCATAATCTTCTGGGGTAAGATTTTTCTTGTTTTGAGCTGCTGATTGACCATACAAAAATGCGGTAAATGCAAGTAGCAATAGATATTTATACATGGTTGGTATTTTGAACAAGATAAATAAAATATGTTTTTAAAATACTCCATTCATCCTAATTATACTTTATACCCAATAAAGCGTTATTTCTACTGCTAAATTGAGCTTACTTGCTTATTTTTATCTAAATTACTAAGCTGTGTCTCATTTGCCCGAAAGAAAGGAAAAGCGTTGTTTAAACTGCAATGCTGCATTGCACGGAAGGTTTTGCCATGTTTGTGGGCAACAAAACGTTGAACCAAGGGAAGGTTTTTGGAATATGCTTACCCATTTTGTATTCGATTTATTCCATTTTGACGGTAAGTTTTTCAGTACAATCAAATCATTGCTTTTTAAGCCAGGGTATCTTTCTCAAGAACACCTTAGGGGTAGGAGGGCAGATTATCTGCATCCTATACGAATGTATATTTTCACTTCTGCCTTTTTCTTTTTGTTGTTTTTTGCGTTTAATCACAATATGGAAGATGCCATTCAAT
>JAVHPL010000026.1:0-1164 GCA_036170555.1 Sediminibacterium sp. | reverse complement strand
CGTTTATTGCCCGATTATTCAGCAGAAATTATTGGCTTTAGTGTAGCCGAAGTATTGCAGGGCAAATTCAATGTGAATTTAGTGAGAGAAGATTCCATATCTATATATGCTACCCAAAATTTAAAAGAAGCCCTAACTATACAAGTAAGAGGAGAAGTGAATACACCCAATAGTTTTGCTTATGCCAAAGGGGCCAAAGTGCAGGATTTGATATTGATGGCAGGTGGTTACAAAGACGGGGCAAGCCGAAAACTAATAGAGGTAGCCAGAAGAATCAGGGATACCGCTTCAACTGTTGAATCTGCTTTGTACTCAACCATTTTAAGTATGGATCTTAGTAGTGCCAGTGCTGCACAATTAAATACCCTCTTAGAACCTTTTGATATTATTTCGGTACGAAAGGCACCTGGCTATAAAGAGCAAGTAAATGTGATAATTGAGGGAGAAGTAGTATATCCAGGAACCTATACCATTACTAGTAATCAAGAGCGCTTGAGTGATTTGGTAAAAAGAGCAGGGGGAATAAAACAAGGAGGATTTCCGCAGGGTGCCTACTTGTTGAGAAAAACATTTGAAAATGTATCGGTTACTGATACGGTTATATTGAAAAATAAATTAGCAACGCTTAAAAGTACATTTACAGACACGCTTAAAGCCAATGCCGCAGATAGTACCTTGAAAGATGATTTGAAAATAGTAGGCATACGCTTAGAAGAAGTGATTGCAACACCGGGATCAGTTTATGATGTTATTTTACAAGAAGGAGATATTATTAAAGTACCCAAGAAAGTAGAAACCGTACAAACTTTTAGTGGGGTATATTTTCCTAAGAAAATTGTGTATAGAGATGGGTTGAGCTTGCAACAAGTAATTAGAGAATCAGGTGGCGTGATTCCAGGAGGAGAAAGAAGAAAAAGTTATATCGTATATCCTAATGGAGAAGTAAGAACCACTAAGCGCTTCTTGTTTGTAACCAACTATCCTAAGGTAAAACCTGGTTCAGAAATTTATGTGCCTGTAAAAGCCGCTAGTAGGCCATTGACTGCTGCTGAGGTATTGGGGATAACTACAGGGTTAGCAACTTTAGCAACGATGGCAATTACTATTAGTAACCTTACTAAATAATACATTTATGAGTGAAGCTATAAATAATCATACTATTAA
>JAVHPL010000025.1:0-1185 GCA_036170555.1 Sediminibacterium sp. | reverse complement strand
GTACTATGATTTAATGCTGCTGTAAAAAGTGTAGTAAATAAATTACATACCAACACAAGGGTAATATCGCTGGCAGATACACCTGCCACAAATATGTATCCCGCTTTATGGCCGTTGTTTACACTTTGCTTAATGATGGCAAAAATAATGGGACCTACCGAAATACTTAAGATTAATCCTAAAACCAATCCTTTTACAATTGGTGCAACCATAATTTTAATGATTGGTTATTATCAATTTTATTTTTTCTTTTTTAAGCACTTAACTGTTCTTGTAAAAACAATTGCCAGTCTGCTAATATTTGCCCTTTTAATACCCTAGGAAATTTATGTTGCCCGCCTACTTTTCCTTTCATCTTCATAAAATCCATAAAATGTTGCTCACTAAGCACTTGTAAATTTACTTTTTTCAATGCACTTTTTCTTTCAACTGCATAATCGTCATTCAATTCTTTTAAGTAACCATCAATTAGTTCACCTAGTACTATGGCATCTACTTTTTCATTGCATGCCACATACCATTGATGTGCAAAAAAATGATCATAAGGAATACCAGCAACTGTAAATTCTGGTATGCAGATATTGAGTTTTTCTCCCGCCATCTGTATTGCCTTATTCATATTATCTACGCTTACATGTTCGCCTACTAAACTTAAAAAATGCTTTGTTCTACCCGTGATAATAATTTCAGCCCTTTCTTTATCAATAAAACGTACCGTATCTCCTATTAAATAACGCCAAGTTCCGGCTGAGGTACTAATTAATAATGCATAGTCTTTTCCTTCTTCTACTTCGTGCAACATTAGTACTTCGGGCTTATTAATCATGTCTCCTTCATCTGTAAAATTTACATCATCAAAAGGCACAAATTCCATATAAATATGCTCATTGGTAACCAATCGCATTCCTTGCGCATATTGCTTGTCTTGGTAGGCAATAAAACCCTCACTGGCCAAATAAGTTTCTATATAAGTAATGGGCTTGCCTAGCATTTTTTCAAAACCCTTTTTATAGGGTTCAAAATTTACTCCACCATGTACAAAAAATGCTAAATTGGGCCATAGCTCATGAATATTTTTTAATTGGTATCTTTCTATAATCTGTTCTAAACAAAGTTGTATCCAAGCCGGTACCCCTACTAAACAGCCAATATCCCATTGGGGGGCTTTTTCTACAATCTCTTTTA
>JAVHPL010000024.1:0-24295 GCA_036170555.1 Sediminibacterium sp. | reverse complement strand
TGCTTTTCCATATAACTCGGCCATACAAGCATTAGCAGATACCCCTTTTGATAAAGCCAAACCATGGTCTCTATAGGCTGTAATAAATGGATCTGCTGCTGATGTTGCTGTCATGCAACCTGCTGCAATGGCTTCTTGTCCTATATATGCGTGATAAAAACCACGAATTTTTCCAGCCATTTTATACATCTCTTCCGACTTTAATTCAAACTGACGAATGAGCTGCATAAGCTCGTACCAATAGAGGTAAGTTTCTTTTGAAAATTTTGTAGCCACTGATCAAAAATTTGAGCGCAAATATAGGGGTTCTCTTGAATAACTCAATACTCCTGCCGTTCATCCCTAAAATGGTGTGTTTATTGAACTATTTTCTTGTTTAATAGTTTATATCAATAAATTAAACAATTTATTATGAAAATGCGTATCTTATCTTTTATCTCCATGGCCTTATTAGGATTATTTGGAACTGTATCTGCACAAAAAACGGTGGTAGATATTGCTGTTGGTTCTAAAGATCATTCAACTTTAGTTGCTGCTGTTCAGGCTGCTGATTTAGTTGCTACTTTACAATCTGCTGGCCCTTTTACTGTTTTTGCTCCTACCAATGCAGCTTTTGACAAATTACCAGCAGGAACTGTTGCTAATTTATTAAAGCCAGAAAACAAAGCAACATTAGTTAAAGTGTTAACCTATCATGTTATTGCTGGAAATTTAAATGCTGCTGCAGTAGTAAAAGCTATCAAAGCAGGAAAAGGAAAAGCAGTAGTTAAAACTGTAGCGGGAAATTCATTAACGGTTACTTTACAAGCAGGTAAAGTAGTGTTAACCGATGAAAATGGTGGAGTTGCAACTGTTGTAGCTGCCGATTTAAAAGCAGGCAATGGTGTGGTTCACGTTATTGATGCAGTTGTTTTACCTAAGTAGTATTTAATGAATGAGTTAGTTAAAAAAAAGAAACTGCTTAATCAAGCAGTTTCTTTTTTTATGGGATATAGAGTTGAAAATAGGTATTAATAATTATTCTTGGCTACCATTATTAAAGTTAATTCATCAGGCTTCTTGCAAAAATGGATAGGAATATTGTGTTGGTGGATTAAAGGTTTCTTTAATGGTTCTGGCACTTAACCATCTATACAGGTTTAAAGCACTTCCTGCTTTATCATTGGTGCCGGATGATCTTGCTCCTCCAAATGGTTGTTGACCAACTACAGCCCCTGTAGGTTTGTCATTTATATAAAAGTTACCAGCGGCATTTCTTAATGCATTGGTTGCTAATTCCACAGCAGATCTGTCTTGGGCAAGAATGGCACCTGTTAATGCATAAGGGGAAGTACTGTCTACTAGTTGAAGCATTTTTCCATATTGTTCTGCAGGGTAAACATAAATACTTAAAACTGGTCCAAATATTTCTTCGCACATGGTAACCGATTTAGGATCCTTACTTACGATTACAGTTGGTTCAATAAAGTATCCTTTGGTTTTGCTAAAATTTCCTCCTGCAATAATTTTTACTTTCTTATTTCTCTTTGCATTCGTAATATAACGTACAATATTATTATACGATTTTTCATCTATCACCGCATTTACAAAATTGGTAAAGTCTTCTACTGTTCCCATTTTCATGGTGCTAATGGCTGCAGCTAATTTTTTTAAAATTTCATCAGCTAAATTGCTGGGAATATATGCTCTTGAAGCGGCAGAACATTTTTGTCCCTGAAATTCAAATGCCCCTCTTGCCAAGGCGGTAACCACTGCATCTACATCTGCCGATTTATGCGCTACTACAAAATCTTTTCCTCCTGTTTCACCTACAATTCTTGGATAAGATTTATAGATATCCATATTTTCTCCAATTACTTTCCACATGCTTTTAAATACTCCTGTAGAACCTGTAAAATGAACTCCTGCAAAGTCTCTATGCGAAAAGCATACTTTACCAATAGTAGGACCATCCACATATATTAAATTGATCACTCCATCTGGTAAACCAGCTTCTTTTAGGATGCGCATAAATAATTGTGCAGAATAAACTTGGGTATTGGCAGGCTTCCAAACTACTACATTGCCGCACATGGCAGCAGAAGTAGGAAGATTTCCCCCAATTGCCGTAAAGTTAAATGGGGTAACGGCTAAAACAAATCCTTCTAAAGCGCGCCACTCAAGTCTATTATGCATACCCGGAGTAGAAATGGGTTGTTGTTTATAAATTTCACTTAAAAAATGAACATTAAATCGAAGAAAATCAATTAACTCACAAGTGCTATCAATTTCAGCTTGAAAGGCATTTTTACTTTGGCCTAACATTGTTGCGGCCAGCATTTGAAAGCGATATTTGGTTGCCAATAAATCGGCCGCTTTTAAAAATATATGGGCTCTACTTTCCCAACTCATTGCAGTCCATTTTTCTTTTGCTTGTAAAGCAGCAGCAATGGCCTGTTGAACATGTTTTTCTTCACCTGCATTAAAATGGCCTAAGGTATGGGCTATTTCATGTGGAGGATGTATGGCTGTTTTTTTATTGGTTCTGATTGCTTTTCCACCAATATACATTGGAATGTCTAGTTGTTTTTTCTTTGCATCGGCCAAAGCCTTTTTAAGTGCAGTTTTCTCAACACTTCCTGGTGCAAATTGAAGAACCGGTTCGTTAACCGGCATTGCGTATGAAAAGGTACCAATACTCATAGAAAAAAATTTATATAGTTTGAGTTGGCAAGTTACGAAGAAAACTGTATTGAGATTTCGGCTACATTTGTGTATGGCTGTTATTTTATTTGATCCACCATACCGAAACTGCTTAGAACCGTTGAGTTCAACGAAAGCAGTTGCTCAGTTTCATTTTGGTTTATTTAGTGTGCAGGATCGGTGGAATTTATTGCTAAACGAACCATCTTATATTCATACAGTTTCTTATTTACAACCCTTATATAGTATACCACCAGAAAATTTGGAATATTGCTGGGTGGATGCATCCATATTGCCAAATGAATCATTGGTTGAACAAATAAAATTACTTCAATTAGGGGATTGTTTAGTAGACAAAATAGGATTGATTGCAGGAAAATCAAATACACCTTTCAATGTTTTTAACCCTTCAGAAACAGAAACTTATTTTACAAAAGTGGTTAACATTTCGAATGTAGTCAGGTTTCGTTTTCCATGGGAAATTATGCAATTAAATGATGCTATTATACGTGCCGATTTTAAGTGGGTAACTAGTAAACGCATTTCTCAACCCATCCCCTTCATGGTAAATACCATTGAACCCGAACAAATATTTATTGAGGAAGGAGCCAAACTACAATTTTGTACTTTAAATGCTTCTACTGGCCCAATTTATATTGGGCCCAAGGCTGAAATCATGGAAGGTACTACAATCAGAGGTCCATTTGCAATTGGCTATAATTCGGTTGTTAAAATGAACAGTAGAATTTATGGGGGAACTTCCATTGGTCCATATTGCATGGGGGGAGGAGAAATAAAAAATGCTGTTTTAATGGGCTATTCTAATAAAGCCCATGATGGCTATTTGGGTGATTCAATCATTGGGGAATGGTGCAATTTTGGTGCTGGATCTTCTAATAGCAATCTTAAAAATTCGGCTGGTTCTGTTGATGTTTGGAGTATGGGTTTAGGAGAAAAAATAAATGTGGGCCAAAAATGTGGAGTAATCATGGGTGATTATTCTAGGCTCTCCATTAATTCATCTATAAATACTGGTTCTATTATTGGCGTGTGTTGTAATGTTTTTGGGGCTGGTTTATTACCTAAATTCATTCAACATTTTAGTTGGGGAGTGGAGGGTAAACAATACAATCTTAATTTAGCAATTAACGATATCAATAATTGGAAATATATGAAAGGCAAAAAATTATTGGAGGAAGAAATACAAGTACTAAACCATATCTTTCAAACAAATTTATAAATTCATACATCATAAAAAAGGATCAATGAACATTAGAAAACAAATAGCTGCAGCCAACTGGAAAATGAACCTAAGTTTACAGCAAGGAGAAGAATTGCTAAATGATATTTTAAGCAAACCTCATACACTTAAAGAAAATCAAGAAGCTATTTTTGCTGTTCCTGCAATTTATATTCCCATGGCACAATCTAAGTTGAGGAATAAAGACCATGTGTTTGTTGCAGCACAAAATTGTCATAGCAAAAAATCAGGAGCGTACACTGGAGAAATTTCAGTAGACATGTTGGATTCTTTTGGGGTTCAATACGTAGTGTTAGGTCATTCTGAAAGAAGAGACTATTTTAATGAATCCAATGCATTTTTAGCTGAGAAAGTTAATATTTGTTTAGAGAATAATATACATCCCATTTTTTGTTGCGGAGAGCCTTTGCAAATTAGAGAAGCTGGAACTCAAAATGAATATGTAAGTAAGCAATTGCAAGAATCATTGTATCATTTAACCGAGCAACAGATACGTAAAATAGTCATTGCTTATGAACCAATATGGGCTATAGGAACAGGCAAAACGGCTAGTAGTGAACAAGCTCAGGAAATGCATGCATTTATTCGTAAAAATATTGAATCGGTTTATGGTACATCAACTGCTAATGCTATTTCAATCTTATACGGAGGAAGTGTAAAAGCTTCAAATGCAGTTGAATTATTTTCTCAACCAGATGTGGATGGTGGATTGGTTGGTGGAGCCTCATTAGTTGCAGCAGAATTTGTGGCAATTATTCATGCGTTAAAATAATATTATTTATGCAGGAATTGGGCTCTGTTTAGCCGATCATTTATTGCAGGCCCAATTCCTTCATTTGGAAAAATTTCAGTTATAATAATATCAAAGTTTCCTGTATCTACCAATCTTAATGTAGCAAATAATTGATTGGCTGCTTCAGATATATTCCCCTGTAAGGATAAAGGATAACAGGTTACTCCAGCATAGTTGGCATAATTGTGTTTAAAACTAATAACGGCTATATTTTTTCCTGCATGGTTGCTAATTTCTTCTTCAATATTCCCTACTATCAAAGGAATTTTTGGAGCATAATGACTTTTTAATTGCCCTGGTGTTTTGATTGTAGCATGAGTACTGCTATTCTTTACTTCTAAACCAGTTAATGTAGCTAGTTCTTCAGCACTTATGGCACCTGCACGGTGTAACAAAATTGAATTATTTTTTATTTCACAAATAGTAGACTCTAATCCTATTGAGGTTGCACCACCATTTAAAATATACTGTATTTTCCCTTCTAAACCCGAAAATACATGTGCAGCAGTTGTTGGGCTAATATACCCAGATGGATTGGCACTTGGAGCTGCCAAAGGAAATGTAAGATTTTTTAAAAGCGTTAAAGTTATTGGATGGTTGGGTATTCTTATAGCTACTTTATTGCTGCCTGCGGTAGTGATGTCGGGAACTGTTTGTTTTTTGGGTAATAATAAAGTAATGGGCCCTGGCATTAATTTACTGGCAATCAAAAAACTGATATCATCTACTATTGCATATTTTTCAATTTCATGTAAACTGGCAACATGTAAAATAAGTGGATTAAATGAAGGCCTATTTTTAGCTGTATAAATTTTACTTACGGCAACTTCGCTGAGCGCATTCCCAGCCAATCCATACACCGTTTCGGTAGGGATAGCTACCAATTCTTCTTTTTCCAATAAGTTTGCTGCTATTTGAATATCTGTTCCAATAATGGTTTGCATCAATATATTTTTACGGGTAGTTTGGCTGCAATATCATCTTCAATTGGGTTTACGTGTAAAACAGCTCTTCAATAGCAAATTTAGTTCCATTTTTATAAAAAATCTACCCTCTTTTAGCGCAATGTTACCATGCCTATTAGTTTGGTTGTTTGAGTAGGCATTTGGATTAGAATTTATTTGGAGCATCTTATTGGTAATCTTAATTGAAGATAAACTTTACAAGCCTATCTTTGCCGCCTTATGAAGCAGATTAGGAATTTTTGTATAATAGCACATATAGATCATGGTAAAAGTACATTGGCCGACAGGTTGTTGGAACATACTAAAACCATTGGAGAACGAGATATGATGAATCAGGTGCTAGATGATATGGACCTAGAACGGGAGAAAGGTATTACCATTAAAAGTCATGCTATTCAAATCAATTATAAACATAAAGGAGAAGAATTTGTACTCAATTTAATAGATACTCCAGGACACGTAGATTTTAGTTATGAAGTAAGCCGTGCATTGGCCGCATGTGAAGGTGCCTTATTATTGGTAGATGCTTCTCAGGGAATTCAAGCACAAACCATCAGTAATTTATATCTAGCCATTGATAATAACTTGGAAATTATACCTGTTATCAATAAGATTGATATGGATGGTGCAAAAATTCCAGAAGTTACAGACCAAATTATAGATTTAGTTGGTTGTAAACAAGAAGATATCTTGTTGGCTAGTGGTAAAACAGGCATTGGAATTGAAGAAATTCTTCAGGCCATTGTGGAACGAATTCCGGCTCCTAAAGGCAATGTAGATGCACCTTTACAAGCATTAATTTTTGATAGTGTATACAATAGTTTTAGAGGTATAATCATTTATTACAGAATATTAAATGGGATACTTAAAAAAGGAGATAAAATAAGGTTCATTGCTTCAGGTCAAGATTATATTGCCGATGAAGTTGGGGTGCTAAAATTAACCATGACTTCTAAAAATGAAGTTAGAGCTGGTGATGTAGGATATATTATTACTGGAATTAAAAATGCAAAAGAAGTTAAAGTAGGAGATACCATAACATTAGCTAATAATCCTGGAGAGATGATTCATGGATTTGAAGAAGTAAAGCCCATGGTATTTGCAGGCATTTTCCCTGTAGAAACAGACCAGTTCGAAGAGTTACGTGATTGTATGGATAAATTACAGTTAAATGATGCTTCGTTAACTTTTGAACTAGAAACATCTCAGGCTTTAGGCTTTGGATTCCGTTGTGGATTCTTAGGCTTATTGCATATGGAAATTATACAGGAAAGATTAGAAAGAGAGTTTAATCAAACCGTAATCACTACCGTTCCCAATGTTAGCTTCAATGCCTATACTACAAGAGGAGAAAAAATTCAGGTAAACAACCCAGTAGAAATGCCCGATCCGGTAAAAGTGAATAGAATAGAGGAACCTTTTATTAAGGCACAGATTATTACTTTACCCGACTATATTGGAAATATCATAACACTTTGTTTGGGTAAGCGGGGAATTTTAATTAATCAAAGCTATTTAACACCAACAAGGGTAGAGCTCATTTTTGAAATGCCATTAACCGAAATTGTTTTTGATTTCTACGATAAATTAAAGAGTTCTACCAGGGGTTATGCTTCTTTTGATTATTCTCCAATAGATAATCGGGATGCCGATATTGTGAAAATGGACATTTTACTCAACAATGAAAAAGTGGATGCTTTAAGTGCATTAATTCATAGAAGTAGGGCACAAGATTTTGGAAGAAAACTCTGTGAAAAATTAAAAGAACTATTACCTAAGCAACAGTTTCAAATAGCTATTCAAGCTGCAATTGGCGCAAAAGTAATTGCAAGAGAAAATATCAGTGCTATGCGAAAAGATGTAACAGCCAAATGTTATGGAGGTGATATTAGTAGAAAGCGAAAATTATTAGAAAAACAGAAAGAAGGAAAGAAAAGAATGCGCCAAATTGGTAATGTAGAAATACCACAGGAAGCATTCTTAGCCGTATTGAAGCTAGATTAATATTCTTTTGCAGGAATGTATATCCATTTGCCTAATTCCCATTTAAATGCCTCTAGGGTGCCATAGGGAACGAGTGTATATTTTTTACTAACTTCCCCAGATTCACTTACTAATTTTGCAAAAACAATTTGGTCTAGTGCTGTGTCAAAATTCAAAGTGGCATTCGCTCCTTTTTTAAATTCCAAACAAAAACGATATGCTGGCTGTGAGGGTTTAATGGGATCATTGGGATAGCTAAAATATCTACCTCCAAATAATGGTTTATTATTTGCATCAAATTGTAGTACTTCCATCCATTTTTTGGTGCTTCTTGCATCGTTCTCATCATATCCCAATAGGGTATAATAGTTTTTATTGTTATACTTTTTTAAAATAATTTTATAATATACTGCACCAATCCAGTTTTCATTGTTCCTAACCGAGTCTACTGGATACTCCGTAAAATCTGCACCATCATACAGGGGAATTAGTTTTAAAGAACCGTTGGCTGTTTTTAGTTGAATAGCCCCCTTATATCTATAATAACTAAAATCTTTCATCAACTGCCAGGTTATGATTCTAAAGCTGCTATCTGGAGCGTAAATACTAGATATGGTTTTTAATGAATTAAACGGATAGTGAAATGAAAAAGGTATTTTAAGTGCCTGCACCAATGTTTTAGTAAAAAAGCTATCGGCCCTTAATCTGTCTACAATTTCTTCTCCATTGAGAATATCCTGTGCATATATGCTAAGGGTATTTTCGAAATTTGCCAAAGCTATTTTATCCTTATTAGACTGTGCTATGCAAATTGTTGCAAAGGGTGCAGAAATTATTAATATGAATAACCATTTTTTCATACAACTATTAATTGGTTCAGGCCAATTATACAAGCAATTTACTATCAAATAAAATAGCGCCGCATGCTTATAAAAAAATTATCATTTTCTTATGCTAGAACAAGCTTCTGCAAAGCTTCCTAAATGTGTAAATCGAAGATCAATATTGGGGTCTGGATAAGCAAGTTCGGGGTGTGTGGTAGCCACAAATACGGTGTGCATACCTGCATTTCTGCCAAATAACATATCACTCATTCTATTTCCAACCATAATACTTTTATTGAAATTGATTTCAGGAAAATCCTGCTGGGCCTGAATGGCCATGCCTGCTTGAGGTTTACGGTTAGGGGAATTGTCGTTTAAATCTGTACAAAAATATATTTTATCTATCTTGCCACCATAAGATTCTATAGTAGTTAACATATTTTGATGTATTTCATGTAATGTTTCAATTGTCATCAGACCTTTCCCTACACCTTTTTGATTGGTGGTAATAATAATTCTGTTAAAACATTGGTTTAGTAAGGGCATGGCATGTAACACATAGTCGTAAAAAATAAACTCATGCCAGTTGAGGATATAATCGTTGTCTTTTTCTTTATTCAATACTCCGTCTCTATCTAGAAAGAGTGTCCAATCGGAACCTAAGTTTTGAAGTTGTAACATATTAACTAAATAAAGCGTCTTCTACTAGTTCACAAATAATATGCCCTAACATAATATGGCTTTCTTGAATTCGAGGAGTAATAGTAGAAGGTACATTTAATAAAAAATTAGAAAGGGGTAATAATTTACCTCCAGAAGCGCCTGTAAAACCAACCGTAATAATTCCTTTCAATTGAGCGGCTTCAAAAGCCTTGATAATATTAGCGGAATTACCCGAAGTGCTTAATCCTATTAAAATATCACCTTTATGCATAGTACCTTCAACTAATCTTGCATAAATTTCGTCATAACTATAATCATTCGCAACCGCAGTAAGGTAAGAGCTATTGCAATGCAAAGCATCGGAAGGGAGGGCCTTTCTATTTTTATAAAATCGTCCAGAAAATTCAGCAGCTAAGTGTTGGGCATCTGCTGCGCTACCTCCATTTCCGCAAAATTGTACGCTGTGCTGATTTTTAAAAGCATTGGTAACAGCTTCAATGATATTAGCCAAGCTTTCTTGAATAGCTTCGTTATGAAGTATTTGTTGTTTTACTTCAATAGAGTTTTCAATAATAGATGAGATACGTTGTTTCATAATCTTGTTTTTTGATGTTGAGCTAGCGAACGAATAGCCGTTGCGAGCTGATCCCAAGTATATTTTTTCTTTTGATTGCGAAGGTTTACTAAAAAATGGTCTTCTCCTAATTCAAATAATTTATTAATTCCTATTGCAATACTTTCGGCTGTTGGTTCCGTTACAACTCCACTTTTATCGGCTAAAACGCGGTCGGGTAATGCTCCCACATTGGTTACCAACATGGGTTTTTCAAAATGATAGGCTAAAGGAGTTACACCACTTTGTGTTGCATTGCGATAAGGTTGAATTACAAAATCGCAGGCATTTAAATAATATTTTACTTCTTCATCAGGAATAAAATGTGTGAAAGTATAAATAAGTTCCTGTATTCCTAAAGTTTTGATAAGTTGGGTGTAGATTGTTGAATCTTCGTAAAATTCACCAGCTATCATCAGCTTTGGAATAGCATTTTCTGGATGATATTGTTGTTCATATTTTAAAATAGCCATTGCCTGTAATAACAAATCCAATCCTTTATAATTTCTAATAAAGCCAAAAAATAAAATGATTTTTTCGTTATTAGGCAAACCTAAATATTCTCTTGCATCCGTCTTATTCATTAATTCACCAAAATGATCGTACAAGGGATGTTCTACTGTTATACATTTTTTATTACTGAATTGCTTTAGATCTTCTGCTACTTTTTTACTCAACGTAATAAAAGCATCAATGGGTTGAACAAAATAGTTGGTTAGTGATTTATCTCCCATTCTATGTTCATGTGGAATCATATTATCTGCAATACAAATAATGGTAGAAACCTTATTCTTTTTCACTATTCTTAATATGGTGCCTAAACAGGCGCCCATAAATGGAATCCAATATCTAACCAATACAATTGATGCTTTTTTATCTCTAATAATTCGGCCAACTTTAATCCAGTTAAAAGGGTTGATAGAATTAATGCTAACATGAATAGTTAAATCTTGGGGTTT
The DNA here is from genome assembly GCA_036170555.1 of Sediminibacterium sp. Taxonomy (GTDB): domain Bacteria; phylum Bacteroidota; class Bacteroidia; order Chitinophagales; family Chitinophagaceae; genus Sediminibacterium. The sequence continues at coordinate 13,552 of JAVHPL010000024.1, read as the reverse complement.
AATGGTGTTACTATATTGAGATTTGCCGGGAAATAAAAAAGAAGGATATTGTAAGGAGAAAGTGTAAATGGTAACGTTAAATTCTTGTTGTTGTAAAGCCCTAGCTAACCGTTCGTTAAATGAGGCAATACCTCCTCCTCTAAAAGGCCAAGTGGTTCCTATTAATATAAGCTCTTGCTTTGCCATAATAGAAAAACTAATTAAACCCTAGTTTATCTTCAATTAAATACGTATTTCTTTCAGGGGCATTTCTTGCAATTAATTCTGCAACAAACCCAGTTAAAAATAATTGCATACCAATAATCATCGTGGCTAAAGCTATAAAGAAAAAAGGTTTATTGGTTAATGCTACTTCAGGATTAATTGTTTTGGCAATGATGAGGTATAAACTAGATAGTAATCCTATAATAAAAAAAACAGTGCCATATAAACCAAAAAATTGCATAGGTTTTTTACCAAATTTACCTAAGAACATAATGGTTCCCAAGTCTAAAAATCCATTTACAAAACGAGAGAGTCCAAATTTGGTAGTTCCATATTTTCGGGGACGATGCTCAACCACTTTCTCGCCAATCTTTCTAAATCCACTCCACTTAGCTAAAATGGGAATATAGCGGTGCATTTCACCAAACACTTCAATTGATTTCACTACTTTTTTACGGTAGGCTTTTAATCCACAATTAAAATCATTCAACTTAATTCCAGAACTCCTGCGAGCTACAGCGTTAAACAGTTTAGACGGTATGTTTTTAGTAAAGGTATTGTCGAAACGTTTTTTTTTCCAGCCACTTACCATGTCAAAGCCTCCATTGACGATCATTTCGTAAAGGGAAGGAATTTCATCGGGGGAGTCTTGCATATCAGCATCCATCGTAATGATCACATCTCCTTTTGCAGCTTTAAAACCTTCATTTAATGCGGCCGATTTTCCATAATTGCGCTGAAATTTAATGCCTTTTATGGCCATATTCTTACTGGCAATTTGTTGAATTACTTCCCAACTACAATCAGTACTGCCATCATCAATCAGGAGTACTTCATAACTAAATTGTTGAGCAGTAACAACCCGTTCTATCCAAGCACAAAGTTCTGGAAGAGATTCTTCTTCATTCAATAAAGGGATAACGATAGATAAATTCATGAATGACTATTGTTCAAAAGGAGTATGTGGATTTTTTTTGGTAACGGCTGCCCCAATTAAAGAACCTATGGCGCCAATGAATGCAAATGCCAATAAAATTCCACCAATAGCAAATGGCAAGAAAAATTTCTTGGTCATTTCAATACCGTTGTTTATATCACTTTCAGATAAATTTTTATTTTTTTCCATTTCAATTCTTGCCTGGTCTAATGATTTGTCTATCATTTCGGGGAAAAGAAATTTAATTGATATATATGTATACACAATAAAAATAACCGTCATTGCTGCGGTTGCTTTAAAACCATGCGCAAATACATTTCCAAATGTTACATTTCCTTCCATGTCTTTACCATAGCTCATGCAAGCCCAAATAATTGCACCAATGATTAATACAAATTGAACCCATTGTAAAGATTTGTTTTCAGCAAGATTGGTAACTTGAAAAACAATGCTTAGTGAAATTAATACTAAGCTTATAAATAAGCCTTTCATCCAAGGTTGTGTGATTTTCTTTTCCATAATGTTTAATTAGTTGGTGATGAGTTGTCCTTTATTAAAAATACCTAGTACTTTCCCAGTCAATTCCCGGTTAATAAATGGGCTATTAGCTGATTTACTTTTGAAATTTGTTTTTTGCAACAATGTATTTCTTTTGCGATAAAATAGGGTGAGCTCTGCGGTAGCACCTTCCGAAATATGCGGAGTTGGAAGATTAAAAATGGTACGAGCATTGAGTGAAAACAATTCAATCATTCTGTTATTACTTATTTCATCTAGTAAGTGATTGACCACTGCAAAAGCAGTTTCCAATCCAATCATACCAAATTGGGCATAATCAAATTCACATATTTTATGATCCCAGTCTTGTGGTAAATGATGTGAAGCTATGCAATCAATTGTTCCGTCTAATATTCCGTCTCGAATGGCTAACATATCAGATTTTGAACGGATGGGCGGGTTCACTTTTAAATAAGTATCGTAAGATTGAAGGTCTTCATCACAAAAAAACAGATGGTAGGGAGTAACACTACAAGTAATGGGTAATCCCTCTTTTTTTGCTTCTCTAATTAAGTTTAAGGAGTGAAGGGTAGAAACTCCAGTGAAATGCAATTTAGATTGAGTGTAACGAGCCAAATCAATATCCCTTTTTAAAATACTTTCCTCAGCAATAGATGGAATACCAGGTAGTCCTAAGCGAGTAGATACAATACCTTCATTCATTACTCCCGAAGCTACAATACTCAAATCTATTGGAACTTGAATTAATACACCATCAAAAGCCTTTACATATTGAAGGGCTTTAATAAACAATCCTGGAGATTGAACAGGGTTTAGTCCATCTGAAAAAGAAATGGCTCCACTATTGCGCATATCATACATTTCGGCCAATTCTTTGCCTTCTGTTTTTTGGGTAATGGCTCCAATTGGATGAATATATACTGGAAAATTGGCCACTTGATTTGTAGTGTATTCAACCAGCGATTTATTATCTACAATGGGCTTTGTATTGGGAATGGTAAAAACTCTAGTATAACCACCTGCTGCCGCTGCAGCGGCTCCAGATTGAATGGTTTCTTTAAATTCAAAACCAGGATCACAGAAATGGGCAAAAATATCTACCCATCCGGGAGAAACGGCTAAACCTGGCTCATCTATAATGATTTCTGCTTTATCGGTAATTTGGTTACTAATTTTGCTGATTTTATTTTTTTCTATCAGCATGTCAACTATTTTACCATTGAAAGGGGAGTTTGGATCGGTAATTAGTACCTGCTTCAATAAAATGTTCATGCAGTAATTTGAAAATTTGATGCAATATAACTTGAAAATTTCTTTTCACCCTATATTTGCAGCCCACTTTAATGGTTCGTTTTATTTAGTGGGAATAAATTGAATAGTTCGGGACGTAGCGCAGCCCGGTAGCGCACACGTCTGGGGGGCGTGGGGTCGCAAGTTCAAATCTTGTCGTCCCGACTGTATAGGTCTCATATTGTATGGGGCCTATTTTTTTTCTAACTCATGCAACATTCGGAGCAAATATTGTATTATATAATATACCCTGTATATATACGTTATTGAGTGAGGGGAATAAATTAGCTATATTTGCTATATATTGTATGATTCTAATTAGGAATGTATTTTTAATCTTATTGGTAGCAGTAAGCGCTTCTGTAAAGGCGCAAGATGCTCCTATGAGATTCAAAGCCGCTATGGGATTGGCCACCTATTATGGAGACCTGAAAGAGAAAGCAAAAATAATTGGTCAATCATCTTTAGCACTCAATCTTGGACTTACTTACGATATAACTGAACAAATTTTAGGCACTGCCGATTTTTCTATTATGTCTTTAAAGGGAGATGATAAATTTAATAAACGCATAGATTTTATAAACAGAAATTTGAATTTCAAAACAACCTTATGGGAGTTGAATGTAGGAGTAGAATACGATTTCTTAAATATGACTAGTGGAGATTATGCAATATCTCCCTATATGCACATGGGTATTGGTTTATTCCATTTTAATCCTTGGACCTACGATCGGCTTGGCAATAAAGTGTTTCTGCGTGAATTTGGAACTGAGGGACAGGGCTTACCTTCTTACCCAGAAAGAAAAGCGTACAAACTACTTCAAATGCAAATTCCTATAGGAGGGGGGATCAAGTTTGCCATTTCAGAAGATGTAAATGCTTTTTTAGATTTTACTTTTAGAAAAATATTTACCGATTATCTAGATGATGTAGGAAATACTTATCCCGATAAAGACCTTATTCTTGCAGAATCGCCTACTCCCACCCAAACAATTGGGCTCACTTATCGGGGAGACGAAATTTCTACAGCCCCCTATCCTGGTATTAATATAAAACGAGGTGGGTATACTAAAGATATTTATTATACAATTGGTGTTGGTATCACTATGCGATTAAGCAATATTACTTTTGCCAGATCACAAAAAAGATTCAATGGTAAGGTAAGTTCTACTCGTTCACGTTTGCGAAGCCCTGGCTCTGTATTTTAGGCATTAAAAAACCCATGGATACATGGGTTTAAAAGAATAAAATCATTTCTGGTTAATGAAAAACTAAAAACGTTCTAACTTAGAAAAGAAGAAATCTGCTTCAATTACGGCGTTTTCATCACTATCACTTCCATGAACGGCATTTTCTCCTATTGAGGCTGCAAAATTTTTACGGATAGTACCTTCCGCTGCTTGAGCAGGGTTGGTAGCTCCAATAAGGGTTCTAAAATCGGCAACTGCATTTTCTTTTTCTAGTATAGCAGCAACAATAGGGCCACTACTCATAAAACTTACCAATTCTTCAAAGAAAGGTCTTTCTCTATGAATATTATAAAATAAACCAGCTTGCTCCTTGGTTAACTGAATCCATTTCATGGCTTTAAAGGTAAAACCAGCAGTACTAATTTGATCTAGAATAGCTCCTGTATACCCTTTAGAGGTAGCATCAGGCTTAATCATTGTGAATGTTTGCTTACTCATATTTGCTTTTATTTCGGCACAAAAGTAAGGATTAGCAGGTGTTTGGTATAGTGCTATAACAGTATTTTTAACATTTATCTGTAAAATCTTTTGATTTACTTGTACTTATAGTGCAATTTTGCCGCCATTGTATGCAACAGATCGAATTGTTTTACCCAATACTAGCATCACCCCAAAAAATGGTGATTACTATGCACCAAAAACCAGATGGGGATGCAATGGGCTCTGCATTAGGTTTATTTCATTTTTTAAAAAGCTTGAATCAGGAAGTGACCGTTATTTCTCCTACAAATTGGGCCGACTTTTTAAACTGGATGCCTGGAACAACGCAAATAATTAATTTTGAAAAGCATAAAGAAAAGGCATTAAATATATTGCAAGAAGCTACGGTGATTTTTTGTTTAGACTTTAATATTTTTCATCGTACTAAACATTTGGCTACCCATTTAGCTAATGCAAAAGCAATGAAAGTATTAATAGACCATCATCAACAACCAGATGCAGCTTCTTTTCAGTATGGAATAAGTGACACAGGAAAGAGTTCTACTTGTGAAATGATTTTCGATTTCATTATTGGTTCTGGAAATGATGCCAGTATCAATATAAATATAGCAACCTGTTTATATACTGGTGTAATGACCGATACAGGCTCATTTCGATTTCCTTCAACAACTGCTTCTGTTCATAGGATGATTGCACGTTTAAAAGAAACAGGTTTTGAACATGATTTAGTGCATAATCATATTTATGATAATTTTTTAGAGAGTAGACTTCGATTTATAGGGTTTGCTTTATTAAACAGAATGGAGGTTTTATATGAATATAATACCGCTTTAATGTATATTACCAAGCAGGATTTATATAAATATGAAATTAAAACAGGCGATACAGAAGGGCTGGTAAATTATTTATTAACGATTAAGGGAATTAAGTTTGGCGCAATAGTAATAGATCGAGATGAAGAGCGAAAATGGAGTTTTAGAAGTAAAGGAAGTTTCGATGTAAACCTATTTGCTAGAAACCATTTTGAAGGAGGAGGACATGCCAATGCATCTGGTGGTAGAAGCAGTAGCACCATTGAGCAAACGGTTAAAGATTTTAAGGAAGTTTTAAATAAGTATAAAAATCAACTACAATAATTAAAAAATGAGGAGAATTACCATCACGCTTTTGGCAGCGGTTGTATTGCTTGCAAGTTGTAACCAATATGAAAAAACACCTACTGGTCTTGCTTATAAAATCAAAAAAGGAAGTAGCAAAGATTTATTAAAACAAGGTCAATTTGTAAAAATGCATGTGGAATACAAGCTTCCTGCAAAAGATTCTGTATTAAGCAGTTCTTTTGGAAGAGTTCCCGTATACTTTATGGTAGACACCACACGTATGGCAAAACATAGCTTTATTGAAATTATTAATAAAGTGGCACCAGGAGATCAAATTGAGTTTGTAATGAATGTGGATACCCTTAAAAATTTGGGGATGCTTGAGTACAATAATATATTCAAGCAAAAAGATTTGATCAATGGAAAAGTGGAAGTGATTAAAACGTTTACTACCCAAGAATTAATGATGGCCGATTACCAAAAAGAAGTGGATTTGGAGAAAACGAGGGAAAGTAAAGAAATTAAAGATTTGCTTGCTAAAAAATCCTCTAAAGCAACTGAAACTACTTCTGGTGTTTTTGTAGAAGTTGCCAATGTGGGTGATGCAAATGTAAAAGCAGATTCAGGCAAACAAGTATCTATTTTATATAGAGGTACATTTCCTAACGGCAAAAAATTTGATGGCAATATGGATAAAGATAGTCCCAATCAGCAGCCATTGGTTTTTGTAATTGGAAGTGCAGGTGTAATTAAAGGTCTGGATGATGGTATCCGCAGTTTTGGTAAGGGTGGAAGAGGTAAAATTTATATTCCAGCCTTATTGGGTTATGGACCAAACGGAAGTGCTCCGGTTATTCCTCCCTACGCAACATTAATATTTGATGTTGAGGTATTAGATATAACTATGCCAGCACCTAAACCAGCACAGCCTGCTATGCCAGGCATGCCACAAGGTGTTCCGCAACATTAATTAGATAATTAATTTTTAAATAAACTGTCGTTAGCTTCATAAAACTTTCGGCAGTTTATTTTTTTAGATAGGCCGCTAGATGAATGGCTTCAACTGCTTCTTTAACATCATGAACTCTTAGTATGGAAGCATTATTTAATAACCCAATAGTATGTAATACGGTGGTTCCGTTTAAAGCTTCATCAACTGAAATATGCAGGGTTTTATAAATCATTGATTTTCTAGAAACTCCCAATAATATGGGTAATCCAAAAATTTGTAATGCATTCATTTCTTTTAATAGCTGAAAATTTTGATCGAGGGTTTTGCCGAATCCAAAACCTGGATCTATCATCAGGTCTTTAATGCCTGCTTTTGTACAGGATTCTACTCTTTCTTTAAAATAGGTAATTACTGAGGCGGTGATAGAACCTTGAATGGTTTTTTCATGTAAGGTTGCCGCAGTTCCGGTACTATGCATACAAATATAGGGTACAGATAAAGCGGCCACTGTAGGTAACATTTCCGAATAAAATCTTCCCCCGCTTATATCATTTACAAAACTTGCGCCTGCCTTTACGGCCACTTGGGCTACTTTGGGATAATAAGTATCAATGGATAAATAGGTTAAGGGGAAGGCTTTGTGAATGGCTTCTATGATTGGAGCTACCCGATCTATTTCTTCCTGTTCGCCAACCAAACTACTGTTTGGGCGAGTGCTTTGTGCGCCAATGTCTAAAATAGCTGCACCTTCATGAATCATACGGTTGGCTTGGGCTAAAGCTATATCAATATTAGCTGTTCTGCTAGCTTCATAAAATGAATCTGGGGTAGCATTGATGATGCCCATTACCTGTGGACTTTTCACTACCCATAAACTTCCTTTGCAGTTAAATGTAAACATTCTCTTGATTCAGTTAAATTGCACTCAATTCAAAGATATTATCAAAAGCAGTAAATCACTAGAATAATGTTGAGCACTAACCAGCAATTTGACAAAGCCGTTGCAAGCTGTAACGATATTTTTATAAAAAAAACAAAGGATTATGGAACTGCTTGGCGCGTTTTGCGAACTATTTCTGTTGTAGATCAAATTTTTATTAAGGCATTACGCATTAGAACCATTCAGCAGTTAAAAACACAAAAAGTAGAGGATGATATAACTTCTGAGTTTAAGGGAATTTTAAACTATGCAGTAATTGGAATGATTCAATTGGGTTTTTCATCAGCAACTGTGGAGGAATTAACGGTGGATTCTACTGCATTACTCTATAATAAAAATATTCAACTTGCTAAAGATACGATGTTGTTTAAAAACCATGATTATGGAGAAGCTTGGCGAGAAATGAGTCAAGAAAGTTTTGCCGATTTAATTTTGATGAAACTACTTCGCATTAAACAAATCTTATTAAACGATGGGAAAACTTTAATTAGTGAGGGAATAGATGCTAATTATATTGATATTATTAATTATGCTGCATTTGCATTAATCTTAATAGAAGAGGGTAGGCATTAAAATAAGCTATATGAAAACAAGTGTATTAGTAATCAGGTGGATTGTTGGTGTGTTGTTTATTTTTTCTGGGCTTATTAAAATAAATGATCCTCTGGGTTTGAGTTATAAAATGCAGGAATTTTTTGAAGTAGGAAATTTTCATTTCCTAAATGATTATGCTTTAATTTTTGCTATTTTAATGAATGTTTTTGAAGTGCTAGCGGGAGTAGCCATAATAATTGGATGGCAAATGAAATTATTTAGCTGGCTACTATTATTATTAATTATATTCTTTACTTTTTTAACAGGGTATGCATTATTTTCCGGTAAAATAAAAGCATGTGGTTGTTTTGGAGATTGTTTACCTATTACTCCTGTACAGTCTTTTGGGAAGGATCTTTTTTTATTGGTACTCATTTTATTTTTATTAATTTTTAAGAATGGGTTGCCATCAGCCTTGCCCAATAGAATGGCCATTTTATGGTTATCCTGTACTATAATAACTTGTTTTTTTACCCAATGGTACGTGTTGCGTCACTTGCCATTTATAGATTGCTTACCTTATAAAGTGGGCAATAATATAACAGATCAAATGAAAATACCAGCAGGTGCCACTACTGATAGTTTTTCTATTCAATTTTTTTATAAAAAAAAGGGCAAACTATGGCAATTTGATCAGGCCAATTTTCCAACTGATTTTGATTCTACTTATGAGTTTATTAATCGAAAAGATCAATTAGTAAAAAAAGGGAATGGATTAAAACCAGCCATTACTGATTTTTCTTTGCAAACGCTATCTAAAGTAGATTCTACAGAAGCAATCTTTCAACAAAAAGGGAAATATGTATTGTTGTTTGTACAAGATGGTAATAATATGGAACAGTGGAAATTGGGTTTTATGGAATTATTACCTCAAATTACAGTAATGCAATTACCCATTTATATTGTTTCTGCTGAAGCTCAAAAAATTGCAGATCAAATTAGTCATATACCTGTATTTAGTTGCGACGCTACCGTATTAAAAACGGCCGCTAGGGTTAAGCCTACCTATTTTTTAATGGAAGGGGCTACCATTCTTGCTAAGTATAGTTATATTGATGTAGAAAAATTGATCAATAAAAAGTAATTACGTAAAGGAAAAAAACTACAGAAAGGTTTGTAATTGTAATCTTTGTATATACTCATTTTATTGGTAAAATTTATTGATCATTGAATAATTACTTCCGCAATCAAATCTTCTCCAAAAGCTTCATTAACCCTGGCAATAATTTGTGGTTTTTGATATTGCAATTCGTTTTTTAGCGGGCCTACATTGGTATGTATAAATAATTTTTTTCCAATAATTTGAATTTTTTCGGTGTATTTAGCAATAGTTTTACCCATCAGTTGCTCCCAAACTTCTTCAATTTGTACAGCCCTGATACCATTTTTTAAATGACTTTTTCTTATAAATCCTTTAAGGGCATCGCCAATATGCATTTCAGCCATAAAGTAAAGTTAGTGTATTTATAATTCTACTATTTCAAAAGCAGTACCTGTTTGTGTTAATTGCTGTTGCAATCTATCTGCATGGGTATCTGTAATAAAAACCTGACCATATTCTTTACTACAAACTCTTTTTAAAAGCTGAAACATTCTTTTTTCATCTAATTTTTCAAAAACATCATCTAGCAATAAGATAGGAGCAAAGCCAATTTTTAATTTCAAGTATTCCCATTCAGCCAGCTTTAAAGCAAAGAGTAAGCTCTTTCGCTGACCTTGAGAAGCCTCGCTTTTAAATGGATGTGCATTCATTGAAATAAATAAATCATCTCGGTGAATGCCTTTGGTTGTTCGTTGAACTATCAGGTCGTTTGGAAGGCTTGCCTTTAGTAATGATTCAAATGAAGCATTGTTTAATTGACTTTCATATTGTATGCACAGTCCATCTGTTTTTTCAGCAATTTTTTCATAGCCCGAAATGACCAAAGGAATATATTGTTGTAAAAAATCAATTCTGGTTTGATAAATAAAAGTACCACATTCTACTAGTTGCTCATTCAATGTTTGCAAAAGAGTATGATCTAAATGTGCGTTTGTTTCAGCTTGTTTTAATAAACTATTTCTTTGTTGAAGTACTTTGGTATAGGCCATCAATTGAATTAAATACATTTTATTGGTTTGTGATAAAATGGTATCAATCATTTTCCTTCTTGCTTCACCACTGCCCGTAATTAAGTCTATATCATCTGGAGCAATCATCACACAGGGGAATTTACCAATATGATTTGACATTTTCTTATACTGTTCTTCATTGAGTAACAATTCTTTTCGATTGTTTTCTCTAAGAATACAAGTTATTTGTTGAGGTTCATTGTGTAAGATATATTGTCCACTCAGTCGCATACCAGTATCTCCATGACGTACATTTTGCGCATCAGTTTTGACAAAATAACTTCTAGAAAAACTTAAATAATAAATAGCATCCAATAAATTGGTTTTACCCGTTCCATTGAATCCACAAATACCTATAATTTTTTCCTTGAACGACCATTTTTGTTGGGCGTAATTCCTAAATTGAACTAATTCTACATTTTTTAACAGTAACATCTTTAGCAAAGTAAAGCAGAACATCTATAATTATTCCGCTTTGATTTGGAAGAAAGGATTTATTTTTATTAAAATTTATATTTTGAAGACTATTTTATCTGAACAGCAAATGGCGCTTACCGTAAAGCGACTTGCTCACCAGATTCTGGAAAATAACCCATTGCTGAAAAATACCGTAATTATTGGCCTGCAGCCAAGAGGAATTTTTTTAAGTGATCGGATTGTTTCAGAATTAAAAAATATGCTTGTTGCCAATCCTATTCACTACGGAAAGCTAGACATTACATTTTACAGGGATGACGTTCGAAAAGCCTTGCATATTGCCAATCAAACTGATATTTCTTTTAGTATTGAAGGCAAAACGGTTATTTTAATTGATGATGTATTGTATACGGGTAGAACTATCCGGGCTGCTTTAGATGCTTTATTAGATTTTGGCAGACCTTCTAAAGTTTCTCTATGTGTACTAATAGACAGAAGATTTAGCAGGCAATTACCTATTCAACCCGATTTTTTAGGGAAAGCGATTGATACCATTGTTTCAGACAGGGTTCAAGTAAATTGGCGAGAAAAAGATGAAAAAGACGAAGTGGTTTTAGTGTAATCTATTATCTTTGATTTTTAATGAAACTATCTACCAAACACTTACTTGGTATCAAGGACCTTTTAAAGGAGGATATTCAACTTATTCTTTCTACTGCCGAACAATTTAAGGAGGTTTTGCAGCGTCCTGTAAAAAAAGTTCCTTCTCTAAGAGATATTACCATTGTGAATCTTTTTTACGAAAATTCTACTAGAACAAGAATGTCATTTGAGTTAGCCGAAAGAAGGCTTTCTGCAGATGTATTGAATTTTGCTGCTAGTAGTTCATCGGCTGCAAAAGGGGAAACCTTATTAGACACGGTGAACAATATTCTAAGTATGAAAGTAGATATGGTGGTAATGCGCCATAGTGCATCTGGAGCACCCCATTTTTTAGCCAAGCATATACCTGCAGCCATTGTAAATGCAGGGGATGGAATAAACGAACATCCTACACAGGCTTTATTAGACGCTTTTTCCATGAAAGAGAAAATGGGCAGATTGGAAGGATTAAAAGTTGCTATCATTGGAGATATCATGCATAGTAGGGTGGCTTTGAGTAATATGTATTTGTTAAAGAAGATGGGTGCCGAAATTTTGGTAGTTGGGCCCCCAACCCTAATTCCTACTTATATTTCAGCAGCTTTTGGTGTTAGGGTTACCTATAATTTACAAGAAGCATTGAAATGGTGTGATGTTGCCAATGTTTTGCGCATACAATTAGAGCGCCAAAATCAACCTTTGTTTTCTTCATTAAGGGAATATAATTTGGCATACGGAATTAAAAGGAAAATGTTAGAAGGTTTAGGAAAGGAAATTGTTATCATGCATCCTGGGCCAATCAATAGAGGTGTAGAATTGGATAGTGATGTTGCAGACGGACCTTACTCTATTATTTTAAATCAGGTAGAAAACGGGGTAGCGGTTAGAATGGCTGCACTATATTTACTTGCAGAAAGAGAGCAATAAATTAAAAAATGCCAAGGCAATAAATTATTGAATATGCAACGCATCTGTTTATTTCCTGGAACTTTTGATCCAGTAACTTTAGGTCATACTGATATTATTAATAGGGCTTTACCATTATTTGATAAAATATTTGTGGGCATTGGAATTAATTCGTCTAAGAACCCCATGTTTAGTGCTGAACAAAGAATGGAATGGTTTAAAGAAATTTATCAAGATGAGCCAAGGGTAGAAAGTGTAGTTTACGAGGGTTTAACCGTTCATTTTTGCGAACAAATAGGAGCTCGATTTATTTTGAGAGGAATACGTTATGTGAGTGATTTTGAATATGAAAAAACCATTGCAGATGCCAATAGAACCATGAATCATTCTATTGAAACCATTTTCTTAACAGGTGAGCCAAAATATACTTCGGTGGCATCAACCATTGTTAGAGATATTTTACGCAATGGTGGTAATGCATCTCCCTTTTTACCACAGGCGGTAATTAATTCACTCTAATAAATCATTTGTATATATGTGTATTTGGTTTAAGAAAGATCTTTCCTTGGCTGATTTTGAAGGGTTAGGAAAAAACACAATGGGGGAACATATAGGAATTTCCTTTTCCGAAGTGGGCCCTAATTATTTAAAGGCCACCATGCCGGTAGATCATAGAACTAAACAGCCTTATGGATTATTGCATGGAGGAGCTTCGTTAGCATTGGCCGAAACGTTGGGAAGTGTTGGTGCAGCAATGGTTGTAGACCAAAGTAAGTTCATTTGTGTTGGGCAGGAAATAAATGCAAATCATATAAGAAGCGCTAAAGAAGGTTTTGTAACTGGCATTACTAAACCAATACATATTGGGGCCAATTCTCAAGTATGGGAAATTACTATTTACGATGAATTGGGAAAATTAATTTGTATCAGTCGTATTACGGTTGCTGTGTTGAAAAGAAAGTTTTAATGATCGTTTGAATATTGGGATACGTATTCTTTATATATTCAGGTAAAACGGCTTTACTTATCCATTTAATCATACTAATATCTTCTTCTGTTTGGGGAACCAACACTTGATGGTCTTTAACAGTCATATAATACCAATGACTTTCTTTAATTACATTTTCATCTAAATAAGAATCAAAATATTCATGGAGCGTAATGGAAATAAACTTTTTTAACGTAATATCCTGTAGCCCTGTTTCTTCTTGAACCTCTCTTATGGCACATTGCTCAATGGTTTCTCCT
>JAVHPL010000023.1:2139-24421 GCA_036170555.1 Sediminibacterium sp. | reverse complement strand
CTAACCTTTTACCCCCCCCCATTAAACTTGCATTGGTTTTAACCATTGCCTCAAGTTTATTCTTTTTTGCCTGCCAAAAAAAAACCGAGCAACCCATCAATACCCAAATTGAAAATATCTCTAGAAAAGAGTTATCTGGTTGGATTGGTAATTATTTTAAAATGATACCAGATGGGCCAAAACCTTTAATTGATAAGGCAGCTAAAACTTACTATAAAGGCCAAATGATTGTGAAAATTCCTTTGAGTAGTGGAGGTGGTCATTTTTACTTTACCAAAACAAATCGTTTGGAAGTACAGTTAATCAGAATCTAAATCCAGGGGATACTGGCTCTTCTATTTTTGACTTAACAAATTGGTTTTTAACAAATCCTCCAATAGACTATAACCTAACTCATGGTCCAAGTGATCCTTGGCAATATTATGATGGCAATGCAGGTTATTATGATCCCAGTAACTCATATCTCTATAATTTTCCAAATCAATTTGAAGATCCAAACAATATTGGATTTTATCAAGATGCACTTGATGTAGATGAACAGCCATCTCCCCCAGCACCTTTCATTTGGAATAACAATGCAGACGACGGAACTACTTATTCGGATATAAATCCAACAGTTGAACCTAATTTCAAATTTGAAATAGCAGATAATTACGAGATTTTATATCCTAGGTTTACTAATATGGTTAAGAATCTGAAAAGTTTTGTAAAAAATCATCAAAAAGTAATGTCTGCTTTACAAGCTTATTCGGGTTTAAGTAAACAGCAAATTTTAACTAATTTAACTTTTGGAATCGGTCCAACAATAAAGCTAGCAGTATACAAACCAGGTAAATTCGGTCAATTTTATATAAAACAGTCAATTAAAATAGTAAGTATCAATGCACTATATGTTCGAGGACTCGAAGCGGCTGTTTTATCTTCTACTCAAGAAGCTACAGCTTTTTTATTAGGAGTAACTCTACTTCATGAATTAGTACATTTTGGTACTACAAAAAATAATAAAAGTGAAGGGATTTATGATTTTGGGTTTGGATTTGAACGAGATGCATTTAATGTAATAGTAGATGATGATAATGCAGGAAATATTGTAATCAATTTTAGAAAATACTTTTAAATATAAAAATGATGAGTTTGTATAAAAAAAATAGTAATATAATTTTTTTACTAGTTATAATCTATGCTTGTAATGATAAAAATAATGTCAACTACAATAAAGAATTAGAAATTATCAATAATAACTTTACAAGCATAGTAGATACTTTCCCATTCCAGTATCATACACTTATTCCTGCTCCTAACGATTTTACTTATACTACTAGAGATACTGTAACTATTAATTTATACAGTAAACTTCTTCCATTAAATAAATGGAGGGATATACTTTTTCTAGATTCAAATTACTTTAAAGGTGATGAAGAATACTTTAAATTATATACGACTCTTTTAGGAGTTACCGATTCAGTAAACTTACAGATAGAGGAGATAAAAGAAATTAGTCTCTATAATTTAATAAATCAGACACACAAAATACAAAGCAACCAAATTTTAGTAGGCTCCGTAATCTTTTCAAGGATTTGCATTAATGAATTGGCTAATAAAGCAATTATGCTTGTACAATTGAATGATAATAGCAAAGGCGAAGTAACCAAATTGGTTTTACTAAAAAAAGTAAAAGAAAAGTGGGCAAAGTACAAAGAGATCAAAATTGCTATTGCATAAACCTTACCCGGCTTAAACCAATTAAGCAAACGGCGCTTTTACCACTTTGGCTTTTACTAAAGTGTTTCTTATATCAATATATATTTCACTGTCTATGGCAGCATGGTCTATTGCTACATAACCCATACCAATGGCTTTATTTAATGAAGGGGCTTGGGTGCCGCTGGTTACTTCACCTATTAAGTTGCCATTGGCATCTTTTATTTTATAATAATGTCTTGGAATTCCACGATCTACCATTTCAAAACCTACTAGCTTGCGTGTAATACCAGCCTCTTTTTGCTTTTGCAATGCTTCGCTATTGGTAAAGGGTTTTGTGAATTTAGTGATCCATCCTAAACTTGCTTCTAATGGAGAAGTAGTATCATTAATATCATTTCCATAAAGGCAATACCCCATTTCTAAACGTAGTGTGTCTCTTGCTCCTAATCCTATGGGCTTTAATCCTTGTGGTGTACCTGCTGCAAATATGGCGTTCCAGATTGTTTCGGCAGCCCCATGCTGGTCTTCAAAATATATTTCAACTCCGCCCGATCCTGTATATCCTGTTGCACTAATGAGTACATTTTCTACTCCTGCAAAAGTTCCTTTTACAAAAGTGTAGTACTTCAAATTCATGATATCTGTATTGGTAAGTGGTTGCAATATCTTGGTTGCATTAGGTCCTTGAATGGCTAATAAACAAGTTTTATCACTTATATTCTCCATATCAACTCCCTTGGTATTATAAGAGGATATCCAATTCCAATCTTTTTCTATATTAGAAGCATTTACCACCAACATATAGATTTTGTTCTGCTCTATGCAGTAAACAATTAAATCATCTACAATGCCTCCTGTAGTATTGGGCAAACAACTATATTGAGCTTGTCCATTGGTTATTTTTGAAGCATCATTCGAAGTTACTCTTTGAATAAGATCTAATGCGTTTTCTCCCTTTAACATAAATTCTCCCATATGACTTACATCAAATACCCCTGCATTTTTTCTTACAGCCGTATGTTCATCGTTAATGCCTGTGTAACTAATGGGCATATTGTATCCTGCAAACTCAGCCATTTTAGCTTTTAAATCAATATGTTTCTGTGTAAAGGGTGTATTTTTCATGCATTACAATTTTATAGCTGCAAAAGTAAGCTTTCATGCATATATAAAAAGCAAGAACCTCATTCCAAATAGGAACAAGGTTCTTTGTAATACCTAAAACCAACCTATTTTAAGACTGTAGTTGCATTAAAGACAGTCTACTAGCTTCTGCGCCTAAATCTATCATTTCTGTATTTTCCTTTATTTTACCTGCTATTTTTTGTTGATATTTCACTGGTTCATTATAGGTAACTTTTTGATAACGATATTGGGTGGTATCTACTGGCTTATCTAATTCTTTCTTGAGGTCTTCAGCTTCCTTTTTTTTGCGTTCGTATTCCCTTTTTAATTCTTCCTTGCTTTTTTTAAACTCTTCAATAGCGTTATTAGATTCATCATGGTTATTATCTCCATCGTAGTTGCGGTCTTGATCGGTTTTGTTGGCACGTTCTAAACCTCCTGGCGTCATGATATAATCTATATTGGTATTGAATCCTCTAGAATCTATTCCATCATTCCAATCATCTTCCCAATCATAGTCTCGGTTATTGTGGTTGATATTAAACCAATTGAGTCTTCTAAATACATTTCTATCGAACATAATTTTTTTACCAATGGGAACTTGAATAGTAACTACCACTCCTTGATTACGAAACTTAGTACCCTTAACTAAATTAAAGCCTCTATCTAAATAAATCATACTATCTGTTTGAACAAGACCATAGTTGATTTGCTCAATATTTTTTAGCGCAGTTTCTTCATCCTTACCATTACTAAATTTATGATAATAAATATGATATAATGAGTCTCCGCTTTTAGCAATTCTTAGGTTGATATTATTCAGTACCAAACTATCATTGTCTATGCTAACAATACCATCTAATTTAATCCACTTCCCAATTACTTGTGCTTTAGTGTCTGCCACTTTAATAATTAATTTCTGAGTACTTGGCTGAACAATGTTGATATCTTTTTTATCTCTTGCACGTGCATCAAATTCTTGGGTAATGAATGCAGCTAAACATACCACGCTTATAATACCCAGAGTCCATAAGCCTCCAAAGGTAAATCCAAGGTATTTATTGCCAGATTTTGCTCCAATGATTCTTCTAATTAACCAAATTACAATTCCTACTACAGGAACAAACAAGAAGAAAATTAAGGTACTCCATGCTAAAAGGTTTTGCCAGAATCCTTCTAAGAGAAAATTCTTCAAAGGAAATACACCTACACTAGCTACCATTACTGCAATCAATGCAATGAGTAAAGCAAATGCAATAATGCCTGCGATAAATAAAAAGAATGCTTTAAACAAGATGCCAATTGCATTCAATGCTTTACTACCTCCACTTTTGGTTACATGAGATGCTTCTGCGCTAAATTGTTTACTTTTTTGGCTTACCGTATTTCCAAATTCAGAACCAAATTCTTTGGCTTTATCAGAGAATTCTCCACCCCATTTTTCTGCACGTTCTTTAAATCCTTCTAAGTCTTCTTGAATGGTATTTTTAATGGTATTCAAGTCTACTTTTTCTCCACGCATTTCTAATTTCTCCGAAGCACTTTTTGCTTCGGGAATTACTGCCCACAATACAGCGTATACTACAAATAGGGTTCCTCCAAAAGATCCAAAAATGAATCCAGGAAAAGGATTTATATCAAACCAAAAGGCTGTTCTAAATAGAGATGAAATGATGCCTATAACCAATGGCATAGCAAATATTAATCTTGGTATCCAAATGGCAATATCAAAATAAGTAGCAATACCACTGGCTACACCTGCAACCACTTTTTCTTCGGGGTTGCGGTATAATCTTTTGGTAGATGGTACATTATTTAATGGACGGGCAGGCAGGATAATCCAAAATAAAATATACAATAAGAATCCAGCACCTCCACTAAATGTAAAGAGAACAAAAATTAATCGAACAATGGTAGGATCAATTCTAAAGTAAGCAGCTACACCGCTACAAACACCTCCCAATATTTTTTCATTTTTGTCTCTGTATAAACGGCCTCTGCTACTGCTAGCATCTGCTTCTGCATTAGGGCGATATTGTTGTTGACTTTTATTTTCTCTATTTTTTTCTCCACCAAGTTGAGATTGTAAATTGCTTTCTTCTCCTTCAAAATCTTCAGGACGTCCCATGCCAGCAATAACACTGTCTACATCTTCTTCGGTAATGCAGGTGCTGCCTTTTTTAAGACGTTCTCCAAATAATTCAGCAATTCTTCCTTCAATATCGTTGATAATTTCATCTTTTCCTTCTTCGTTTGCAAAGAAGCGGCGCAGACTTTCTACATATTGCTTTAGTACATCGTAAGCGGTATCTTCAATAGGTATAATCCTGCCCTGAAAGTTTATATTTATTACCTTTTTCATGGTATGATAGTTTATTCTTGGTTAAGGTTGGTTTGGTTATCTAATGCTGGCGGTGATACTGGTTGGGTTAGCACTTGAACTGCATCGGCCAGTTCCTGCCAGGTTTTTTCGAGTTTACCGTAAAAAGCAAGTCCTTTTTCGGTCATCACGAAATATTTGCGTGGGGGGCCACTATTGCTTTCTACCCAACGATAGGTGAGCAGTTCGGCATTCTTTAACCTAGTAAGCAAGGGATAAAGGGTTCCCTCCAGAATATGCAGATTGGCTGCTTTCATTCTGTCTACCAAATCGGAGGGATACACTTCCCCTTGCCGAATAATAGACAGGATACAAAATTCCAACACGCCTTTCCGCATTTGGCTCTGTGTATTTTGAATATCCATGGTGATTGTTTTTAATGAGGATGATAAATAGAAACAACTAGTTCATATTTCTTCTTGGAGATCTTACTTTGCGCATGCGCTCCAAGTTCCAAAAATCTACTAACCCAAAAACGGGTTTGCTCACTTTTACATCTTTGGTTTCTACGAGAAGGATGGTTTGCGTTTTCATGACTTTATTTTTTAATTGTTTAGTTTGTTGTTATTGACATCACAAAGATGAGGATAATTATAGTACTATGCAACACATAGTACCAAGTATTTTGAGGTAATAGGTTGAATTTAGATGCAGGTTTAATATAATATATTGATAATCAATTATTTATAATTTTACTCATTTTTATAAATAGGATGAACGGTAAAATGAAGTGATAAATGGTTTTCAAAGATTTATTATCGGTTTTATACGATGAATTCATTTTCTGCTTAGCTTTGATTATCGTACAAAAACGATTAATATGGCTAGTCCAAAATTAACAGAGTTTATTAAAGCCGAACAAGAACTGGCAGCATTTGCAAAATCAATGTCGCATCCTGCCCGTATTGCTATCTTAAAAGTATTAGCACAAAAAAATGAATGTGTTTGTGGTGAAATTGTAGAAGTACTTCCGCTGGCACAGTCTACAGTTTCTCAACATTTAAAAGAATTAAAAGAAGCTGGATTAATTAAAGGCACTGTAGAAGGCCCTCGAAGCTGTTATTGTATTAATTGGAAAGCATTCGAAAAATTTAATCAATCATTTAATCATTTATTTAATAAGTTAAAAGATCAGCAAGCAAATTCTTGTTGTTAAATAATAAAAATAAAATCATGAATAACGATCAAGTATTAAAAGAATTAGTAAAAGAAAAATATGCTGCTATTGCAGATCAAAGCATTGAGCAAAATTTATCTTCTTGTTGTGGCGCTGGTGGATGCAGTACAGAAGTGTACAATATTATGAGTGATGATTACACCAAGATGGAGGGCTATAATGCAGATGCCGATTTGGGTTTAGGTTGCGGCTTACCTACAAAGTTTGCAAAAATAAAAAAAGGAGATACCGTAATAGATTTAGGTAGTGGTGCAGGTAATGATTGTTTTGTTGCAAGAGCAGAAGCTGGTGAAACAGGAAAAATAATTGGTATTGATTTTACCCCTGCTATGATTGCAAAGGCAAAAGCCAATGCTGCCAAACTGCAATTTGATAATGTACAATTTAGAGAAGGTGATATAGAAGATATGCCCTTGGCATCTGATATAGCCGATGTAGTAGTAAGCAATTGTGTATTGAATCTGGTGCCTAATAAAGATGGCGTATTCAAAGAAATATTTCGTGTGCTAAAACAAGGAGGGCATTTTAGTATTTCCGATGTGGTATTGGTTGGTCAATTGCCCGAAGCATTGCGTAAGGATGCAGAAATGTATGCGGGCTGTGTTGCCGGGGCCATTCAAAAAGAAGTATATATGGAATTGATTCATACCAATGGTTTTACCAATATTGTTTTACAAAAAGAAAAAGCCATTGTAATACCCGACGATATTTTGGTAAATTATTTAAATGAACAAGAACTAGCCGATTTTAAAAATGGCAACACCGGAATTTTTAGTGTAACAGTGTACGCTGAGAAACCCATCAAAGCTGCTTGCTGCACTCCAGGATCGGGCTGTTGTTAATTTAAATTTTTTTCTATGGCAACTTATGCTGCAGACATTTTTCCTTCTATCAAGGCTTACCTAACATTCTGCGCAACACAGTTTGAAAAGATTCCTCAAAGTAGAAAGCTTGAATTAAATGAATTGAGTAATTATATTCAGCAAAAAAAAGCTAAAAAACAATCGGTTCAACTTACTTTTATTTGCACGCATAATTCTCGCAGAAGCCATTTTGGGCAAATATGGGCACAAGCCGCTGCTGCATTTTATGGTATCCCCTCCATTACTTGTTATTCTGGTGGCACTGAGGTTACTGCTTTTAATTTGAATGCAGTTAATACGTTACGGGTTAACGGTTTTGTAATTACTACAACTGAGAATAGCAGCAATCCACATTATCAGGTTCAATTTAGTAACCAGTACCCTGCCATTGATGCGTATTCTAAAAAATATAGTGATAAACCTAATCCCCAAAAAGACTATGCTGCCATTCTTACTTGTTCTCATGCAGATGAATCTTGCCCCATTGTTTTTGGTGCAGAAGCTCGCTTAAAAATAATGTACGATGATCCCAAAATTTCAGATGGTACTCCACAGCAAGAAGCTGTGTATAAAGAACGGTCTCAACAAATAGCTACTGAAATGCTCTATGTATTTTCAAAAATTAAGCTTTAATATTTTGTTGATTAAATTACGGTTAGCTCGTAAAATGATTCGGGAGTTAAGTATTTTTTTGCCAGTTCTTGTAATTCTTCCGCGCTGGTTGTTTTTATTAACTCAACACTTTTATAAAAATAAGTTTCATCCATTTCGTTTAATACATAATTTTTCCATCGGGCAATCAACTGGAATGGTCCATCTAATTCGCCCAATACCGAACCAATCATATAATTGCGTACTAAACTCAATTCATCTTCCTCTATTGGTTCATTACAAAGTATTTGCATTTCTTTATATACTTCTTCTATAGTGGGGGCACAAACCTCTTTTCCTGCTTCAGTACTAATAAGCCAAGCAGTATCATGTATATGATTTTGAATATAACTATGTATGCCATACGTATAACCTTTTTCTTCCCGAATATTACTCATTAAACGAGAACCAAAAAATCCACCAAAAATATTATTTAAAATTTGCACTTTTTGAAAATCAGGATGATGTTTGTTGGGGAAAGGCCTGGCAATTCTAATGGCAGCTTGTACTCCTGCTGGGTCATTGATGATATGGTATTTTTTTTCTGTTGCAGGTTGCTGTATATATTGTATTGGTGTTATATCTTTTTTTTGAAAGGGCAAATGGCCAAACCATTTATTTAATGCTGTAGATAAATCAGCGGGTATTTGCCCTGCTGTAAAAATAGTACAGTTTCCTTCTTTATAAAATTTTTCATAAAAGGCAATCAACTCTTCTTTATTTAGTTGATCATAATCTAATGTTGATGTATATTTTCCATAAGGATGATGTATGCCATAAACGTATTCATCTATTAAACGATTGGCAATAAAATCACATTTCTTTAAGTTTACTTCTAGTCTTTGCTTTTGATTAACACGATAAATATTTAGTTCCTCTTCGGGGAAAATACTCTCGGTAAGTATTTCTGCAACTACAGGTAGCAGTTCATGAATATGTTTACTTAGGCAATGCAATGTAATGGTGGCCGTTTCATTGTAACAGGTTCTATTTAAATAGGCTCCGTAAAATTCAAAATATTCATTAATATCAAAAGCTGTTTTTTTATGGGTGCCATTTTTTAACATGAAATTAGTGGTGGCAGCAACTATATTTTTTTGCTCGTACCAATTTCCTGCATAAAAAACCCATTCTATCATTAATACTTCTTGTGCACCAGCGTTCATACTATATACGGGCACACCATTATCTAGATTATATGTTTCGCATTTTTTTAATTGCAAATTAAAACTTACTGCATCTGTAATAAGCGGCGTAATTGTTCTGTTCAAAGTCATTTTTTACTAATTGATCTATTGCTTTGCGTAATAGTATAATGTATTGCTATTGCCTTCTCTAAAAATGTCATTTGCATAATGGTGCAAATCATTTGGGGTTACTTCCTGGTATTTATTTAGTTCTGTATTCATTAAAGATGCGTCTCCTAATAATTCGTACATGGCTAAACTACTAGCCCTGCTCATTACACTCATATCTTCAAAAGCAATTACACTTTCGGTTTTGTTGATTACTTTTTGTAATTCATTTTCTGCAACAAGTGTTTCTTTAATTTTATCTAATTCTTCTGTAATGGCTGAATCTGCTTGCTCCATGGTAACCCCTTTTACCAACTTGCCTTCGATACTTATTAAACCACCATCCATAGATCCAAAATGGTAGCAGTCTAAATTTGAAAACAATTTTTTCTCTTTCACAATTGCTTGATACAATCTGGAAGATCCACCTCCACCTAAAATTTCTGTAAGTAAATCGGCTGCATAATATCCTTTTTCTAGTCTTGCATCCATATGCCATGTTTTTACGAATGCATCTACGGGAACGGCTGCTTCAATAATTAATTTTCTTGCTTCGTTTTGTTTGGGTTCTTGAGGTAAATTTCGAATATATTTTTCACCCATTGGGATAGGTCCAAACCATTTTGCTGCCAATTGTTTTACGGCTTCGGTTTTTACATTTCCTGCAACAACCAATATGGCATTTACTGGCCGGTAATGGTTAAAGAAAAAGGCTTTTACATCATTAATATGCGCATTTTCTACATGGCTTAATTCTTTGCCAATCGTCATCCAACGATAGGGGTGAACCGTATAAGCTAGTTCACGCATTTTATGCCAAACATCTCCGTAAGGCTTATTTAAATAGTGTTCTTTAAACTCTTCACAAACCACTTTTCTTTGAACCGCTAAACTCTTTTCACTAAATGCTAAACTCAACATTCGATCACTTTCTAACCAAAAGGCTGTTTCAATATTTTGCGCTGGTAACTGGCAATAGTAATTAGTAAGGTCGTTTGTAGTATACGCATTGTTATCTCCTCCTGCTCTTTGTAATGGCTCATCATAGTCGGGTATATGAACACTTCCACCAAACATTAAATGCTCAAATAAATGAGCAAATCCTGTTTTATCTTCTTGCTCATCTCTTGCCCCTACATCATATAAAACATTTACCACTGCCATTGGAGTAGCTTGGTCTTCGTGAACCAATACCGTTAATCCATTATCTAGTACAAATCGGTTATATTCTATCATTTTTCACTCAATCAGTTTGCAAAATAAGTTATTGTGTATACAAATAACAAGATAATAAGCTTTCTTATTTTCGTATATCTTTTACATCTATGGTTAATACCATGGGCACTTGATCTCTAAACACAATGGTTTTAATTTTTCCAATGGCGTTCTGGAAAAGGGTTTTGTAGGTTTGAATGTTTTTAGTCACATTGCTTTCCACAGAAAAAATAATATCTCCCGATTTAAATCCTGCTTTATCGCCGGGAGAACCCTGTATTACATCTATTACCCTAATTTCTCCATCAATTAAATAAATACCAAGCCCAGTATAACTATAATCGAACTGTTCATTAAAATGGCTGTTGGGTTTTATATGAATGCTTTGTTGTGGGTAATTTAAAATTACATTGAACCTTCTTAATAACTCATTCCCTATAAGCCCTCCAAGCAATGGGTATGAAGTAACATTGTAGGTATCATCAAAAACATATACTGGTACTTTTCTAAATTTAAAAGCGCCTATCTTAACTGACTTTACTACGGTTAATTCCATTTGTTTTTTTCCCCCTAAGCCCTCAACCTGCGTGGGGTAAAACTTTTTATTGGTTTTAAATAAACTACTATCATCTATAAAATCTCTAGATAATAAAAAGCATAATCCAGCGCCTGTATCAAATATGAATCGGTTATAAATTGCTCTAGCATCTTCAATCCTGGCAATTTGACGGGGTAAAGTGGTAAAACTAGGTCTTAATAATTGGCCTCCTCTTGGATATCTATAATTGCCTGGTGTATATATTTCTACTACATTAAAATCGTAATCTATTTTTATTACATATCTACGAATAAAACTATATCCAATTATGCCATCTATTTTTACGCCATATACACTCGTGAGTAACTCATAATCATTAATATGAAAATCCAATCCGTCTGCATGAAGCCCTTTAAAATGTAATTGGTGATTCTGAGCAAATTCAACATTTCTAATACCAGCAATTCCTCTGATGGTTTTTTCACTTTTGGTTAAGGGTAATTTTAAGTTAGCAGCCGTTGTTGAATCTAAAGAAATACCTCCACTGCCTGTATCAAAAACAAAGTTTAATGAATCTGGAAACTGATCTAGCTTTGCTTTTAAAAGAATAATGCCTCCAGAAAGTTGAGAGAAGGGAATTTTAGTAATGAGCATACAATCTGGTGCTACAAATTCTTCCTGAGAATAACTTGCATAACTGATGAGTAAGGTTAGGCCAAGCAGCAATCGTTTCATCATATTATAAAATATAAATATAGACATATCATAGTACAATTTGGTTGCACCAGTCAACAATAACAATATTACCTTTGTTAGTAACGTACAATTACTTTTATGCAATTAGCCAATTTATACCAAAAAGCCCTTGCCTTTGAATTTCTTACAAAAGAAGAGGGCATGTTTTTATTTGAGCAAGCCCCATTAGCCGATTTGATGCATATTGCCGATGAGCTAAGAAAAATTCAAGTTCCGCATGGTAAGGTTTCTTGGCAAATTGATCGGAATGTGAATACAACCAATGTATGTATTGCGAACTGTAAGTTTTGTAATTTTTATCGAGTTCCCGGACATCCCGAAGCTTATATTACTGATATGCCCGTGTATAGAAAAAAAATTGAAGAAACCTTTAAATATGGAGGAGATCAATTATTGTTACAAGGTGGGCATCATCCCGAATTAGGTCTTGATTTTTATACCAATACGTTTCGCAAATTAAAACAAGAATATCCTTCATTAAAATTACATGCCCTAGGGCCACCTGAAGTTGCCCATATTGCCAAGCTAGCAAAAATGAGTCATCATGATGTGTTGAAAGCGTTACAGGAAAGTGGCCTAGATTCCTTGCCTGGTGCAGGTGCTGAGATTTTAGTAGATAGGGTTAGGCGATTAATTTCTAAAGGAAAATGTGGGGCAGACGAATGGCTTGCCGTAATGCATGAAGCGCATAAATTAAATATCACTACCAGTGCTACTATGATGTTTGGTCATGTGGAAACTCTGGAAGAAAGATTTATTCATTTGGTAAGATTACGGGAAGTTCAGGCAATGAAACCTGCAGATGCTAAAGGATTTCTTGCTTTTATTCCTTGGACTTTTCAAGACGTAGATACTTTATTAACCAGAATTAGGGGTGTACATAATCTTACAACTCCTGATGAATATATCAGAATGATTGCGATTAGCCGTATCATGTTGCCCAATATTAAAAATATACAGGCCAGTTGGCTAACGGTTGGTAAGCAAACTGCTCAAATTTGTTTACATGCTGGAGCCAACGATTTTGGTAGTATCATGATAGAAGAAAATGTAGTAAGTGCGGCAGGTGCGCCTCACCGGTTTACCTATAAAACTATTCAAGAAGCTATTAAAGAAGCCGGTTTTGAACCTCAACTAAGAACACAGCAATATGAATGGAGAGCCATTCCTGAGGCTATTCAGGAGCAAACCATCAATTATTGATGTGCTAAAAATGAGCTATTCAAAAATTTGAGAATGCTTTAATTTTTTATAAATTAGCTTTATGGTTATTATTTGCCAAAATGCTGGCATTTTGGGTTAATCTTATTAAGATGAATATCTTTAAATCGGTTATTTGCCACGACTATTCTGTACTTAGAGCACAAAGAGGGGCAATTCAATTTAAAACCAACGGGGTGCACATGATAGGATTGGCTTGGATTGCCAATATTTTAAGCATTGCAGGAATTGGTATCGCCTATTTTTTAATAAACAATCAACGAAGCTTTATATACGATGTATTGTTCGAACTGCATTATTGGGAATTGGCTGGTAGGGTAGGTATTATTATACTACTCACTTTTGTATATACGATTAGTTTTGCTGCATTTGGTGGAAAACAAACATTTGTTGAAGTAATCTCTGAATTTGCCAAGATGGAGGAAGCAAAGCAAATGGCCGTATCTAAGCGTGGTGGTAGATATTTTTACGGCTCTCTGCTATTACTGATGCTGGTAATTGGCATACTTTTATACTTAACCAAGGTAGCTGACCTCTAATTTTTCATTTTTATTGTTGTTTTTGTAACAAATCTTCTGTTAGATCGTACCAATGATATACAGAAACTAATCAAACCTATTGCTGATGAACGAACCCGAGTACAATCATTGCGTAAACCTATATGCCGATAATGTTTATCGGTTTATAGTAAAAAATCTTCGACACGAAGAAGATGCGCGAGATATTGTTCAATCGGCATTTGAAAAATTATGGAAAAATAGAGATTTGGTAGAAACGGAGAAATCAAAATCGTATCTTTTTACGGTTGCCTATAATCAAATGATTGATCATATTCGCAAGAATAAGCGAATACAACTAAGAGACGACTTTTCCGAAGACACCCGAACGCAGTTTCAACAAGATGGTAACTTGAAAAAAACATTGATGGATGCTTTGAATAAACTCAATGAAACGCAAAAAAGTTTGGTGATGCTTAAAGATTATGAGGGATATAGTTACCAAGAAATAGGATCAATTATGAGTTTAACAGAAAGTCAGGTAAAAGTATACCTGCACCGTGCAAGGCTCACATTAAAAAATTATTTAGTAAGCGCAGACAATGTTAGATAATAACAACCTAAAATAAAATAATGGAAATTAACCGTCATAATTACGAACACTATTTTCTGCTTTGGGTAGACAATGAGCTCTGCGCCAAAGACCAGAAAGCAGTGGACAGTTTTATAGCGGAAAACCCCGACTTAGCAGAGGAATTAATTTTATTACAAGAGGCTAAATTACCAAATGACGAATTGTTTCTGTTCTCCTATAAATCATCATTGCTAAAAAATGCACAGGAAGGAATCGCACTTCATAATTATGAAACTTATTTTTTAATGTATGTAGATGGGGAACTCAATAAGAATGAAGAAGCGGAAGTAGAATTGTTTGTGTTGCAACATCCTCAACTGCAAGCCCAGTTTTTATTGATCCAACAAACAAAACTTCAGCCAGAACAATTGGTATTTGAAAACAAGGATGTTTTATTTAGAAAAGAAAAAATATCGGGTTCTATTATGTACTTGCAGTGGAGAAGAATGGCTGTAGCTGCTGCATTAATTGGATTGGCATTTTCTGTTTGGATGATGGCCCCTACTACCAAATTAAGTAAACGTTCTGCAATAGAATCCTTAATGAAGATTCAAGAAAAATCAATTAATACCAATACAAAGCCAAATAAAACCAACCAAATACAAACTCTGGAGGCTGCTTCTGTAATGAATAGTAATGTACAATCTGCCAAACAAAATAGTATATCAAATACTGTTTCACTTGATGCATCAAAAAGTAATTCAAAACCACTTTTGAATAGTGCAACAGATGTGAAAAATAGTTTATCAGATGTTAGCAAAATTGATATGGATGTACATACGAATGAAGTGACTATATACAACAGTATAGCAAGTGCAAATAATACTGAGGCAAGTGAAAATAATATGGGAATACAGGAACTCAATGTAAATAATTTGCAAGCTGATTCCCATCATAATACAGATCTAACTCATGCAGAAAAAAATAGTGGTTCACCCAATTCTGATACAGAAATAGATCAGGCCAATTTAATGAAGCCAGCGGTGTATAGAGAATTAGATACCGATGAAAGTTCAAGTAGTTTATATGTTGGCAGTATAGAAATTAATAAAGATAAATTAAGAGGATTCTTCCGCAAAGCGGGAAGCCTATTTAAGTCTAAAATGAAACTAGAAGAAGAAAAAATAGATACAAACAAATAAAGCAATATTTATGAAGAGAATTTTATGTATGGCAGTAGTACTTGCTACTTCGGTAACCATTTTTGCTCAAACAGATACTAGTGGTTCATTAAATAGTACCGATACAATTAAAGTGGGCAATTTTATTATCATAAAAAAAGATAAGGGAAATACGAGTAATTCTGATACTTATCACACCAATAAAAACGATCATGTAAACTTGCATTTTAATGTAGAGCGCAGGATTGGTAAGAAAAAAAATATCAGTACAAACTGGTGGATTTTTGATTTAGGTTTTGCCAATTTTAGAGACAATACCAATTATGGATATGCCCAGGCGGGTAGTTATTTTAAAAGTTTTAGGCCTGCCGATGGTTTGGTAAATGAAAGTAGTTATAGGTTGAATACAGGAAAAAGTACCAATGTAAATCTTTGGTTCTTTATGCAAAAACTAAATATTAGTAAACATGTTTTGAATTTAAAATATGGGCTAGGGGTAGAAATGTATAATTTTAGATATGATACCCACTTAAGTTATCGTAAAGATCCACAACCTTTTGTGTACAATGATTCTATTGGGTTTAGTAAGAACAAATTGTATGTTGGATATTTAACCGTTCCACTTATGATTCATATTAATACAACTCCAAATAATCGAAAAGGGTTTAGTTTTAGTGGAGGAGTAAGTGCCGGTTATTTGTTAAGCAGTAGAAATAAACAAATTAGTGCCGAACGTGGCAAGCAGAAATACAAGAATGATTTTGATTTTGAGCCATGGAGACTGGCAGCTATAGGAGAATTAGGCATTGGCCCTGTTAGGTTATATGGTACTTATAGCTTAAACAAATTGCAAAAAGACCTTACCCGTGTAGAACAGTTTCCATACGCAGTGGGGATCCGCTTTAGTAATTGGTAGAAATATTTTTTAACATCGTATCAACAATGAATTGCTGAACTTGTCGTTTTATTTTAAACTCCGTTTATGAAACGCCTTGTTTGTTGGACCTTATTTTTGGGAATGGTATTCATTACCAGTTCCTTCCGTAAGCATAAAACCGTTAATCATCTTACTGCCAATAAAGACACATATTCTGTTTATATCATAAAAAGCGAATATGCATTAAAAGTGTATGATTCTACCGGCGAATGGATGGCTACCTATCCAGTGGTGTTTGGGAGTAAAGATTTGGGTGATAAAATGTATCAAGGCGATAGGAAAACACCCGAAGGAGTATTTCATATTGTAGCAAAACGAAAGCATGAAAAGTGGAATAGGTTTATGATGATAGATTATCCTAATTCGGAAAGTTTAGAAAAATTTTATCAAAGAAAATTAGAAGGATTGATTCCCTTAACTGCTAAAGTGGGTGGTGAAATTGGTATTCATGGAACTTGGCCACACGAAGACTATGCCATTGATCAATATAGAAATTGGACGGAGGGATGCATTAGTACCAAAAATCAATACATACAAGAACTATTTAATTTATTGCCTGTTGGAACTCGGGTTGAGATTAGGCGTTAATAAAAAACCTCACCTGGATATGGGTGAGGTTGTGGGTAAAGATTAAAAATAGGTTATAAAGTATACCCGTTATCGCTGATTAATTTTTCAGCAATTCTTCTACGAGCATCCTTGCTATTAAATGGTTCTACTTTTGTAAATCGCTTTAATCCTATATGCATCATTCTCAATTCATCTCCTTCAGCAAAACTATTTAAAGCGTCTTTGCCCGCTTTATTAATACGATCTGCTGCATCATATAAATAAGTGCGCATGATATCTGCCTCTAGCGTAACTCCTGTTTCCCCTTTTGTATTGGCTAATTTCATCACACGGAGTAATGCACTCTCTGCATGAAATACTTCGATAGACATATCTGCAATATTCATTAAGATCTCCTGTTCCTTATCTAATTGCATCATTAGTTTTTGAACAGCGGCTCCTGCAACCATTAAAATGGCTTTCTTAAAATTGGCAATGGCTTTTATTTCTTTTGCATAAACGCCTTCATCTCCTGCTCCAAAATCTGGGATGCTCATGAGTTCTTTTTGCACGGCCATGGCTGGTCCCATCAAATCTAACTTTCCCTTCATGGCACGTTTCAATACCATATCTACTGTAAGTAAACGATTGATTTCGTTAGTACCCTCATAAATACGATTGATACGGCTATCGCGATATGCTTTAGAAATCATGTACTCATCACTAAACCCGTTACCACCATGAATTTGAACACCTTCGTCTACCACATAATCTAATACTTCACTACCATATACTTTTAACATGGCACACTCAATAGCGTATTCTTCAGCAGCTCCTAATAAAGCTTCTGCAAAAGATTTTCCGCTTGCGGCTAATTCATGCTCTTTGTTATCAATCCATTTTGCTGAACGATACAAAGCACTTTCACAAACCCACATGCGAATGGCCATTTCGGCCATTTTATGTTTAATGGCACCAAATTTTGAAATAGATAATTTAAACTGCTCTCTGGTGATGGCATATTTAATAGAAATATCTGCTGCTTTTTTAGCACCACCCAATGCTGCTGCGCATAATTTTAATCGGCCAATATTTAAAATATTGAAGGCGATGATATGTCCTTTCCCAATTTCACCCAATACATTTTCAACAGGTACTTTACAATCTTGAAAATACAATTGAACTGTTGATGATCCCTTAATTCCCATTTTGTGTTCTTCGGGTCCTTGTGTAAATCCTTCAGTGCCTCTTTGTATAATAAATCCAGTAAATTTATCTCCATCTATTTTGGCAAAAACGGTATAAACGTCTGCAAATCCACCATTGGTGATCCAACATTTTTGTCCATTCAATATATAAAATTTTCCATCCTCACTTAACTTGGCAGTTGTTTTTGCTCCCAATGCATCACTGCCGCTATTGGGTTCGGTTAATCCGTAAGCACCCTTCCATTCTCCACTAGCCAACTTTGGAATGAATTGTTGTTTTTGTGCTTCAGTGCCAAAATACAAAATGGGCAAAGAGCCAATTCCAGTATGCGCTGCAACGGCAACTGAAAAAGAATGTCCACCTCCTAAACCTTCATTTACAATAGTAGAAGTAATAAAATCTTTTCCAAGACCTCCATAGGCTTCTGGAAATGAAGTAGAGAGCAATCCTTGCTCACCAGCTTTTTCTAAGAGTGAAGGCATTAGGCCGGGTTCTAATTGGTCTATGCGATTTACAATAGGAAGCACTTCCGATTGTAAAAACTGCTGACACATGTCCATTACCATTGTTTGTTCTTCATTAAAATCTTCTGGTATGAAGGTTTCGTATGGATTGCTTTCTTTGATAATCCACTCGCCGCCTTGTAAGGCTGTTGC
Organism: Sediminibacterium sp.; assembly: GCA_036170555.1. Classification (GTDB taxonomy): domain Bacteria; phylum Bacteroidota; class Bacteroidia; order Chitinophagales; family Chitinophagaceae; genus Sediminibacterium. The sequence goes on along the minus strand of JAVHPL010000023.1, from coordinate 5,893 downwards.
TTTATTTGTGGCTTCCATGATGGTTAATTTAAATGTTTATGAGTTGATTCGTTTATGCTTATTGAATTTCTAAAAGTCCTACGGTTAAATTATCATATACCCGTTGAAATACCGATTTAACAATTTCTATTTCGTGTTTCTCTACCCCTACCAAGGCTTCTGCCATGGTTTGATTAGCCAGGTCAATGGTTAGATCTTGTAATTCCAATGCAGCTTTGGTGAGTTGAACCAGATTAATTCTTCTATCAGAAGGGGAAGCAATTCTTTTAACCAGTTGCTGCTTTTCTAAATTATCTATTAATCGGGTAATACTGGGTTTATCTCTAAAAGTGCGGTTGCATAATTCCTGTTGACTTAATTTATCTTCCTTCCATAAATGATATAAAACACTCCATTGTTCAATGGTAATTTCTAATCCAGCTTTTCTAAAATTCTTCTGTAATCTTCTTGCAACAGCAGTAGAAGCCATCCCATTAATGACGCTGTACAATTCTCCCCTTTTAAAATGGTTGTTTGACATATAGTTAGTTATGCAACTAATTCAAAATAAGTTCGTTTCTTTGACACTACCAAGAATAAATGGGTAAAATTTAGTACAAATTGCCATGAATAGCCACTTTATAGAGTTTGGACCCTCTAAAATTCATTATAAGCGCTTCGGAACAGGAAATCGCCTGGTTTTCTGCTTTCATGGTTATGGAGAATTGGCAGATAGTTTTGCCGTTTTTGAACCTTATTTAGGTTTGGATTTTACCTTCATAGCAATTGAATTGCCTTTTCATGGAAAAACTGAATGGAAAGGAGAATTGCTGTTATGGCCAGCCGATTTAATTGCTATCATGAAAGAAATTGCTGGAAATAATCATCTAACCTGGATACTTTTTGGCTATAGTATGGGAGGTAGAATGGCCATGAAGATTTTTGAATTAATACCCCATCAAATTGAGCAACTCATTTTAATTGCTCCTGATGGGCTTCATAAAAATAGGTGGCAGTGGTTTACTACCAACACGTATTTGGGCAATCAATTGTTTAAATACACCATGAAAAACCCGTCTTGGATTTTTGGAATCTTGCGTGTTACCAAGCAATTGAACTTACTCAACAAAAGCATTCAAAAATTTATACATTATTATTTAGATGATGCAGAACAAAGAGCTGCATTATATAAAATTTGGACTACCAATAGAAAGTTTAGACCCCAATTGAGCCATGTAAAAAAATTGATTGCTTTGCATCAAGTACCCATGGTATTGATTTTTGGCAAATTTGATCGTATTATTCTTACCAAGCGGGGAACGCTATTTAGTAAAAATCTTCATCAATTAATTAAAGTACTAGAATTAAATGCAGGGCATCAAATATTACAAGAAAAGTATGCAAAAACCATTGCTTCGTTTTTTGTTCGCTAATATTGGTTTTCTTTGTTGTATATGATACCGGTTTTTCTATTGATTATTACCATACTTACCCTTGCTTATTGTTTACTCATTGGGGTATATGCTTATTGGTTTCTTCAATTGAAGCAATATCAAGTTGATGTAGGTTTTACTCCTAAAACTACCTTTAGTATTATTATTCCTGCAAGAAATGAGGAAGCCATGATAGTAAAATGTTTAGCAGGAATAAAAAGGCAAAAATATCCAACTCATTTGTTTGAAGTAATTGTAGTGAATGATCATTCAACCGACAAAACTGCCGAGCTGGTTGAGCAAATGCAGCTTAATTTTCCTAATTTAAAACTCATTCATTTAGTAAATCATATAAGCACTACCATTCATGCTTATAAGAAAAAGGCCATTGAGATTGCAGTAGCCCAAACAACAGGCGATTGGATAGTTACCACAGATGCAGATTGTGAAGTACCCCCCAATTGGCTATATATGCTGGATAATTATATTCAAAAAAAACAGCCAGTTTTTATTGCTGCGCCAGTAATGTTTACGTTGAACTATACCTGGTTAGGATTATTTCAAGTACTCGATTTTATGAGCTTACAAGGTATTACAGCGGCAGCGGTTGCTGCCGGATACCATAGCATGTGCAATGGTGCAAATTTGGCGTATAAAAAAGAGGCATTTTATACAGTTGGTGAATTTAAAGGGATTGATGATATAGCTAGTGGAGATGATATGTTGCTGATGTACAAGATGAAGCAACAGTATAAAGATCAATTGGGTTTTTTATTTAGCCAAGAAGTGATTGTTACAACTGCACCAATGGATAGTTGGCGTAACTTTCTTCAACAAAGAATTCGTTGGGCTAGTAAAGCCGATCGCTACGAAGAAAAAAGCATTTTTTGGGTGCTTGCGTTGGTGTATTTTTTTAATGCTTTTTTATTAGTAGGGTTATTGTTTAGCCTTTTTATAACAGGATTTGGAACTTATATATGGATATTGCTACTCGCTAAAACATTTGTAGAATTTTGTTTTATGATTCCGGTAGCGCTTTTTTTTGGGAAGCCTACTAGTTTGCTATTTTTCCCCTTGATGCAACCATTTCATATAGTATATACCGTTATTGCAGGCTGGTTGGGGAAATTTGGTACCTACCAATGGAAAGGACGAACAGTAAATTAGGTAAGAATGCAAATTAGTATCTGTTAAGAAATAGGATCATTTTTTTTGATCTTATTTTCTGGAATACATGCATAAATTAACAGGGGGATTAACGCAAATAGGGAAAGTATATATTTCATGAGCTTGATCATAGAATATTGTTTTTTATTAGACTTTTTTTATTCCATTCGGTTTAATCCTATTGTATAAAATCGGTGAAGGGGAGTTTTTTATAGACGATTAGAAAAGGCTACTTGCCGATAAGCTTACTTCCCACTATAAGATACTCTTTGGGATTATTATGTTGCCTGCTATTAAACTGGTTTCTTCTTTGAGCTTTATTTGAAGGGAAATGAGAACGCCAGCGGAAAGCCAAAATAAACTTCCTATTTTATCGGTTTCAATCATATCGCTTGTAAAATTGATAACGGCAATGATTCCTATGATCACACCTGTAATAAGTGCACTGGTTTTGTAAAATTCGCTTTGAAATGAATGGTACATTTTTTGGGCACTTATAATCATACTGATCCATAAAATCAATAAAAGTAATAGTGCTGGAATGCCTTGTTCAATAGCTGTTAAAAGATAATAATTATGTATAGTAGAATGTTCCGGATTATTGCTTACCCAGGTTTTGAATAACGATACTGTATAAGGTTTATACTGGGTGTAAAAACTATTGGGTCCAAATCCTGTAATGGGTTTTTGGACAATCATGTTTACACCAGCTACCCAGCGATAAAATCTTTCTGCATTAGAAATATCTTTTAAAGTAATAGTAGCCTTTAAGTGCTCCTTAAAATTGCTATGAAAAATGGTTTGATCATGTTCAGGTGCAAATTGTAAGTATTTATTATTACTGATGATAGCAATTGCGAAAATGCTAACCAATGCAATTGCGAAAATGCTTAGTTGTAGCATCCATTTTTTTTGAATGCCCCATGCTGTTATCAATCCAACAATTCCTGCAACCCAAGCCCCTCTGGAATAAGCAAATACAATTCCAAGAATGGCAACAATAAGGCCTATCAAGATGATTTTTTTTTGAATACGGTTAAAAGTGAATTTCCATATACCCCATCCAATAGGCAACAAGCAAACCAACATAGAAGAATAGTTTACATGGTTTCTAAAAAAGGGGGAAAGTGTTTTTTTAATCATGGCAAATTCAAACCCATAAAAGCTATGCCTAA
>JAVHPL010000023.1:0-2039 GCA_036170555.1 Sediminibacterium sp. | reverse complement strand
TGATGCATCCATTTGGCAAAGCCTACTGCAGTAAGAATCCATAAAAAAAATTCATCAGGAAAGTCTAACCCCAGAGATGGTGTAATAGATAGTTCAGTTGATAAAGGCAATAAAACCAATAGAGTCCAAAATAAAATTTGAGTATCTTGTATAATCCAACGAATTACGACAGGGGATACCGAAAATAAAAAAGGAATGCTTAGCCACCAGATATTGTTTTCTACAATGGATATATATCCAAATAAGAAAAAAAATAGGAAAGCTAATTTTGGAAGTAATTGATATCGTTGAATAATAGTAAGCATTAAATTGCCCTACTTGGATTATTCAAAATAATGGTAACACAAGCAAAAATAGCACCAGCCATAAGCGCTACTAAAATGACGATAGGTTTGTTGGGCCAAGTAGGTTTTGGGGAAACTGAAGCTGGTTCTATCATTTCAATAAATGATGGAATGGTTTTTATGGCTAATTGATATTCTTCCTTTGTTTTTTTATATTGGTTTAATTGCTCAAGGATGGTAGTAGCTTCTTGATTTAATAATTGGTTATTTGCACTAAAGCTGTTTTCGGATTGAATGGCAGTGGCCGTTGTTTTATAGGCTAATTTTAATGTATAAGAAGCTGTATCTAATTGTTGTACAATACGTTCATAATTTTTTTTTATGATAGATTGTATTTTTTGGTTGGTGAATGCAATAATGGCATTGGGTATGTTGGCGGCTAACTGTTGATTTTTACATAAACAAGAAATAATGAGTTGATCCTTTGCTGTTTTGGTAAACTGAAGGTTTCTTCTAAGTTTTAAAACGGCTTTTTCTATGGCAATAGAATTATTCACTTCTTTTATTTCATAGTAGTCAACTAGTTTATACTCGGCAACTATTTTTTTAAGTGTGGTATCCATTTCAGCAATGCCAATGATTCTATCCAAGTCATCCCCAGTTCCAAAATTGCCATATAGGTCTTTTATTTGTTCATTAAAAATGCGGGCTTTATCGGATAACACCGAATTAGCTGCTAGTATGGTTACAGATGATTCGTATTTGGGGGTTACTGTAAACACAGCAATGGTAGCTGCTAATGCAGATGCTATTGCAAAATAAATAATAGTTTTCCATTTTAATTTTAGCAGGGATACTATATCAATTAAGTTAAAATTAGTTTGCATCATAAAATATTATTGAGGTGCCACTATTACATTTCTATCTAAGCTTTCTTCTAAGGAAATAAATGTTTCGGTTCTTTCTATTCCTTTTATTTTTTGTAATTCATCATGTAAAACAAAGCGTAATTCTTGAATATCTTTACATACAATTTCTGCAAACATGCTATAATTACCTGTTGTATAGTTTAAGCGAACTATTTGTTGTACTCTTTTTAATTCCTTAGCCACAGAGTCGTATAAAGAGCTTTTTTCTAAGTAAATACCAATAAATGCAATTACATCATATCCCAAAGATTTGAGGTCTACCGATAATTTTTTACCTTTCACTACTTTTAGTTCTTCTAATTTTTTAATACGAACATGAATGGTGCCTCCAGAAACAAAGAGCTTCTTGCCCAAATCGGCATAAGATATCTCTGCATTTTCCATCATTTCCTGGATTATTTGAAGATCCAGTTTGTCGAGATTTAATTTTGTAGACATTTTTGCAGTTTAATTAGATATTATTTAATTATAAGTTAAAAATATTGAATAATATCTATATTATTAAAATAAATTTTGAATAATGACTAATTATTTTCCATTTTACTGTACTTTTGATTTATCAACGAACAAATTGTTCTTTTTACTGTGGGGTGATGAAATTTTTGGCAGACATGCCCTCTTGTCTCGGGGGTGAGGATAACAGGATAAACTTAGCATAGAGCCGCAAGAATAGCAATATTTGAGCGACCAGGGTCGACCACTGAACTTTGTGCTTCCGCTAACTGCCTCGTGGAGGTTCGATCCCTCCCCCTACAGCACATAAAAGCGCCTAAAACACTGACTAGCAGTGGGTTAGGCGCTTTTTATTTTAGCTCAGGTGACACTA
>JAVHPL010000022.1:0-6002 GCA_036170555.1 Sediminibacterium sp. | reverse complement strand
AAAACTTTTCTATCCCAGTTGATACGGTGAAAGTATTGAAAAATGGAACTTTAACAAAAGATTTAGCTAAAAATGTAGTCTCTAAAGTACAATGGACGCTTAATAGAAATGGAGTTAATAAAAATTACTTGATGGTGCTCGACTTATTGGCTACCTTCAATTGGGATAGACCTATCTATTTTGCAACTTCTTTGTCAAACACCCAAATACTATGATGGTCTTTTGGTCTGCCTGTAAATACTTCGTCAGCAACAAGTTCATTTTGATTTGTCCCAAATTTATAATTCACACTGTTTAAATAATTCTTTCTCCACATTGTTGCCTGCAAGCTATTATCTTTCTGTTCCAACTTACCTTTAAATATTATTTTCACTCTTCTCGTCTTACCATCAGCAACCATTTTGAAACCTATTTTCTTTTTTTTGTCACCATAAATGTGATATATCTTCAAGCTGAATTCATTGTCAACTTGCTTGATAACGAATATTTGACCTGTAAGTCCATTTAGGTTATCTGTTGTGTCTAATTGACTTTTTTGAAAATTTAGCACCCAAGTCCCTGTGAAGTTAGGTGACTGGGCAAAAATTTGTGATTGAAACATAAAGCCAAGTAGCAGTAATAAAAATTTTAGTTTGGTAGCCATAATTTTTTAAGTATTTAGTTTTCTAAGGTCGCGTTATTGTTTTTATAGCCCCGACAATATTATGTTAAAAGTGATTGCTAACTTTTGTCGGCACTAAAAGATAAGACTTGAAATTTGAAATTGGGAGCTGTCAAAAAATGGCGTACAACTCTTAAATATACGAAGGTTTTCTTTTAAATCAAGTTGCGCAATTTCAAATAATTATATGTAAAAGAATATGTTATAAAAAATTGTGAAAGGCATATTAAGTTTCGGCAATACGAATCTATCTTAATAGCCTAAAGGTTTAAATCGTCTAGAGGACTGATAATATTTATTAGATCTTTATTAGTTGTATGAAGATATCTAAGGGTTGTTTTTATATCATTATGACCTAGTAGTTTTTGAATCATACTTATATCTGTTCCTTTATCTAGCAAATGTGTAGCAAATGAATGTCTCATAGCATGAATTGCTCCGGGCTTAAAAATTCCTGCTTTTACTTTTGCATCTTGTAAAATCATTTGAAGGCTTCTGGTTGAATATGGTTGGCCTGGTTCCTGTCCTTCAAATAAATATCCTTTTTTATTAATTGGGTATTGCGTAGCATATTCTCTTAACATTACTAGTAATATAGGGCTTAATGGAACTATTCTATCTTTCTTTCCTTTTGCTTTTTCTATTAAGATACATTTCCTATCACTCATAATATTTGCAGTTTTCAGGTTAACTACTTCGCTAACCCTCATTCCTGTTGCATAACATAGCATAAGTAATGTTTTATGTTTTACATTTTTAATTGATTTTATAATTGATGCCACTTCATCCTGAGTAAAAAATCTTGGTAATTGTAAATGCTTCTTTGGCCTCGGTATCTCCCAAAAAAATCTTTCCTGATGCAATACTTGTTCATAATAAAATTTAATGGCGTTCATTCTGCTATGCAACGTATTCTCAGATAATTGAAGGGTTTCAAAACAGTACACAAAATATCGTTTTAAGTGAGCTGGCTTTAACTCATCTGCTGGTATTTTTCCAAGTCTGTAAAGCAACTGTTGCATTTCATTGATATATGTTCTGATAGTACTTTGGCTATACGCTTTTACTATCAAATGTTCTTTCATGGCTTTTAGAACATGCATATTGATAGGTTCTACAATGGTATTGAAACCAGATTTTTTATCAATTGATTTATTTACAGTAGATGGTAAATTTGGTAAAATCGTTAAGGCTTTTTTTCTTAGTTGATACCCAAAAGTTAATTCGTTTTCAACTTTAATATGATGTAATTTAAACATGGATAATAAATGATTATACATGTTTTCATCGTAAATAAAGTACCAACATTTATGGGAGTTACTCCAAGTAGCCTTTACTTCTTTAGTTAATAATTGATTGAGTAAATAATCTCTAGCATAATAAATACCAACACAGTTTTGACCTTTGTGATGAATGGTCTTTAAAATTACTTTTTGCATAACAACAGTGGTGGCCAAAAAAATTAGCCAGTTTTGTAGAGGTTACTGCTGAATAACTAAGATAAGTAAATTTTAAATGTGAATGTACAATGCAAAGCCACCTGAGTCCCATGCATGTATATACAGGATCAGTATTTCTATAATTTAAAAATTGAGGGAGTATTAGCAATATACAATTTATAATGGTTTAAATTTTAATTATATAAAGCCTATGCAGAAGTACGGGATTGTCGGCTTCACTTCGTTTCGCCGCTGCTGGGTTTTTATATTCACTCTCTTTGCTGAACAAGTTCGGCACGTTCGTAAATGCAAAACCCTCTCGCTTAACCTCGAGGGCTTTGTAGCCTCTATAGGAGCCAGTTTGGAAGAATTTGCTGTGGATTTTAGGGAGATTTTAAACGCCAAACTTAAAAACCTTCCTTAATTTCTAATAATTCAGATTTCATGATTTTTGACACCTATTTTTGCGACATAAGTCAAAAAATGCCAATTTTGACTTATATTTGATTTAAGTGAGTCAAAATGATACCCTTTTTACCTTTACAAATTGAAGTTGAAACAAAGACCGTTTTAAGAAAATTAGCAGTGGCACATCAGCGTCTAGCAGAATTTAAAGGAGTAATTACAAGCATTCCCAATCAAAATATTTTACTAGAAACGCTCACATTAAGAGAAGCAAAGGAGAGTTCTGCTATTGAAAACATAATTAGCACATTTGCCGAAGTTTATCAAAGTAGCGTTTACTCCAATTTGTTTGCATCCCCTGAAGCGAAAGAGGTGCATCAATATGCCGAAGCTTTAAAGCAAGGATTCAATTTGATACAATCTAATGGATTACTTACTAACAACCACATTTTGAAAATTCAATCAGTAATTGAACAAAATGATGCTGGTTTTAGAAAAGTTTCAGGCACCAAATTGTTAAATGAAAAGACTGGTGAAGTAGTGTATATGCCTCCTCAAGATGCGTTAGAGATTGAAAGCTTAATGCAAAACCTCGAAGAGTTTATAAATAATGATGATTTAGCAGATTTAGATCCTTTGATTAAAATGGCAATCATACATCACCAGTTTGAAACGATTCACCCATTTTATGATGGCAATGGGCGTACGGGCCGCATCATTAATATTTTATATTTAGTGAATAAAAAATTATTAGATATCCCTGTACTTTATTTAAGTAGGTATATTATTAGAAAGAAAAGTGACTATTACGAACAGCTACAAAAAGTAAGAGAAACTGGAAATTGGGAACCTTGGATTTTATTTATTTTAGATGGTATTGAAAATACTGCAAAAGAGGGCGTTCTTTTAATTAATGCTATTCATCAAGCAATGCAAAAGTATAAACATGAAATAAAAGCAAAGCTGCCAAAATTATATAGTCAGGACTTACTTAATAATTTATTTAAATACCCTTATACAAAAATTGAATTTATTGAACGTGATTTGTCTGTTAGTAGAAGCACTGCTATTAGATATTTGGAGGAATTAGTGAACAATGATTTTTTGGAAAAGCAAAAGTGGGGGAGGGAAAGCTTTTATGTAAATAAATTACTTTTTGAATTATTGAGTCAGAAATAACGTGTAAGAACTTATTGATATTACGAGACTGCCATTACTCACTTCATTCGTAATGTCTTCCCTAAATAGGGGCCTTACCCAAAGCCTTTGCAAAATTACGGGACTGCCATTACTCACTTCATTCGTAATGTCTTCCCAAAATGGTGGCCTTACCCAAAGCCCTCGCATCGGCTTCGCCGCTGCTGGTTTTTTACATTCACTCTCTTAGCCGAACAAGTTCGGCACGTTCGTAAATGCAAAAACCCTCTCGCTTTCGCTCGAGGGCTTTGTAGTCTCAATAGGAGCCAGTTTGGAAGAATTTGCTGTGGATTTTAGGGAGATTTTAAACGCCAAACTTAAAAACCTGCCTTAATTTCTAATAATTCGGATTTCATGATCTTTGACACCTATTTTTTCGATATAAGTCAAAAAACGCATTTTCTGACTTATGTTTTTATATTTAAGCTTAAAAAGGTTTATAATTATATATATTTTGGTAGTATTACTACGCTTTTTACATTTTTTTTAATATTTGTCATAATTTTAGTTTAAATTAATCATTAAAATGGCAGTATGTTTACTGAAAATAGAACAAAAATAAACCAATTGTTGGCAAACGTGCCTCAGGGTGTTGTGCTCCAATCATCATGGTTATTAAATGAGGGGTATAGCCTTGACTTGCAAAAATATTATAGAAATAGTGGATGGTTAAAGGCGTTGGGCAATGGCGCCATGTTTCGAAGTAACAACCAGCCTGGTTATGAGGGAGGTGTTTATGCTTTACAAAAGCAATCTGGACTTTCAATACATCCAGGCGGAAGATCTGCGCTTGCACTTCAAGGTAAAGCTCATTATATAGAATTAAATACTACCCAAATATGGTTATTTGGTGGTGAAAAAGAAAAGCTGCCTACCTGGTTTAGAAAACACAAATGGGATCAACAAATTCAATATAGAGCAAGTTCATTTTTACCAACGGAATTGGGATTTACTGAATTTTCCTTAGCTGGATTTTCTATAAAAATTTCTTCCCCAGCAAGGGCCATAATGGAATGTTTGTATTTAGCTCCTGAAAATTTCGATCTCGTTGAATCCTATGAACTCATGGAAAACTTGAATGACCTTCGTCCAACATTAGTGCAAGAGCTGCTAGAAGCATGTACCTCCATAAAAGTAAAAAGGTTGTTTTTATTTATGGCAGAGAAACTTAATCATAGTTGGTTTAAACATTTAAATCTTTCTAAAGTAGATTTAGGAAAAGGGAAAAGAAGTCTTGTGAAAGAGGGTGTCTATATATCAAAATATCAAATAACGGTACCTAAAACGTTGGTAAATAATGAGCAATAATAATTATCATAAGCAAGTAGCTTTATTAATTAGCGTGATTCCTGAAATTGCTTTAGATTCAAGGTTTGCGTTGCATGGAGGCACTGCTATTAATTTGTTTGATAGAGATATGCCAAGACTTTCGGTAGATATTGACCTTACTTACATTCCAATAGAGGATAGGGAAACTTCATTTAATAATATTTCAGAAGCGTTAATAAAAATTAAGTCGAGTATTGAAAAACGTTTGCAGGGCAGTAGGGTAGAGCATAAATTGGAAATGCATAAATTATTGGTGTCTCATAATGACGCAATGATTAAAATTGAAGTAAGTCAAATTGTAAGAGGTATACTTGGTACTGTTACAGAAAAAATACTTTGTGAAAAAGCGCAAAAAAAGTTTGATACTTTTTGTTCAATAAATATTGTACCCAATGGACAATTGTATGGCGGAAAAGTATGCGCTGCTTTGGATAGGCAACATCCTCGTGATATTTTCGATGTAAAACAACTTCTGCAAAAGGAAGGATTTAGTAAAGAGATAAAAGAAGGCTTTCTTTTTAGATTGCTTAGCTCCGATAGATCTATACAAGATGTACTATTTCCAAATCTGCAAGACCAGCGATTGGCAATGGCTAATCAGTTTGCTGGTATGTCGGAGGAACAGTTTACTTATGAAGAATATGAATTTGTAAGAGAAACATTGGTAAAAAAAGTGCACGCGTCAATAACAGAAGAAGATAAATTATTTATACTTGGCTTTAAGAATGTAGCACCCAATTGGTCAATTTATAATTTTGAAGCATATCCTTCGATTAAATGGAAACAGTTGAATTTGGAAAAAATAAAAGCTAGCAATCCCATAAAGCATAAAGAGCTTTATGATTCATTGAAAAGAAAATTAGATTCAATTTAGTTTATTTTCTAGCTCTGGGACTGCCAACTTCGCTCTGCTCGTTGTCTTCCCAAAATGGTGGCCTTACCCAAAGCCCTCGCATCGGCTTCGCCGCTGC
>JAVHPL010000021.1:18726-24660 GCA_036170555.1 Sediminibacterium sp. | reverse complement strand
AACCGTCATTTCCCTACAAAAAAAATATTGACAGACATTTACTTTTTCAACAAACAGCATTTTATCGCTCTCCAAATACAGATATTAAATGTAAAGAAGTTGACTGCTTAAAACAGAGAGAATATAAAAACTACACTTGGATTGAATTGGCAAAACCTATTTGTGTAGATTATGTAGGTGGTAAAACCGATATCCTCAAACCTGAAAAAGGGCATTTAGTAATAAAGACAATTCAGAAATGTCAAACAGTTATGTTTAAGGATAGTATTTTTCAACTAACAGACAATAAAGGGAATTACTATGTAATGCACGCAACGGAAACAGGCAAGCCAGATACAACTGTAGTTTTGCCCAACGGGTGGTCGCTAAAAAAACGAATGTTGCAAGAACCTTTAATTATATCACCTTTTGGAGGTGGCAATGAATGTTATTACAATATTGTTGGAGACAATTTGGGACAAGGGTATCACCAGTATATTTTTGCAGACAAATTTTATCCAACAAATTAAAAATTGCTAATCTATTATACCTAAAAGGACTACATTAAAATAAAACCAATTCTGTAATCCTTAATAGGAATGGTCTACTATTTACAAGATTTTGATTTTTAAATAGCATTACCTAATAACTAATCTTTATCTTGTAGAAACATCTTTACATTTTAAATACCATCATCATGCAAAATATCATTTGGTTAGTTCAAATAGCAATAGCAATTTCTGTAGCTTTTGTTTGGATTTTTAGATATGAAAATGTGGTGAATGAATTTAAGCAATTTGGCTTAAGTAATTTAACTCGAAACTTTGTTGGGGCTAGTAAAATAGCAACTTCTACTGTATTAGTGGCGGGTATATGGTATCCAGAGTTGGTACACGGTTCCGCTATGTTAATGGGATTTTTCATGGTAGCTGCCCAATTTTTCCATTTTAAAATTCATAACCCATTTATTAAACATTTGCCCTCTTTAATCCTTTTAGTATTATGCGCTTTTTTGGTTTTCTCTTCACGATAATCTTTCAACATGAGCATTTTAACAGTAGGCATCTTGTTTTCTAGTATTTCTTTTATTGCCTATGGAATTTCTTATTTTTCTACTCCACACATGAAAAATGAATTTAAACGTTTTGGGGTAGAAAAGTTGGGTCTCTTAACCATCTTGTTAGAATTTATTGGGGCGGCTGGTTTATTGGTAGGGTTATATGTAAATCTTATCTTATCTATTTCCGCTCTTGGCTTAGCCGTATTGATGTTCTTAGCCTTAGCTTACAGGGTTAAACAAAAAGATAGTTTGTGGATTTCCCTACCTGCATTTTTCTACATGTTGTTAAATGCGTATATCTTTTGGACTACTTTATCTTAAGACTGCAATATTTATCACAAAAGCTATAAAATACTAAAGATTATCTTAGAAATTTATTGTAGTTTAAATAGTGGTAATTGTGTTAAAGTCGCAATTATGTTTATTTACATACAATCTATTAAACTAAAATTAATGTTATGCGATTAGCTAAATTTAATCCATTGGTAATAGTATTCATACTCATGTTTTTTATGATTAAACATGAATTGAAAGCGCAAGCCTCCCTTTTTAGTTATGAAAATTTCACGAATGGAAAAGGTGATACATTAAAATATCGGCAACTTTTTCCCGATTATAATCCCCAACGTAAGTTACCGCTAGTGATTTTTTTACATGGTGCTGGTGAACGGGGAAATGACAATGAAGCTCAGTTAAAATGGGGTGTTCCTAATTTTGCAACAGATCAAAACATGCAGTTACATCCTGCTTTTGTAATTGCGCCACAATGCCCTAAAAATACCAGTTGGGCAAATATTACAAGAGATGCAAACGGTTCAGGTATACAAATGGCTAAAACACCTGCCAAGCAAATGGAACTTTTAATTGCATTAATTCAGGAATTTTCTAAAAAATTTCCTGTAGATACAAATAGAATATATATCACCGGATTATCTATGGGCGGTTTTGGAACATTTGATGCAATAGAAAGGTATCCTAATTTATTTGCTGCAGCAGTTCCTGTTTGCGGTGGGGGAGATATTTCCAAGGCATCTTCTATTAAGCATATTCCAATTTGGATTTTTCATGGTGCAGAAGATGCAACAGTAAGCCCCAGTTTATCTTTATCAATGGTAGATGCCTTAACGAAGTCTGGTGCAAAGCCTGGTTATACACAATATCCCGAAGTAGGTCATTTTTCATGGATTGCTGCATACAGTGATCATTTAATGATGGATTGGTTGTTTAGACAGCATAAATAAAAAATCAGCCTACTTATATAAGAAGGCTGATTCTCTAGTATTGGTAATCTCAATAATTACATTAATGGAAAGTTAGCTCTGTGCTATTGTTATTTCTCTTATAATTTGATCTGCTGGTTTTGCTACACAAGTTTTTACATTGGCAAGATCATTAGCAACAAACTGTACATTGTTTAATAATTATCCTAAACGATTTATATGATAATCTTTTCCTTAATTCTAAGCTAATTTTAAATTTTCCTATGAATTTTAAAATAAATGCAACTTATTTTGCCTTGCTTAATTCTTATATATTTGTAACAACTTAAGATGATTCAATGGAAAAACCAATACATCAAGCGAATCCTGAAAAGTGGTTAGAGTCTTACGGCAACTTAATGTTCCAATATTGTATAGTGCGGGTTAAAGACAAAGGGGTTTCACAAGATTTGGTTCAAGAAACTTTTTTAGCTGGTCTTAATGGATTATCAGGATATAATGGGATAGCTTCTGAGAAGAATTGGCTTTTTGCCATTTTGAAAAATAAACTAATAGATTATTACAGAAAATCAGCAAGAGAAGCTAGTTTTTTTCAAAAACCTGAAACGCAATCAGAAGGAGATGATTGGTTTAATCTTGATGGTGGCTGGAATGAAAATAAAAAACCTGCAAATTGGCATTCAGTAGATTCTACTCTTGAAAAAAAGGAATTTCAGAAAATTATAATGATTTGTAAAAGTCATCTAAAAGATATTCAACGTAGTGTTTTTACACTAAAATATCTTGAGGATATGGATTCTGTTGAAATTTGTAAGGTATTAAATATTAGTTCGTCTAACTATTGGGTTATTATTCACAGAGCAAGATTATTAATGCGTAGTTGCATTGAAAAAAAATGGCTAAAAAATTGACTTGAATGAAAAAATTGATAATGAAGTATTTGATGCTCAATTGTGAACAATCAACTTTTTTAATGGCAAAAAAGGAGGAAGGCTTACTTTCTTTTTTTGAAAGAATAAAACTTTATATGCATACGTCTATGTGTTCTTATTGTAAAAAATTTGAATTACAAATAAATCAAATTGCCAGTGAGAGTAAAAATATATACACAGAAGATGAATTACCTTCAATTACTAGAGAGAAAATTGAAATTATCATAAACAATCATTTAAATTAAATTTTGGAATTTCTCAAAAGTATTATACCCTTGTTTTCTACCTCTCTCAGGAAAATTCCATCATTAAATCATATTCTGTAATTATTTTCTAATTTTTTTCATAGAACTTATTTTGTAAGGTTTTTTTTATAATTACGTCTATAAATTAAAACAATCATTATGAAAAAAGTATTTTTTCTTTTTGCCATTAGCGCTATTTCTGTATTAAGTTCTAATGCACAATCTAAGTATGTAACTAGAACTGGTCAGGCTTCTATTTTCTCGCATACACCTGCCGAAGATATTAACGCTACTAATAATAATGTTACTGGAGTAATTAATAGTAGTAATGGAGATATTGCCATATCAGTGCCTGTACAAAGCTTTCAGTTTGAAAAAGCTTTAATGCAGGAACATTTCAATAATGCTAATTTTATGGATTCAAAACAATTTCCTCGTTTAACATTGAAAGGTAAAATTGCAAACCCAGAGAAATTTGATATTTCTAAAGAGGGCAAATATGATGTAACTGTTGTAGGTGATCTTACTATCAAAGGGGTTACCAAACCTGTAACTGAAAAAGCTATTGTTCAAGTAAATAACGGTAAAGTAACTGTTACATGCAATTTTGTAGTGAAAGAAATTGGATCTTATGGAGTGGGTAAGCCAATGGGAAAAAGGAAGAATAATGTTGCTGATGATATTGCTGTTAAGTATGTAGCAGTGTATGAGAAAGGTGAATAAAATTTTATATCTCCCAATCTAAAAGAGTTGCATAATTTGTATACGACTCTTTTAGTATTTTTACAATAAAAAAAAATTCAGATGAAATTAAATATTTTTCTTTTTATATTTATTCCATTTATAACATTTGCCCAGCAAATACCTAATGGACTTAATTTACATGATAAAGCTCCTGTTTTTTCTGCCAAAGATCAATTTGGGAATTCATTTAATTTAGTAGAACAGTTGAAAAAAGGTCCAATAGTGCAACACTTCCAGTTCCAACAGTTTACATTATAGGTAAGGATGGTACTATATCTTTTAAACATTTTGATCCTGATTACAAAAAGCGAATATCTGTTAAAGAAATATTAGCCAATTTATAATGATCAATATGATTAGTAAATCAACAATTTGAATGAAGAAATACGGATTTAAAATACGATTGATCATTGGGCTTTTACTTTTTTGCTGGATTTTGTTTTCTCAGAGTTGTATGAAATTTAGAATCAGTGATGACACTGCAAAAAAACAGTTTGCTATCAATGGAGTTTTGTTATACACCAATACAATCAAGGTAAATGGTTCCAAATTGCATTATGCCAAAACAGGCAATGACAGCATGCCAACCTTGTTTTTTATACACGGCTCTCCTGGTAGTTGGGATGCTTTTAGTGTTTATATGCAGGATAAAGATTTGTTAGCAAAATACAGAATGATTTCAATAGACAGACCTGGATTTGGTTTTAGCCAATTTGGGAATGCAAAAAATTTGTCTCAACAATCAATTATTATTAGTGTTTTATTAAAGCATTTCCAAAACAATAAACCTTTCTGTGTTGTTGGACATTCTTATGGTGGACCACTTGCAATTAAATTAGCAGCAGATAATCCAGGGTTTTTTAAAGATATTGTTTTATTAGCTGCTTCTGTTGACCCCTCAGAAGAACAACCAGAGCGATGGAGAGGTTTTTTTTTAAATAGTTCCTTGCAATTTCTGTTGCCTGGAGCATTCAAGCCGAGCAATGAAGAAATTTGGTATTTAAAAAAAGACCTTTTTATTTTGGCTCATCAATTTGCTAATATCACTAGCCATATTTGGATAGTTCATGGCGATAAAGATAGTTTTGTTCCAGTGGGTAATGCAGCTTATGCAAAAAAGATGCTCATAAGTGCAAAAAGTATTCATACTACTATTTTAAAAGATGCACCCCATTTTATTCCATGGAAACCATGGTATGATGATGTTAAAAGAATATTATTAAAAATTCCTACTACTTAGTAAAATTAAAATACTAGCTAAAGCAAATATTTGGTAATAAGAATACTTTAAAAAACAAAAGCCCCATTTAAGGGGCCTTCATTGTATAATCGGGGGGGTATTAGGAATATATTCTTAAAGTAGTTCCAGATAATGCTGTTTTATAAATGGTTAAACCTTTAGATCCATTACTATTTAATCCACCTCCATTGATATCAAAAGTAGCTCCGTGTGCGGTACAATACCATTGGTTGTTTGCTCCTCTATAGGTAATCTCTTGCCTTCCCTCATGACTACATATTACCGTTGCTGCTGCATATCCACTGGCTGTTTTTGCTATTACAACAGAATTACTAATTACATATCCACCAACAGTGGCCAATCCTGCGTTTGCCACATCATTTAAATTGATGGTGAAATCTACTGGTCCACTGGTGGGTACATTTCCTTCTTTTTCGCATGAGCCCAAGCAAGTTGCAGTTAAGGCAAATGCTGCGCCAAATCCAATTTTACTTAAAAAGTCTTTTCTGTT
Organism: Sediminibacterium sp.; assembly: GCA_036170555.1. Lineage (GTDB taxonomy): Bacteria > Bacteroidota > Bacteroidia > Chitinophagales > Chitinophagaceae > Sediminibacterium. The sequence continues at coordinate 18,729 of JAVHPL010000021.1, read as the reverse complement.
CAT
>JAVHPL010000021.1:0-18626 GCA_036170555.1 Sediminibacterium sp. | reverse complement strand
AGGTTAAATCCAAATCTAAGATCAACTCTTTCCCATGATCCTGTAGTTTCGTTAATAAATGCGCGTTCATTCATTCCTGCCGAATTAGATACATGTAATTGAAATACGTGACCACCAGTTTCAATATCAACCCCTACTGAGAGAGGGTTGTAGGTTACATCTTTTGTTAGTCCATTGAAATTGTAATAATAGTCCCAGGTAAACGCCGTTCTTTTATTCATTTTTATCCTACCACCAAATCCTAATGCATATACATCATTTGGATTAATCACGAGTGGAACTAAATTAGAATGAACAATTGTAGGAGATAATTGCAAAGTGAGTCCATCACTAAATTTTCTACCAATAATTGTTTGTCCATAATAGGATAGCCTAGAAGAAAAATAATTTTTAGCAGTTGGATCTGCAAATGGCAGGGTATTCATGGTAATACCACCTACTAAAGCCAGGGTAAATGGAAAGCTACGATCACCTGTAGATTGTCTTAACAAACCATATTTAATATAGCTATCTATTTCTTTTAGAAATGTACTTCTTCCTACACCAAATTGTAGGTTTTTAGTGATCCCAAAATCAAAACCTATACGCATACTAGCCTGATCTAATCCCCAAAAATTAGAAGAACCCTGGTTGAATAAACCAAAACGGTGCAATATTCTAAAATCCATCGTACCTGGGGAAAGGAACTCAATAGAATGTCCATTAATAACTCGAATAGATTTAAAAGCATTTTTAACAATTTCATGGGGCTTTTTCCCATCATCTACCATATTTAATAAATCTGTTTCCTGCGCTTTTAATTCTTGTGATAAAACAGAAAAGATAATTAAACAGATAGTTATTATATTTTTCATGATCATTCGTTTGAGATTTTGATATAGGTTGGCTTATTTACCCAATGGGTCTAAAGTACAGTCTACTTTTATTTTAGCGGTTTTAGCTACTTTGTCTGCAACAATTTGTGGTATCGTAATTTTATAATCCACCAATAGGGCATTGAATTGGGCAGATACCAATACTTTTCCTCCTTTAATTGTGATATTTCCCTCAGCCTTCATGTCTTTAGTTTCACCATGCATGGTTAGCTTGCCCACTACTTTTGCCGGATACACTCCATCTTTTGAATAGTTAATGGCCGCATTATTTTCAATTACACCTTTAAAAACAGTCTTTGGAAATTTATCACTCTCTGCATAGTTCTCGTTAAAATGCTCCATCATTAAGGTTCTATCAAATTCAAAACCTTTCATTAAAACCAAGAACTGAATATCGCCTGTTTTGCTGTCTAATACACAAGTACTGTTCTTATTGGTTCCATCTATATTTTCAGGTGATTTAGGAACTGTTGCATCAAACACAATTTTGCCAGTTTTAGTAAAATACTTGCTTTGTGCGTTACTGGAAATGGTTAAACAAAATGCACCGATAATAATTAGAATCTTTTTCATGTTGATAAATTTTAATGATGGGTATTGATTATTTTTTTTGAATGATACAATGGGTTAATATTACATCAGAGCCTATGCCCAGTTCATCTGCAATAAATCCAGTACAAATTCCTTTTACACTAATTTTTTCACCTACAGAAATAGTAGATATACTATTGGTATATAAGCTATCTAAATTGCACCTAACAGAAGACATTGAGGAATTCTCACCTACAATAACTGTAGGGCTACCTTTTTCATTGGTATCTATTTTTTTTACTTCACCTGTAATTTCAATTACTTTAGAGAGATATTTTACATTACTGGCTTTTTCATCATGGGTAAATGCATCAATAAGTTCGGTAGATGTATTGGTATAGATTGCTTTTGCATTTGCTATATCTATCCCCTTTCTATTGTATTCTTTATATGCATAGAGACCTCCTAATACGGCAACCATAGTAAGTACTAGTGTTGCTGTTAAAAATTTTTCTTTCTTTGTCATGTTCGTTTTTTTAGTTGTTAAGACAGCCAGTATCAATCCATTTTTTTATAGTAGCTATTTCGCAAGCTGTCATTTTATATCCTCCTTTAGGCATTGGAGAATATCCTGATGAATGATTAATGCTTCCATATAATTTACCATTTAAACCAATGGCCTTATCATTGGCAAAACTACTCATATTGATTCCGCCAGATCCACCAGTTACTCCATGGCAACTATAGCACTGTTGTTGTAAGAGAGGCAATACTTTGGCTGTATAAGAAATAGTGCCTGCAGTATCGCAATTAGTTAAAGCCCCTGTAGGATACATTAATTCTGCTTTGTCATAATAACAAGATTGAAAAGTAAAAATGAATCCTGTTACTAAAATGAATGATAATATTTTTTTCATATTGCTAAATTTTAATTGTTTGGAGCCCCTGCGTCTATCCATTTTTTAATTTGAAGAATTTGGCATCCTGGCATTTGAGGAATTCCTTTAGGCATTGCAGAGAAGCCTGGTGTATGATTTACAGAACCAAATAATCTTCCATTGGCTGCGTAAATTTTAACCTGTGCGTAAGTAGAAAGATCAATTCCACCTCCAGGGCTGGTTGCATTATGACATCCCACACAATTTGTTTGCATGATGGGTTGAATAGCAGCAGCATAGCTAAATTTAGTTGTATCACATCCATTGCATACATTGTTTTTAGCACCTTGATTAATCCAAGTAAGTACCTGATTAATTTGTACTGCAGTAAATGCTGGTAATGGAGGCAATGGCATTCTTTCATTCCCTGTTTTTACCAATACTTTATAGAGCTTACTATTACTTGGGTTACTGGTGTTAACATAGCCCATAATATTATTGTATCCTGTTAAATCTATACCTTCTGCTCTTGTAACGGCATCATGACAACCGCTGGTGGTACATCCAGATGCGATCAATGGTAGTATGGTATTTTGAAAATAAACAGTGTCTGTACTACAAGGTGTTAAATTAATACCAGGTATTGTAGGAGTGGTTGTTCCACCACCTGTTCCAGCTAAATCATCTAATGCACCAGCATCAATCCATTTTTTTACTTGAGTAATTTCACAACTAGATAATTTTGCTGCTCCTTTAGGCATTGGAGAATAACCTGCACTTTGATTAATGGAGCCATATAAACGACCATTTTTAGCAAAAGCCTGTACCAGCGCAAAAGTAGAAAGATCAATTCCGCCTCCAGGATTGCTAGCATTATGACAACTGACACAATTTTTACTTAACATAGGTGCAACAGCCGTACTGTATTTAAAGTTGGCTGTATCGCATCCAGTAGTAGGCGTGGTAGGGGTTGGTACTGTTGGGGTAGGGGTTGTAGGTGTTGGCGTTACAACACCAGTATTTGCAGGTATTTCATGTTTGCAGGAAACTGCAAAGAGTAAAATTGCTGCACATACTGGCAGAACATGAGTGGTTAAGATTTTTTTCATTTTTTGCATTTGAAGGATAAACAAGTGTTAATTTCTATTCAATGAAAATGATAAAGGAAATATCATGCCAATAAACAGAGTAGATATAAATTTTTATTGCTTTAACGATTTTTTCTGAAAATTGTAAATCAAACCCATATAAATTCCCCTACTCACTATTGGGGCTGATCCTTTTCCTATTCCCTTGATGGGTAAATTGATGTAGGGCTCAACCCGTATTTGGAATTTTTTTCCCATTTTGAAATTATATCCTAAACTAAAATTGGTAGAAGCAAAGAAATCACTGCTTCTTTTTTCTAATTGGAGATATTCGTATACGGTAAGTCCATTTAATTTTTCCTCATATTCAATATGCTCACTATTGGTGATATAAGATGAAATACCCAAGGAGGCAAAAAAATTGTGTTTTTTGCTATTCAAAAGATCGTATTTCACAGTAAATGGAAGTTCAATAAGTTTACTTTCCGATTCTATCCATACAACAGTACCAGCAGGATTTATTACTTCTTTGTAATAAGTATCGTTTGTGGTATATAATTCTTTCTTTTCTATATGAATTCCTGTTTCGAAACTTAATTTATTATTTAAACGATATCCTAATAAAACTTGATAACTGTATCCTTTTCCCATATTGGGTTCAAAGCCAATTGTACTTCTATCTTTTGAGTATAAGAGCCCTGCATAAAAAAACTTGTTGCCTACGGTAGAATTTTTTTTATCATTAGATTTTGATGGAGTATTATTACTAGTGGTAGTTTGAATAGTATCTGAATTTGTTTTTTCAACGAGCTGATTATTTTGCTGGTGAATTTGCCCTTGAGGGATAGTTTCACTAGTTGGCTTTACTTTATTTGTTGCTGACTCTATTTTTGGTAATTGCGCTGCTGTTGATTCAACTGCTATTAATTCTGAGGTTATTGTTTGTGCTGTTGTTGTTTGTGTGTTTCCCAAATTAGAAGGTAGCAATTGCGTATTCACTATCTTTTTTGTTGTAGATCTTGAATTATTACTTTTAATATTTGTTAGGTTAGATTTAAATGCCCCATTTTTATTGGGAGCAGTTAATAATATTGAATGTTGTTGCGTATTTAGTTTGTTTACCACTTTATCATACACTTCATCAGCAATTTTCTTTTGTGTTGTTTTATTCATTTCTGGTTGACTATGAATAGTAGTGGAATTAGAATTGGTATTGTTTGGTTGTGCTGATGTATTTTTTTCTATTTTAATTTTATTAAATGTTTTGGTTGCTTCATCCCATACTAGAATACCGGTAACTAAAGAAGATAGAAATCCTACAAATAAAATGAGTGATAAAGTAATACCTGTTCTTTTAGAAAAGAAGAAGAAGGGTTTTTTCTTTTCAGTCTCCTCTAATTTGCTTAAAACGGCATCCCAGTTAGCTGTATCCGTATCTAACGGATATTGCTCTGCTGCTCTTTTAAACAGATTTTCAAATTCGTTGTTATTATTTTGGTTCATGATTTTTTGGTTTCAAAAAATTCTGCCACTTTTTTTTGTAAAATGTCTTTTGCTCTATGTAAATTAGATTTTGATGTTCCAACTGAAATTTTTAAAAGATCTGCAATTTCAGCATGGTTATATCCATCTATCACATATAAATTGAATACTTTGTTATAAGCAGGCGGAAGCTCTTTTAAATAACCTATTAGCTCTTTATATAAAATAGCAGAATCGGCCTGTTCATTTGCAACTGGTATATCAAAGTATTCAGCTTCTATATCTTCTACAGATATGTCAATTTGTTTTTTTCTTAATTCATCTATACAAGTATTAATTACAATTCGTTTAAGCCATCCCAAAAACCTTATTTCTAAAGCAGATGGAGAATCTAATAATTCAAAATTTTGTAGATTCTTAAATGCCTTCACAAATGAATCGTTTGTAAGGGTCATGGCGTCTTCATAATTATTTACATAACGAAAAGCAATTTTTAAAGCATACTTATAATAGTTTTCATAAATGGACCGCTGGCTATTTCTATCAGATTTTAAGCATTTTTTAAATATGGTATGCAATGAGTCCAAGCGATCGGTTTATTGTTACTTTATATAGAATACGAGGGTAGATTCAAAAAGGTTGCGTAGCTCTATAAAATTAATTTATTTAATTCAAAATACATTTGGATATAGATTTCTTGTAAATGCATCAAAAAAATAGTATATTTATACACTTAAATATTTTAGTTATGCCTACTGGTACTGTAAAATGGTTCAACGATGCAAAAGGTTTTGGATTTATTAAGCCAGATGATGGCGGCGAAGATCTGTTTGCTCATTTCTCTGCAATTAATATGGGTGGTTTTAAATCACTCAAAGAAGGACAAAAAGTTTCTTTTGACATAGTTGATGGGAAAAAAGGCAAACAAGCGGGTAATATTCAAAGTGCCGAATAATTATTCGGTAATACAATCTAATCTAGAAGCGTAAAGGTGTTTTTGGAATGGATGAATACTTAGCATCAAATAAGCTCCTCCATTTAATGAAGGGTCTCTTTTAAAGATACCTATATTGTGTATTCCCATAATCAATGGTCCTGCTTTGAATGCTGTGCCCACCCAAAACTCACCTTGTGTATTATATTGAATAGGAAAATACAAACCCCACTTATTTGTTTCCCAACGAGTGGTAATGGTAATTAGGTTTAATTCTCTTGTATTTAACTTACTAAAAGTGCTGGTTCCACTTAGGTTTAAACTTACTTGTGCATTCACAAAAAAATGATTTCCTAAATTTCTATCTACATTTAATACCAATCGGGTAGGGTTTCCAATACTAAACCTATCGGGTAAAGCGCTGCCGTTATTAAAGATAGTTGCCAATGAATCCCTTACCTCTCTTGCGTTGGTAACATTCACTAATTTGTTGGCTATATCTCTATTGTTTAGTTGTATGTTGGGATTACTATATAGGCCAGTATATTTACTTGTTTTAAATGGGTGAGCTCCAATATCCATGATACTTGCGCCTAATTTCCACTTATAAGGAATGGGTGCTCCTTCGTTTACTAAAGCATCCTTATCATATAGCTGGTATTCTATTCCCAAACTTAATCCCATACTACTTAACGACTCTTTTAGAAATTGCTTGATATTATCCTTCGAATTGATATTATTACTCGAAGCATCAAAATTGGCAGAATAGGCAAATGAGCCCAACCCCTCAGTTATAGTATATAGTGTATCTGTGGAAAATCTAGTTTCTACATAACTCAACTTGTTTACTTTTACATAAGCCCCAGAAATATTTTTCATAAGCTGGAGGGTAATGCCTCCGCTTAATTTTCCATTTCCATTTTCTTTTAATACGGTACTATAATTTAAATTTCCTTCTATCCATGCAGTATGTATCATATTTCCTTGTATGAAAGGAGTAGTGCGATTGGCAATTAAAAAATCTTTTAAACTAGTAATTGAATCGTTCATCATAAAACTAGCAGCATGAATATGATTGTACATTCTTAATCTCAGCCCCAAACTAATCGCTTGCTTTTTATTAAGTTGATACATTCCATTGAGTATGTTTACATCTAAAACTTGGTGCCCCCATCTTTTTTGCTGGCCTTGCTTTAAAAATATACTAGAATTAGCAACTGATGGCAGTTTCAGGTTTTGCGTATATAGCATATTGTTACTGATAGCAGTTTGAAATGAAAATAGATTCAAACTCCATTTATACAAGCTAGTTACTGGAGATGCTGGATTATTAAAAATACCTGCTGCCCCCGCATAGGATGAACCATTCAATGCATGGTAGCTTTGGGCAACAGTAAAACTGGTACAAGAAACAATACAAATAATGGCAATCACTAAAGTGATTCGCTTTTGGGGGATACAGCGCATAAGTTACTAAAGGTATAATAACGAATTTTGCTATTTTTTATTCAAATAGGGATAGAATTTTTTTTGAGGATAAAAATGGATAAAATTGGGTTAACACATTCTTGTTAACCTGTTTAGAGAAGGTAGGGTAACAAGTGTTGAACTATCAAAAAGAGATATTGAATTATTGTATAGTGTTTAGTTTGTTTAGTGCATAGTACTAAATAATAAAACCCCTCGTAGAAACGAGGGGTTTTTTTCGATTGCTTGCCATTATAAGAGATTCTTTATTTGCTTGTTTGTGATGTAAATATAGGGAGAAATTGCATATTAAAGATTAAAAAATAAAAAATTTATAAAAAAAATGCCATTTTGTTTAAAAAAATGGCATTTTAATAACAAAAAGTTAATATGTAATTATTTGTTATATATTAATTGTTCTTCCAGGATAAACTTTTAAAGCTGCAGCTAAGCAGTCCATGGCTTTGTTTATATCATTCAAATTTAACACATACGCTAAGCGAACCTCTTGTTTCCCTAAACCTGGGGTTCCATAAAATCCGGTTGCGGGGGCTAACATGACTGTTTGATTTTCTAAACTGAATGATTCTAATAACCATTGGCAAAATTCATCAGAATCATGGATGGGTAATTTAGCCATTGCATAAAATGCACCTAACGGATTTGGGCAAAATACTCCTTCCATTTCATTTAAACGGGTTACAATTAAGTCTCTTCTTGCTTTATACGCTGCTATGGCTGAATCAAAATAGTTAGCAGGCAAATCAATGGCTGCTTCTCCGGCAATTTGTGCAAAACTGGGTGGGCTTAATCTTGCTTGTGCAAACTTCATCACCGCATCTAGCACCTGTTGGTTCTTGGTTACCAATGCCCCAATTCTACCACCACATGCACTATAGCGCTTACTAATAGTATCCATGATAATGACATGTTCATCTACACCACTTAAGTGCATCGCACTTATTTGTTTTCCTTCATAACAGAATTCTCTATAAGCTTCATCGGAAAATAAATATAGGTTATGCTTAATGATCAATTCCTTCAATTGTTCCATTTCCTCCTTACTATATAAGTAACCTGTAGGATTATTCGGATTGCATATAACAATTGCTTTAGTTCTTGCTGTTATCTTTTTTTCAAAGTCGGTAATAGGAGGTAAGGCAAATCCATCTTCTATAGAAGATGTAATCGGCACTACTTTAACCCCTGCTGCTATGGCAAATCCATTGTAATTAGCGTAAAAAGGTTCTGGAATAATTACTTCATCACCTGGGTCTAAACATGCCATAAAACCAAATTGAATAGCTTCACTTCCCCCAGTAGTAATAATAATTTGTTGATGATTTACGTTTATACCTACCGATTCATAATAGGATACCAGTTTTTTTCTATACGTTTCGTTTCCCGCACTATGGCTGTATTCTAGCACTGTAAAATTATGATGTTTTACTGCATCTAATAGGGCTTTGGGCGTTTCAATATCTGGTTGCCCAATATTTAAATGATATACCTTGAGTCCCCTTTTTTTTGCAGCTTCTGCATAAGGTACCAATTTTCTAATGGGGGATGCAGGCATTGCAATGCCTCTATTACTGATAGCTAACATGGCGTAGATTTATTTCTTCTTTTCTATTACTTCACCTTCTATGGTAAGAGTATATGGTTGGGTTGAATGCGCAAACTTGATGTTTACATTCTTTTTAAATGCACCATTTGATGCTGCATTGTACGTTACTTTAATAGTGCTGGTTTTTCCTTTTGCAATGGGCGCATTGGAATAGGCTGGTTTAGTGCAACCACATTCTGCATTCGCAAACTCTATTACCACAGGCTTATTGGCATTATTTGTAAATGTGAACACATGTGTAGCGGGTACCCCTTTTTGAATTTTTCCGAAACTAAATTTGGTTTCTTTAAATTTAATATCTGCTTGTGCAAATGAAGCAATACCCATAAAAAGGCTTACCGCTAATAAAATTGATTTCATATATTTTACTTTGTTTTTGAAGTAGTTGATTTTGGCATTTGAACACCTTCTCCGCTAAAACTAACTTGTTTTACCATGCCACCTGTAAAAATAATATCAGTGAAGCGAGTGAAGTTACCTAGAACAGATCCATTAAATTGAATTTGTATTTTTATGGTTTCTCCTGGACCAAATTTTTGATTAGGAGTAAAGTTGGGTGTTGTGCATCCACATCCTGCACGGGCAGTTTCTAACGTTAATGAATCTTTTCCATTATTCGTTATTTCAACTGTGTACTCTACGGGCTTTCCATAAGTAATTTTGCCCATTTGGTATTTTTCATTTTTAATAGAAATATCCTGAGCTTTCAGTCCTATTGAAATAGTAAAAAGCGCAGTTATCAACATTAAATGTTTCATATTTGCTGTTTTGGCCATAAAATTACGTTTTCTTATGACTAAAGAATTATCTTAGAATAAAATCAGGAGAATTTAACGATTTGGGTATTTTTTTAGTAGGTTTAAAAAGAAATATTGATAGCCTATTCAAACGCTAATGTTATTTTTGTTCTATGGAATCACTTGCCTCTATTCAGTACAAAGACGATATGCTTTCTTTCGAAGGTTTTCGTAAAACCATTCTGGAAGATTATAAAACGGCTGTAATTAGCCGTGAAGTAAGCCTTCTTGGAAGAAGAGAAGTGCTTACTGGTAAAGCCAAGTTTGGAATTTTTGGGGACGGAAAGGAAGTTGCCCAGTTAGCCATGGCTAAATTTTTTCAGCCTGGCGATTTTAGAAGTGGTTATTACCGAGATCAAACTTTTATGTTTGCAGCAGGTATATCTAGTGTTGAACAGTATTTTGCACAGCTTTATGGTGATCCCGATTTGAAAAATGACCCTTTTAGTGCAGGAAGGCAAATGAATGCGCATTTTGCAACCAAATTTGTAGACGAAAATGGAAATTGGTTAGACCTTGCCAATAGAAAAAATATTTCTGCAGACATGGCACCTACTGCTTCTCAAATGCCAAGAGCATTGGGATTGGCCTATGCGTCAAAATGTTTTAGACAGGGCCAGCATTTACGCCAATTCGAAGATCTGAGTCATAACGGTAACGAAATATGCTTTTGTACTATTGGGGATGCCAGTACTACCGAAGGGCATTTTTGGGAAACGATGAATGCAGCTGGGGTTTTGCAGGTTCCACTGGCCGTTTTTGTTTGGGATGATGGATTTGGTATTTCTGTACCTAAAAATTTTCAAACTACCAAGGGTTCTATTTCTGATGCGTTAAGAGGATTGGAGAAAATGGAGGATACCAATGGTATTCGTATATATAAATTAAAAGCATGGGATTATGCTGGCATGTGCCAGGTTTTTGAAGAAGCATTACAACGTGTTAGAGAAACCCATGTACCTGTATTGTTTCATGTAGAGGAAGTAACCCAACCTCAAGGTCATTCTACTAGTGGTAGCCATGAGCGTTACAAATCTCCCGAAAGATTGGCATGGGAAAGAGAATGGGATTGTATTAAAAAAATGAAAGAATGGATTTTTGAAAATGGTCTTGCCACAGAAGAAGAAACCACCGATATTGAAATTGCAGCCAAAGAATATGTGCGTGAAAGCAGACAAAAAGCTTGGGATAAATATATTGGTCCTATTAAAGATCAGGTAGAGAATACGGTTACATTACTGCGTGAAATGGTTGTGAACGATATGGATCGGTATAATAGTTTACAAAAATTAGCTACTGACCTGCACAATTTAAAAGAACCATTACGCAGAGATATTTTACATACATTATCTGTAGCCATTGAAATTGCTCCCGATTCACCTTCGGTGCAAGATGTGCAATTATATTACCAAGAATTACTTGATGAAAATAAAAAATTATACAATTCTCATTTATACAATCAAACGGCTAAAAGTGCTTTATTAGTGAATGAAATAAAGCCCTTGATTTCTTTTGATGCACCATTGGTGAATGGGTTTGAAGTGTTGAATAAATATTTTGATGCCTTATTTACACAGAATCCTAAAGTTTGCGCTTTTGGTGAAGATGTTGGTCATATTGGAGATGTGAATCAAGGATTTGCTGGATTGCAAGAAAAACATGGGGCAGATAGAATTACAGACACGGGTATTCGTGAGTTAACCATTATGGGTCAAGCGGTTGGAATGTCACTGCGCGGTTTAAGACCCATTGCTGAAATTCAATACCTCGATTATTTATTATATGGTTTACAGGTATTAAGTGATGATGTTTCCACTACACATTTTAGAACAAAGGGGCAGCAAAGTTGTCCTTTAATTGTTCGAACTAGAGGACATCGTTTAGAAGGCATTTGGCATAGTGGTAGTCCACTGGGTATGATCATTAATGCTCTTCGTGGTGTATACGTTTGTGTGCCAAGAAATATGGTGCAGGCAGTTGGTATGTATAATACATTATTGGCTGGGAATGATCCAGCTTTAGTGATTGAGTGTTTAAATGGGTATCGCTTAAAAGAAAAAATGCCTGCCAATTTATTAGAGTATACTGTACCCTTGGGCATACCAGAAATTATTAAAGCGGGCACAGATATTACCATTGTTTCTTATGGTTCTGTTTTAAGAATTATTCAAGATGCAGCAACTCGTTTAGAGAAAGAAGGAATTAGTTGCGAAGTAATAGACGTGCAAACCTTATTGCCTTTTGATAGAAATCATTCTATTCTGGAGTCGCTTAAAAAAACCAACCGTATTTTATTTGTAGATGAAGATGTTCCAGGTGCTGCATCTGCTTTTATGTATAATCAGGTAATTGAAGGTCAAAAAGCATTTCAGTGGTTAGATGTAAGTCCTCGTACACTTACTGCTCAAGAACATAGAGCAAGTTATGGTAGTGATGGGGATTATTTTAGTAAGCCTAATGCCGAAGATATTATTCGTGTTGCAAGAGAAATGATGCGTGAATAATTATTCAATCATTTTCAATAAACAATGCTTTTAATGCAGTAGTTGGAATCCAGCATGCTTCTTTTTTTCCAAACCATCTATATCTATTTTTTGCAATGAAATTGTAAAAAAAGTCTCTAATAAAAGTTGGAACAATAATAAACGCATACATATAAGACCATGCACCAGTAAGCTTTTTAGCAATCTTTAATGCTGCAGTAGATCGCGTATATATGTTGCCATTGTGTAATAAAATCACTGTATTTGAATGGGTTATAGATATATTAAACTGCGGTAAGATTTTTTTTGCAAAATTACTTTGCAATGAAGCAAAACGAAATTGCTGGTGTGGATCTCTCTGAATAATAAATTGTACGCTGCTACTACATAAATTACAATAGCCATCAAAAAATATAATCGGATTTGCGAAATTTTTCATGGGTATAATTAGCCCTATTATATACTTAATGTAATCACTAGGCCATATTATGAAATACTTTATTTACGTCTTCATCCTGCTCTAATCTTTCTATTAATTTAGAAACATCTTCTGCTTGTTCGTCTGTCATTGGAACAGTAGTTGTAGGAATCCATTCAAGTTCGGCACTTAACGGGCTTAGATTTTTATCTTCCAATGCTTTTTGTAGATTACCAAAATCGGTAAAGGCGCATCGCAATACAATAATAGGGTTACCATTATCATCTTCACTTTCTCCTAACTCATCTAATCCATGATCTATTAATTCTAATTCAAGATCATCTAAATTTAATCCTTCTGGCTTTAATTTAAATACCCCCATTTTTTTAAACTGAAAACTCACACTTCCACTATTTCCCAAAGCGCCATGTCCTTTATTAAAATGACTTTTTACATTGGCAACCGTGCGCACATGGTTATCAGTTGCTGTTTCTACCAAAAGTGCCACACCATGTGGGGCATATCCTTCGTATAAAACTTCTTCATAATTACTGGTATCTTTTCCCATTGCTCGTTTGATGGCTGCTTCCACACGATCCTTGGGCATACCTACACTTTTGGCATTTTGAAAACACCTTCTTAATGCAGGGTTGGTTGCTGTATCTGGTCCATTTGCCTTTACAGCAATCACAATTTCTTTACCAATTCGGGTAAAATTCTTGGCCATTTTATCCCATCGGGCAAACATACTTGCTTTTCGTACTTCAAAAATTCTTCCCATAGTGCTATGTATTTCGGATGGCAAATTTAGCATTTACCTAGCTTGCTGCCAACGATGGGCAAAAAAAAAACAGAAACAAGGAGCTCCTTGTTTCTGTTTATATAGCTATTATAAATCTTTAAAACCTGATTTTGTTATTTAGAACTTGACCAACTTATTCATGTTTTTCAAAATCGGAAGCGTGCGGAACCATTTCACTAGGGTTACGAAGTTTACTTCTTTTTCTACTATATCCAAAATACACAATTAGTCCTACGATCATCCAACCAAAAGCTACTTTTAAAGTTTGAATGTCTAATGCCACTATCATACCCAAGCAAACCAACGCACCTAAAATAGGTACGATGGGTACCAATGGGGTTTTGAATGGGCGCTCAATAGTTGGATTTTTTATTCTTAAAATCCAAACCCCAATGCTTACCAATACAAAAGCAAATAAGGTTCCAAAACTGGTAAGGTCTCCTGCAACACTACCCGGAACAAAAGCTGCAAAAACACCAACGAAAACAAATAAAATCCAGTTGGCTTTATAAGGGGTTTTGAATTTAGGATGTAAGTCTCCAAATGCTTTTGGGATAAGTCCATCATTACTCATGGTATAAAAAATACGACTTTGTCCCATCAACATCACCAAAATAACCGAAGAGAAACCTGCTAAAATAGCTACTGTTACACTTGTTCCTAACCACTCATAACCCTTCATATACGTTTGAATGGCATAAGCTACTGATGCTTCTTTACCTGCAGTTTGAAATTCGGTATAATTGGCTACGCCTGTAAGTACATGTCCAAAAAGAATATATAGAATGGTACATACAACCAATGATCCTAAAATACCAATTGGCATATCTCGTTTTGGATTTTTTGCTTCTTGTGCAGCAGTTGATACAGCATCAAAACCAATGAAGGCAAAAAATACAATGGCTGCTCCTCCTATAACACCTCCCCATCCCCATTTAAAAAATCCATCATGACCAATGGTTCCCTTGGGAATTAAATAAGGTGTATGATTTTCTGGTCTTATAAATTGCCAGCCAAAGCCAATAAAAAGTAAAACGATGGCTACTTTTACAAATACAATAATCATATTTACAAAGGCAGATTCTTGTGAGCCTTTAATTAATAATAAGGTTAATAATAATAATATTACCAAAGCAGGTATATTCATAACACCCTTGGTGATTTCTACAGTAGATGCAATATCTGCTGGTAAAGTTTTATACTGGTCATTGCTTAAAATTAAGATGCCATTTTTAACTGATTTAGCCGCTTCTGGTATGATGGCAGTAATTTGATTAATAGCATCTCCAGTTACTTTATGCAGTGCTTCAAAAGGCGAATGGCACCATTCATAGGGTATTCCTCCCCCCAACAAATTATTTAGGTACTCACTCCAAGCAATAGATACTGTAGCTGCACCCAATGCATATTCCATAATCAATGCCCATCCAATAATCCATGCAATAAGTTCCCCCATGGTAACATAGCTATAAGCGTAGGCGCTGCCTGCGATTGGAATCATAGCAGCAAATTCTGCATAACACAATCCGGCGAATGCACATCCTATGGCTGCTACAACAAATGAAAGGGTTACTGCAGGTCCGGCGGCTTCTGCAGAAGCGGCGGCTGTTCTTACAAACAAACCAGCACCAATAATGGCGCCAATTCCAAGTGCAATTAAATTACCTGCTCCTAATGTTCTTTTTAATCCACCTTCAACATCGGTAGTTGCTAGCATTACGCTGAGCGATTTTTTTCTGAATAAACTCATAGTTTCTATTAATTGGGTTATTTGTAGAAATGGTTGAGCAAAATAGGCATTATATCTCTTTTTTGCATGAAAACTTTATAGAAATTCCTTCTGCTCATTTTCCGAATTTTACGGTTATATTGCCGTTTCAAAAACTGCCTTAATGAAGAATAAGCTAACGATTTCTATCCTCATAGCCATGGTTTTAGGTGTAGTTGTGGGGTATATAGTTCATGAAACTGCCTCTGTAGAAACGCTGGGGGCATTTTCTAAGAGCATTAAATTATTAGGTACCATTTTTATACGCTTGGTCAAAACAATCATTGCCCCACTGGTTTTTACAACCTTAGTTGTAGGTATTGCCAAATTAGGAGATTTAAAAACCGTGGGAAGAGTAGGGGGCAAAGCCATGCTATGGTTTGTTAGTGCTTCTATGGTAAGCTTATTGGTGGGGATGGTATTGGTAAATTACTTTCAGCCAGGTTCTTATATTGATTTATCTCAAGCAGATAACGCGGGGTTAAAAGATTTGATGGGAAAAACCTCCGAATTTTCTTTGCAAAAATTCATTGAACATATTGTGCCTTCTAGTGCATTTGAGGCATTGGCAACCAATGAAATTTTACAAATTGTTGTATTCTCTATTTTCTTTGGGGTAGCCGCTGCTAATTTGGGTGAATATGCTAAACCCGTAATTAAAGCATTGGATGTTAGTGCACATATTATTTTAAAAATTGTAGGTTATGTAATGAATTTTGCGCCAGTGGGTGTTTTTGGAACACTGGCTGCTGTTGTTGCAGAAAAAGGGTTAAGCATTTTTAGTTTTTACTTTATTTATTTCGGTTATTTCGTAATGGGTATTGCCACATTGTGGTTAATACTTTGTACGGTAGGATTTATTATTCTTGGAAAAAGAATGAAGCCCTTGTTGAAACATATCGCTAACCCATTGTTGGTGGCATTTAGTACTACCAGTAGTGAGGCGGTATTTCCAAAACTAACAGAAGAATTAGAAAGATTTGGATGCAAAAATAAAATTGTATCATTTATTTTACCATTGGGCTATTCTTTTAACCTAGATGGCAGTATGATGTATATGACTTTTGCCAGTTTAGCCATTGCACAAGCTTATGGTATACACATGCCATTAGGCCAACAATTTACCATGCTTCTTGTGTTGATGCTTACTAGCAAAGGAATTGCGGGGGTTCCGCGCGCTTCTTTAATTATCGTGTTGGCCACTTGCGCTATGTTTAAAATTCCTCCCGAAGGGGTTGCCTTAATTTTACCAATAGATCATTTTTGCGATATGTTTAGAACGGGTACCAATGTTTTGGGAAATGCATTGGCCACCAGTGTGGTTAGTAAATGGGAAGGGGAATTATCGGAAGAAGTGGTAGCAGCGTAATATTTTTAAAGAAATTTTGCAAAATGTTAGTTCAAATTTTATTAGATTTTCACTGGACACAATTATTACAACCACAATTTTATATTGAACATGGTGGCTTATGGCTTATTCTATTTGTGGTGTTTGCGGAAACGGGATTATTTGCCGGTTTTTTCTTGCCAGGGGATAGTTTACTTTTTGTGGCAGGAATTTATAGCAGCAATATTGCCAATGAATTTATTCCTACCAGCAATGAATATATAGCTTTAATACAACTGGCTGCATTAATTTCTTTTGCAGGAATTTTGGGTAATACAACGGGTTATTGGTTTGGCCGAAAAGTAGGACCAGCTATGTATGAATGGAAGGAAAACTTTTTCTTTAAAAAACGTTTTTTAATACAGGCCCATGAATTTTATGAAAAGCATGGGGGAGGTGCCATTATTGTTGCTCGTTTTATTCCTATTGTAAGAACCTTTGCTCCAATTGTAGCGGGTATTGTACAAATGGATCGTAAGAAATTTACTTTCTTTAATATTATTGGAAGTGTTGCATGGGTAACCAGTATGTTGGTAGCTGGTCACTTTTTGCAAAAATGGATATTAGCTCAATTTAATTTTGATTTAAAACTGCATTTAGAAGTAATTGTATTGGGAATTGTTTTTATTACCACTGCTCCTGTAATTGCAAAGCTATTGTTTAACAAAAAGCAATAACCAATTTATTATTGGGTAATTGCTTTTGTTGCAAATTTTAAAATATGAATTCAAAAGCCGCCGATCTGAATAAAAAAATGGGCATCATCTCATTGCCTGTAATTGTTGCTGCACTTGGATATTTTGTAGATATCTATGATTTACTTTTATTTACCATTGTAAGAGAACCCAGCTTAGGGGGTATTGGCATAATACTTAGCGATAAAGTGCAGGTAATTGCAGCTAGTACTAAAATTATTAACTGGCAAATGGTTGGTTTATTAATTGGTGGAATAGTATGGGGAACTATTGGTGATAAAAAAGGTAGATTAAGCGTATTATTTGGTTCTATTGCATTGTATTCGATGGCCAATTTTTTTACGGGCTATGTTCAAACCTTAGATCAATATGCATTGGCACGATTTATTGCAGGTGTTGGCCTTGCGGGTGAACTGGGTGCAGGGATTACCTTGGTAAGTGAATTGCTACCCAAAGAAAAGCGGGGTATAGGAACATCTTTGGTTGCTGGTATTGGTTTGTTTGGGGCTGTATTTGCGTATTTTATTTATAAAACTACCAATGATTGGCGGCTCTGTTATAAAATTGGTGGTGGCCTTGGGGTAGTATTATTATTGCTGCGTATTTCGGTAGTAGAGAGTGGTATGTTCACCAATATTAAGCATCAGGCAGGTGTGCAAAGAGGAAATTTCCTTATGTTTTTTAATAATCGAAAAAGATTTAAAAAATATGTACTAGCTATATTAATTGGTTTGCCAACATGGTATGTTATAGGAATTTTAGTGAATTTAAGCAATCGTTTTGCTGGTGAAATTTATGGTGAAAATAAAATTGATAGTGGAAAAGCCATTATGTATGCTTATGTAGGTATTGCTTTTGGGGATATTTTAATAGGGTTGGTTAGTCAATATTTTAAAAGTAGAAAAAAAGCGTTACTTAGTTTTTATTTATTGAGTATTGTAGCATTGTTTCTTTTCTTTAGTGGAATAAATAGTAATGATGTAACCATGTATGCTATTTGTGCTTTACTTGGCTTTAGTACAGGTTTTTGGGCTATTTTTATTACTATGGGTGCAGAGCAGTTTGGTACTAATTTAAGGGCTACTGCCGCTACTACTATTCCTAATATGGTTAGAGGTGCGCTGCCACTGATTAATTGGATGTTCTTAACCATTTTTCAAAAAAATTGGGGCTGGAATTTAATACAAAGTGGCATTGTTACCGGTATAGTTGTGATGTCTATTTCTTTAATCGCCTATTATTTTACCGAAGAAACTTTTCATAAAGATTTGAATTATTTAGAAACAGATGAACTGATACCCTAGTGAATGAAGCATTAATGGTTAATTTTATATCATGAAATTGTTGGTTATTCGTTTTTCTTCCATTGGAGATATTGTGCTCACTACTCCTGC
>JAVHPL010000020.1:0-24801 GCA_036170555.1 Sediminibacterium sp. | reverse complement strand
GAAGTACCATTTTTACTAACCATTGGTTTAGAAATAGCATGTGGCGGAGCAAATGCTATTCCTGGTGCAAAAATATTAGGATACTTGAGGTTTTGATAGGTTTTAGGCCAATCCTTGATAGACCATTCTTCAAAAGGTTTTTTGGTATAGTCTGCGTCTACTTTCATTAACCCATTCTCTGCAAAAAGTATACTGGTAATAGTATTACCCGTTTTATCAAAAGCCTTAAATCCATGACCTGCAAATCCTGGAATTAACATGGCAAAATCGTATGCTTGTTCCTGATACGCTCCGTCTAATGTTTCGTAATAAATTTTCTCATCATCTAATTTTTTTACCCCCGCTCTTTTAATCCAACGAATATTTCGTTCTATTAAATAAGATTCTGTAAATAATTTAGTATTGGTAATAAACCCACCTTTTTTTATAAAAGCACCACCCATTCCAAAGTCACCTAATTCGTATTCATTGGTTATCCAAATTACTTCTGCCATTTTTTCTAAGCCTCTTCGTTTTATTTCAAAATCTACATTTAATAAATACTCAAAAGCAGCACCCTGGCAGGTTGCCATAGGATGACCTGTTCCAACAACAAATATTTGTTTTTCACCCCTAGTCATTTTATTAAACTTCTCTTGTAATAATTTCCATGCTTCAGTGGCATGAGAAAATGTACATACAGAGGCAATATTATTTTTACCAGGCAATAGTCCTTCTGTAGCTTCAAAGTTTAATTTAGGTCCGGTAGCATTAATTAGAAAATCATAAGCAACTTTTTCGCGTTCTCCTTTTTTTTCTAGTGAAGTATATTCTATTTCTACAAATGGAAGCTTATTATCAATATCTCCCTCTGGAAAAAAATGAACCGCTTTTGCTTGTAAATAATGAATTCCCCATTTTTTATATAGTGGCCTTAAATCAAATTTAATTTGATCGGCTGTCATTCTTCCAACACCTACCCAAATATTAGAAGGTATCCATTGATATGTATTTGAAGGGGCAATAACCGTAATTTCATGCGCTTTACCTAACCCTTTTTGCAAGTATGATGCAGCAGTATGGCCTGCAATACCAGCTCCTAGAATCACTATTTTAGACATAATGGTAATTTCTATAAAGTAATTACAATTAAACTAGTTTTACTGTAACATAAGATACATTCATCGTAAAATTCATGCTTTTACGAACAATGTTGCATACTCTATAAATTTCATGCTTTAACAAATGAATTAGCATTCAGCGTAACATCATGCTTTCATAAATAAATTTGCATGTAATGAGGTGTTACATTGAAAATGGTTAAGCGAGTTGACCCATTTTTATTTTCGCTTTCTTATTAAGTCTAATATCCCGTTTATAAATGTAAGTGGATGAATGGGATTACCGGGTACATATAAATCAATGGTATATTTTAATAAAAAGCTTCGGTCTAATGCAGGGCTGCCCTCAAATATACCACCACTGATAGCATCTGTACCTGCAAGAATAATTATTTTAGGATTGGGCACAGCGTCATAACAAATTTGAAGCGGCAGAGCCATATTTGCTGTAATTGGCCCAGTAATAACAATTCCATCAGCATGGCGTGGCGATGCAACAAAATCAATTCCAAAACGCCCCATATCGAAATTCACATTACTGCATGCATTTAATTCTAATTCACAACTATTATCACCCCCTGCACATACTTGTCTTAGTTTTAATGAACCGCTAAAATATTGTTGTATCTCTTTTTTAATAAGGGCAGCATTTAAATTAACCAATTCATCTTTACCTTCATATATGAGCAGTTTCTCTCTTTCATTGGTGGCCATTTTATAATCCTTTGAAAAGGAAATTTTCTCAGGAAACTGAATAGCACATTCACCACAGAATGTACATTTCCCTAAATCAATACAAACCGGATTTGCAGAGATCGCATTGGTAGGGCATAGTGCAACCAATGCATCCACATCTACCTGTTCTTCACTAATAATGGGCCTACCTCTAAAAACACCAGGTACAATGGCCGTGGTTACATTGGGAATATATTGTTTACCCTGATGCTTCAATATTTTAAAATTTTTTAACATACTACTTTGTCTTTAAATATTATAAATCATGCCCACAGTAAGAAAGATCAAAACTTTTATTACAAATAGGAAAATCAGAAATTTCATTATTCCTTACAGCCATTGCAACTGCTAACCAGTTATGAAAGGAAGGATCCTTTATTTTATAGTGTATTAATTGCCCTTCTCCATCCGTAATGGCACAATGACAAATTTCGCCTCTCCATCCTTCTACCAGGGAAATAGTAAAGGAATTACAAGCAGGAGCAGCCAGCTCAGGTAAACCCATTTCATCTTCTGATAAAAGCTGTACTAATTTTTTTATGTACTCAATAGATTGATTAATTTCTTTACTACGTAGTCTTGCACGGGCATATACATCACCCATATATTTTATAATAGGTTGATGTTCCAAACCAATATATAAATCATGTGGGTGAGAAAAACGAATATCTCTTTTAACCCCACTCATTCTTGCTGAAATTCCTACGGTGCCCAACTCCTTAGCTGTAACCGTAGATATTTCACCCGTTTTTTCAAATCTTACTAAAGCACTAGGTAAACAGAACAATTCTTCTGCTATTTCATTAAAGTCTTTTTCATAATCGGTTAATATAGTTTCCAATTCTGTAGCGAGGTTTTTTGAAAATTTAAAATTGGTTTTACCCGCACGAATTAATCCTTTTGCTAACCTATTACCACACCATTTTTGAAAAAAATTAATAATGGGGGTTCTTAACCTACCAAAAACTGCATTCCCCAACTGATATCCAATATCGGTACACATACCACTTAAATCACCTGTATGTATGGCAATACGCTCAAGTTCTAAAGCAATGGTTCGTTCCAGTTTTAATTGAGTCCCAGCCTCAAATTTGCATAAGCTTTCCCAACAATTTACAAAAGCAACCGTATGGCCTACCACGGTATCCCCTGCGATATTTTCTGCCAATGTAGTTCTTTGTAGCAATTTATTTTTATGAATAAATAATTGCTCAATTCCTCTATGCTGATAACCCATTTGTGTTTCCAAGTGCAAAATTTGTTCCCCATTGCAAATAAAACGAAAATGCCCAGGCTCAATAATACCAGCATGTATGGGGCCCACCCCTACTTCATGCAATTCTTCACTCTCTATTGCAAAAAAAGGATAATCTTTTATTTGATTATTGGCATTAAACTGATTAAAAGGATATCGAACTGGTTTTAGCCAAGGATGATTGGTATAGCCAATACCAAAATTTTCATGAATTTCTCTTTCAAATTTTTCAAATACAGTATTGTGATGAGCAAAAGAAGATAAGGATTCTTTTGCATTTACTAAGCTAGATGATATGCTAATATTTTGCAATTCATCATTAGCAATACAACAAATTAATTTAACTTTTTCATTTTGCCTCAAACCAAAATAACTTACACAGTGTGCTTCGGTTGTTTTTAACAGTGTAAAAACATTTAGTTCCAAAAAAGACGGATAGTCTAATTCGGGAATATCCGAAAGAGGTATGGTTTGATTATTTTTTATATTAATGTAGTTCATATTAATGTGGTAGGTTTTGAATAGCTTCTTGAATAAGTGAAATAAATTCTTGTGGTGGATTTAATCCTAAGTAAAAAGCTAATCCCAGTAACATAAATTGTGAAATAGATTCAACTGGATTAATTTTTTCTACATCTTGCTCATTAAATCCTACAGCAGGCGAAAACAATAACTTAAAAATATTTTTTCCAAATGCCCAAATAATAATCGTTAGTAATAAAATAACCAGCATTAATACGGCTAGGTAATTAGCTTCGAATAGAGAGCGAAATATTAAGAATTCGCTAAAAAATAATCCAGATGGCGGCATTGCAGTAGCAGAAAAGAAACCCAACATGAGTAAAACAGATCCTGTTAAATTGTACTTGAAATAATTACCTACGTCATAAATACTTTTACTTTTATAAATGCGGTAAATCTGTCCCATTTGAAAAAAGAAAGTAGACTTTACAAATGCATGTAAAATAATATGTAAAACTGCTGCATAATATCCAATACCTCCTGCAACCAATCCTAACATAACAATACCAGCATGTTCTATACTGGAATACGCAAACATGCGCTTAATATTTTTTACTTTGGTCATGTAAACCGTTGATACAAAAATGGAAAGTAGTGCAGAGAGAAGAATAATATGATTAGCCCAACTATGCAAGGGCGAATTAGCCATTACGGTATAGAAACGAAAAATGCCAACAAATCCTACGTTCATTAAAACACTAGAAAGTAAGGCTCCTGCAGGTGAAGGTGCTTTATCTTTTGCATCAATTCCTGCTGTATACATGGGAACCAACCCTAGTTTAGCAGTAAAACCCGTAAATATAAAAATGAAAGCGAGGCGAAGCCAGAATAAGTTTAATTCAGGTGCTTTTTTTATAAGCATTGAAAATGATAAATCGTCTGTTCCAGCCTGATGTAATGCAAAACTCAAAAACAATATACCTATAAATACCAGCGTAATACTAATAGCACATACAAATAAATACTTCCAGGTTCCTTCTAATGAATTAGGGTTTCTGCGATGATAAATGAGTACAGAAGCACTTAATGTAGTAAGTTCAACAAAAATCCAAGTAACTGCAATATGATTGGCCATATAAGCAGCACTAATGGATGTAAGCAACATCACCATTGCTGCAAAATAAAAAGCTCGGTGCCTAGGGTTATCATGCTTATCAGACAAATAAACATAACTATGGTACATGGCGGGTACACTAATTATCGTTAACGTAATTAATAATAATACGCCCAATGCATCTGCTGTAAAATAGCTGAGGCTAACGGTATTAAGATGAAGATACTCATATACCGTAAAAGCAATTTGCAGTAGCAGATACATGCTTACCAGTAAGTAATTCAATATCTTATTTCTGTTAAAAAATAACAAACCAATTATTACAAAAGCACCTACTAAATATATTCCTATCATTCCTAGTTATTTTAATGGTTAATCTCTTAAATGTCTAAGCTGGTCTACATCTACATCTTTTAGAACATCTCCAATTCTATT
Organism: Sediminibacterium sp.; assembly: GCA_036170555.1. Lineage (GTDB taxonomy): Bacteria > Bacteroidota > Bacteroidia > Chitinophagales > Chitinophagaceae > Sediminibacterium. The sequence continues at coordinate 19,700 of JAVHPL010000020.1, read as the reverse complement.
TACAAAAATTCCTAATAAAAAAATACTGGCAAAAATATCTAATAGAATACCCAAATTCACTAACATGGGCATTTCGTTACCTACTGCTAGGGATAAAATAAAAACACCATTTTCAATTACCAAATATCCCATCACATGGGTGATAATTTTCTTTCTAGTAACAATTATATATAAACCAGTAAATAGGGTAGAAAGTGCTACCACAAAATATATTTTACTTACCGATGAATCTACAATAGCACTGGATAAAATGAACATCCCAACAATGATTGCAGTAATAATAATGAGTGAAATGAAATTGGGTAAAAAAGGTACTGCATCTCTTGAGATTTTGTTTTTTTGCATTACATAATTTAAAAAAAGTGGAATAACCAGTGCTTTAAAAATGACTGTTTCTAGTAAAACAAAAGCTAGATTCAAGATACTAATTTGGTGCAACTCAATAAAAGCAATACCAAAAAGCAATACCCCTTGCAAACCTAATATCTTAATATAACTACGCAATTGATGAGCAATACCAAGGTATAGAAGCGATATCATAAAAATGATTAGTAAAACATTTGTCATGGTCTTTTTTAATTTTCTTGCATTGTTAATTAAATTTTTCTAACACCAATAGTACCCCCAGAAAAATCAATAGGGAAACAGATGATAAAATTAGAATATACTGTGCATTATGATTCATTCTAAACCTTGCCGTAAATGACTCTAGCAAACCAACACTAATGGCAAAAAGAAGTTGAAGTCCAAAGAAAATAGGTATGGTAAGGTATAAGGGGAAACTACCCATAAAAAGATTGGCAATTAAAGCACCATACATGGCAAATTTTAAATTGGTTGCATATAAAATAATCCCCAAATCGAACCCACTATTATCTAATACCATCACTTCATGAACCATCGTTAATTCTAAATGGGTGTTAGGATCATCAAAGGGCATGCGGCTATTTTCTACCAAAGTGATCATTACCAAAACAACGGTAGATAGAATTCCTAAAATATAAGATATATAAGAACCAAAGTGTAATGAAGAAAATATTTCCTGAAAAGAACTGTTACCAGTAAGCAGTGCAAAAGACCCCATCAATATAAAAAAAGCTGGTTCAGCAAACATAGAAAAAAGGGCTTCTCTACTTGCTCCCATTCCTTCAAAACTGCTACCCGTATCTAATGCTGAAATAATATTAAAAAATTTACCTGTCCCAAGCACATAAGCAAAAAATACAAAATCACCTTCAAAAGAAATTATGCCCTTGTACTCTCCTAATGGAATTACTAGTATGGCCATTATTACTGAAGCAAAATAAATACTCGGCGCTATTTGAAAAATAATACTGGTGGTATTACTAAATACAGCTCCTTTCTTAAGTAACCGAATAATATCTTTCATCGGCTGAAGAATACCCGGTCCCTTGCGACCAGAAGTGATACTTCTAGTTCGTATAAGAATACCCGTAAAAAAAATGCTTGCCAAAATGATTAATATAAAACTGATCATTTGTTACAGTGTTTTAAAAAAGTTGATTAATAACAATATATAATTAAATACCAGGGGTACAATTAATACTAATGTGATAAATGAAACCCCGTATAAGATATAGAATTGCAGATTGCCATTCTGCAAAAAAACAAATCGGTTTAAAAAGGTTTTTATTCTATTAATAGGATAATCAATAAACCATTTTTCTACTGAATCATAGGGATGCGTTTCTTGCCCCCCCGTAATAGGAAATATGGATGTTATTTCTTTCTTAACTTTATGAATTGATAGTATTGGCTCGGCCAACTTTCTGTACGCCCTTACAAAAGAACTGGCGGTGTATTGCATTTTACTAGTTGGTGCAGTATAACCGCAGCCCCAAGTAGAATTGTATTGTAGTGATTTATATTGAGATGACTTCCATCTAATTAAATAAATTAAACTTGCCAATACAATAAAACCAATTGCCCAAATACCAAGCAGGGATACAGTAGTTGATATTGCTTGTAAAGAAGGTTGGTTAATTAAAAGTATATTGGTAATATATAAACCAACTGGTTTAGATAGTGCACGTAAAAATAGTGAAGGAAATAATCCAATAGCTACAATGAACAGCACAATAGCATACATTGGAATCAATTTACCAATGGCCTCTTTGGAAGGTACTTCTTTTATTATATGACGTGGATTACCTAAAAAAACGGCACCAAAAGCTTTTGTAAAACACAATATAGCTAGTCCGCCAATCAAGGCTAATGAAAATAAACCTAAAACGATGTAGGATAATAAAGCTTTGTCTGCTCCATTTAGCCCAGTAATCATACCGCTATAAATAATAAACTCACTCACAAATCCATTAAACGGAGGCAAACCACAAATAGCCAATGCTGCAATTAAAAACAATCCAGATGTATGTGGCATTTTTTTCCCAATTCCCCCTAACTGTTCAATATCTAGGGTATGTGTAGCTTGATATACATTGCCTGCGCTATAAAAAAGTAATGATTTAAATAGGGAATGATTTAAAGTATGCAACAGGGCTCCAGTAAATCCAAGTACAATTAATAAATAATTTTGATTTCCAATTCCAATACAACCAAGACCAATACCTATTCCTATTATGCCAATATTTTCTATACTATGATAAGCAAGTAATCTTTTTAAATTGTGTTGAATAATAGCCAGCATTACACCATACACCCCAGATATAATAGACATCAGTAGAATAAAATATCCTATAAATAAAAAATTAAGTTTAATTAATAACAACATTCGCAATATACCATAGATTCCTATTTTGATAATCACTCCCGACATCACTCCAGATACATGCGATGGGGCTGCAGGATGCGCATAAGGCAACCACGTATGAAAGGGAACAAAACCTGCTTTAATAGCAAACCCTACAAAAAAACAAAGAAATAAAGCAGTCCCAATGGACTCATTATGTAAAGTTGAATATTGTGTAATTGCATTAAAATCGAAAGAGTTTGTATTAAATGATACCCAAATAAAGCCTAGGGTAAGAAACATGATTCCAATATGTGATTGAATTAAATAATTGATTCCTGCTTTTAAGGTTTCTCTTTTTTGATATTCAAAAATTACCAGTATAAATGAGGAAAGTGCCATTATTTCCCAAGAAATAAGAAATGCAATCATATTTTGAACCACACAGATACTTATCAAGCTAGTTTGCATGAATATAAAGCCTACCCAATGCATAGAAAGATTATCTTTTTGCGTTTGATAGGCTTTCATATAGCTAACCCCATATAAAACTCCTGTGATGCAGGTAAAGTTTATCACCAAAATAAACCAAGCAGCAATGGCATCTATTTTTAAAAGTATTTTACCTGTTACCAAAGTGCCTTGTAATACAATTTCATAATTACTACCAAATAAAACCTGAAATGAAATAATGCTGGTGATTATAGCTATAACTAGCACAGATGCTACAGCAATCAATCCTTTCCAAGGCACATGTACCAATGGTATCAGCAGAGTAGCCGTAAGAATGATTAATATAAATGCAGTAACCATGGTCATTAGATAAAATTAAATATAGTACCCAAAAACACTATCACAATAAAAAACAATCCATATAAAATATAAAGCTGAATATTTCCATTTTGTATAAACTTAAAATAGTTTAATGAAAAGAGTAACCTATCAACTAGTACATTTAATATTTTTATTTCAAACAAATCTTTATAATGAGAGGAGTATTTTCTTTTTTTAGGGAATAGTACCACACTGGGAATTTCCTTGTATTTTTTCTTTTCAATAACGATGAAATTAAGCAGTTTGCCCAGCGATTTGGAAAAGGATTTGCCGGTGTATTGCATCCTACTATTTGGAGCCCCATAACCGCAACCCCATGTTGGTTCCATTACTTGCGTTTTGTTTTTAGAAAGCCTAGTTCTTATATAAATTACCAATACAATAATCCCTACAAATAATAGCCCGAATTTTCCAGTAGCATCCATACTATTTAATAAAGATGCAGGAATGAAAGCATTACCTTCTGCGGCTATTGGAATAAATACATGAACAATACTATTTACTACTGTTAAATAAAAGGAAGGGAATACCCCAATTGAAAGCATAATGAGTATTAATACATATTGCGGAATTCGCATAATCCAAGTTACTTCATTGGGTTGATGGTGTAATTCCGTTCTTGGGCTTCCCAAAAATATGGTACCAAACACTTTGGTAAAAGTTACCATAGAAATGCCTCCTACCAATGCAAGGCCTGCTATAGAGAATACCATTAAAGTAATGTATGCAACTCCTAAAGATTGAATACCCATTAGCATCCCGGTATATAACAAAAATTCTGATACAAATCCATTGAAAGGAGGTAGTCCGCCAATAGCCATACCCCCAATTAAAAAGAACAAACTAGTATGCGGCATCTTTTTAATAAGTCCTCCTAATTTTTCCATATCTCGGGTATGCGTTTGCTGATATATATTACCAGCCGTAAAAAATAAGAGCGCTTTATACAATGCATGGTTTAAGGTATGTAATAAAAGTGCGGAAAAACCAATAAAACTCATCATGGTATTACCCGTTGCTTTCCCTATTAAGGCAATACCAAGCCCCATTCCAATAATTCCAATATTTTCTATGGTGCAATATGCAAGCATTCGTTTAAAATCACGGTGAACTGCTGCATTTAATATTCCATACAAGGCAGTTATCATTGATAATACAAGTACTATAATTCCTATTTTCAATAAGTCATTATGGAGGTAAGTACTCATTCTTAGGATTCCGTAAATACCCATTTTTACTACCACCCCAGACATTATACCAGAAACATGTGATGGTGCAGCAGGATGAGCTTGAGGTAACCAAGTATGCAGCGGCACAAAACCAGCTTTTATGCCAAACCCTGCAAAAAAAATAAAGAAAAGACCAAGGGAATCATGTTTACTAAAGTAGGCTGCAATGGAATCAAAATCAACTGATCCTTCTGCAAAATAAACCCAAATAAAGCCAATGGTAAGCATTATTACCCCTAAATGAGCCTGTATCATATAATTTAAGCCAGCTTTTAATGTTTCTGGTTTTTCATGCTCTAGCATTACAATAATGAGTGATGACAAAGACATCAATTCCCAAACAATTAAAAATAATACACCTTGTTGTGCCATACATACCAATAACATGGCATTATGAATTACAACATAAACAATCCAATGAATAGTTGTATTAGACTGTTGGTTAAGATAGCTAACCAAGTATCCCTTTCCATATAAAGCTCCTGCTAAACATATCATATTCACAATCAGCATAAACCAAGCTGATAGTGCATCAATTTTAAATGAAACAGTTGTAATAGAATAACTAAAAGTAAAACTATATTGAAGAGTAATATTTCCATACAATACTTCAAAAATAGGTATACACGATATAATACTGGTAAGCATTACCAATACTATGGCAGCAGTAGATCTAAGCTTTACTGGTAATATAGGTATTAAAATAAGCCCTAAAAAAGAAATTGCAATTGAACCAATAATTAAATAATGTAAATCCATGGATTAGTAAAATTTTTTACACTTTGTATTCATTTTATATTTCAACCAGCTATTAGCCAGTTAGCCCTGCCTTTTATAATTGATCATGCTGTCTCAATTTACGTTTTTATAAACAGAAATGATTGTTATCCTTGAAGGTTACACTTTAATTTTTATCCAAAATTTCAATAGATTCTCCATTTCTTCACCTACAATTTGGTAATCAGGAGGCATTTCGTCTTCTAAACTATGAAAAGTGACCACCCTAGTTCCTGCTGGCTTTTGTTGTAATTGTTTATACAGATATCTATTGTAATAATTAAAAAGTTCAAGAGAATAATCAATGCTATCGTCTATTATATATGTACCCGCAATATTTTCATAAAAAGAATTATAAAAATAAAAATGATCATACATTTTAAAGTTGATTTGGGTAAAATTACCATTCAAAAAAGTTACGTTTTTTAATTGTAAAACTTCTTTGGCCGCTTCAGCATGATCTACTAAGATTTTTCTTTGTTCAATTCCATAGTACATCGCCTTGGGTTTGTGATGAGCTGCTGCCAAACAAAACTTACCTACCCCACTTCCTATATCTAAAATTCTTATATTATTCTCAGTTGCTAAAAAATTAGCTGCTTTTTTGGCAACAGCAAGTGGTGTCCAATGGCGCGCAGCAAGCAATTGTATGGATGGAGGAAAAAGCTTATTGAATTGAAGATCTGAACTAAACCAACTATCGGCGTTCATTTTTTTTTCTAGTTCAGGCATATCATTTTTAATAAGTTATTTTGCATATAAACTTTCCCCATTCATCTGATATTGAATGGGTAATAATAAATCTTTCCTCTCTTGAGGAAGTGAGGGCACAATTAAAGCAACCCAAGCAGTAGATTCAGCAGAATCCAATAATATATTGGCATTTCCAGAAACCAATTCTTCATTCAATTTTAACACATTACCATCCACTGGCATATGAGCCTCAATAAGATAGTCGTTGTACTTAATTGTGGCAATGATATCACCTTGTTTTTTAAAACCAGCAGGTTCAGAAAATGTAATTTCTTGAATTTGCTTAAATCCTGTTAACTTAAATTTGCAAATACCTACATAAGCAACCGAACCCTGATAATGTATCCATTCATGGTCTTTTGTATAATATTGGTCATTATCAATAGATTTCATATTATTCATATTGCAAAGTTATTTAAGATATTCCTACCTAGCGATACATCTTATTAACTTAAAAAGTGAGTTTTATCAATTTATAAAGAATAATTTTACAATTACTATGAGTATCAGAGGTGTATTTCCAATAGATAAATGGGATTTCAAAAGCGAATCTGTTTTTGAAAATATGCCTTTGGATGAATTGGAAAAGCTTACCGCTAACCAAACAGAACAAATGTATAAAAAAGGAGAAATGATTTTTAGGGAAGGCGCTTACTCCACTGGAATTTTTTTTATACTAGAGGGAAAAGTAAAAAAATACAAACTAGATAACAATGGCAAGGAACAAATAATTTATGTAGCCAATAGAGGTGAATTATTAGGGTACCATGCAATTTTGGCCGAAGATAGATATCCAGATTGTGCTGCGGCCTTACAAGATAGTAGAATAGCATTTATTCCTAGAGAAGATTTTTTAGAAACTTTACATCATTCCAAAATTTTAAGCAGGCTATTATTAAAAACCTTAAGCCATGAATTTGCTGTACTTGCCAATAGTGTAACCATGTTTGCACAAAAATCGGTAAGAGAAAGATTAGCACTTCAATTAATTGTACTAAGAGAAAAATATAAAATTAATTTTCAAGCTGGCATGCCAGTGGAAATAAATATGAGTAGAGATGACTTAGCCAGTTTAGTTGGTACGGCCAGAGAAAATGTAGTTCGGGTTCTTTCTGAATTTAAGGAAGTTCAAATTCTAGAAACCAGGGGGAGAAAAATTACTATTTTAAATGTTGATGCATTAATTAAAATAGCCAATTATACATGATGTAAAATGGCTTTATCCTTTCTAAGTAAAATATACATGTTGTACATAATTTGCATGTGTGGAGCTGTTAGTACGGCTAACCCTAAAAATATATACCCAGCAATGGTATTTTTATTGATGAACATAAAACCTGTTAATCCAAAAAGAAATATGCCCAATATTGCTAAACTACTATACAGTATAATTTGCTTAACAATTGATGATAAACTAAATTCATTATTTACCCTTAAATAATGTATAATATTTGTAATAGATAAAAATGAGTGCCAAATAACAAAATAAAAGGTAAACCCAACAAACATGGGAAGCATAAAAAGAATAGTAAGAATGATGGCAAAATGTATTAGAAATTGCCCTGAATCGTTGTTCTTGTAATTAGAATTTCTTAAGAAATAAATAAAAGCAGCAATAAAAAAAGTAATTCCACTAGCGGAAAGCAAGTAGTATCTGTACTTACTAATCCAATTGATTAGAAATAAATTTTTTTTACTTGATTCAAATTGCTGATAAATAGGTATAATATCATCAAAATGATGAAGTAGAATAATACTTAAAATTAATAACCCGTAAGAAATAACAAATATTTTTCCTAACCAAGTATTGGTTTTAAATTGGCATAAATCTGTTTCGCCAAAATGGTAAGCAGCAAATAAGATGAATAGCATATTACCAATAACAGGAAAGTAAAATAAAGTAATAGCAAAAAGTGAAAGCCTCCCGATATAAATAAGAAAAAATTTTTGTTTAGAAAATGATTGTCCAGATAATTCTGCATTTTTTGTAGCCACTAGTAAATCAGCAGCACCATGCGGAACACCCAGCAACAACACACCCGCTACAAAAAGAATATACTGTGAATTGATTGCCAATTCAACAATAAAATTTTGTATCAAAACCAGTATAATACCCAATAGTAATAACACCGTCTTTTTCATACATGGCATTATGATGAATTGAAAAAGGGGTGTGATAAAAATTACCACACCCCTTAAAATGCATTATACTTTTTCAGTTGAATTTGCATCTGATTGTGCTAAAGAATAAATGACCAATCCAAACCCAATTTTATTAATAGCATCCCCAATATTATATACAATATCCATTGATAGGCCTTGAAATATTTTCATTCCAAACAAGCCACCTTCTGTACCAGCTATGTAACCAATAGGATAAATAGCCCAACCTACTAGTACAAACCAACCTAAGGCTTTTACTGCTTGTTGAACAGAAGTACCTGCTTTTTGTGCTAAGCTAGCAACTTCACCAAACCAAATTAAATAAACAATATAGAAATAAGCAATACCACTAATTAAACCCCATATCCAACTTTGGGTTTCCTTTCCATAGATAGCTTCGCCAATATAACCAGTAACCAGCATTACAACAGATGCCAAAATTAATTTCCATAATAATCCAATTTTAGCGCCTGCTTTTTTTGTAATCAAATAAAACTCAACACACATTAAGGGAACAGTTAAAATCCAGTCTACATATCTAAAAAAAACGGGCGATTCCCCTGTTTCTAAATTGTAACCTCGCATATAATAATAATGCACCGCCGCTATGAAAGTAATTAACCCCGAAACGAGTATGGATGTCCTCCATTTTTTGTTTACATTAGACATTTCAAAGAAAAAGAAAACGCAGGCTGCCATCATCGCCATGGTACCTACGAAAAATGTGAACGCAACGTAATTGTTGTTTGCAATTGCATGAACTTGTAATAGGTTCTGTAACATGTTTTAAATTTTTTGATGAAATAAATATGATTAAAAGCAGGTATATCATAAACAATAATGTTTAAGATTTAGCTACTTATGTTTAAACATTTAAAATGCTTAATTAGTTGATTATTTTAAAATAATTTTTAAAGCATCATTTTGTTTAATTCTTATTTCTAAATTCATTAAAAGAGTAAACTGAATATCAATTAGCATATCATCAAACATAAAAGAATCAACTAACTACTTTATTATGAATACCCTAGTAATAATACAAGCCAATTCAACCTATTTAAATCAATTACAACAAATTAGTATCCAAACATTTCGTGAAACATTTTCTGATGTAAACACTACAGAAAATATGGAAAAATATATTAGTGAAAAGCTTTCCTTATCACAATTAGCAACAGAATTAAAAGATGAAAATGCATTATTTTATTTTATAAAATCTACCAATGAAGTAATTGGTTATTTAAAATTAAATATGGGGGCATCTCAAACAGAGTTAAAAGATGATTGCGCCTTAGAAATAGAGCGGATTTATGTTTTGAAGAAATTTCACGGAAAGAATATTGGAGCACAATTATTAGAAAAAGCAATTCAAGTTGCCAAAGAACTTGATAAAAATTTTATCTGGCTAGGTGTTTGGGAAAATAATCAACGAGCTATTCAATTTTATACGAAAAATAGATTTGTTGTGTTTGATAAACATTTGTTTACATTAGGGGAAGACGTTCAAACAGATTTAATGATGAAGCTACCATTAAAGCCACAACTAAAAAGTATTAGACCATTTATTGGTGCCAAAGACTTTGCATGCTCGAGCCAGTTTTATAAAGATTGGGGATTTAATGAACTGGTGTTAACGCCCCATTTAAGTTTATTTCAAATGGGTGATTTTGCGTTTTATCTACAAGATGCTTATGTAAAAGATTGGATAGATAATACCATGGTTTTTCTAGAAGTTGACAATATAAATGCTCATCTAGAAAGTATAACTAAATTAAATCTTCCTATTAAATACCCAGGTGTTCGTATTTCAGCTATTCAACAACTCCATTGGGGAAAGGAATATTTTATACATGATCCATCGGGTATCCTTTGGCATATAGGAACTTTCAACAATTAATATATGCAGGTAACCAACTCATCCGAAGGATTAAAAAGAGTAGTAGGCATATCTGGCCTTGCACTTACCATTGTAAATGGGGTAATTGGATCTGGAATATTTGTATTGCCCGCAATTATAAGTATGGCTTTGGGAGGCTTTGGTGTTTTTGCATATATAGTTTGTAGTATCATGCTGGCATCTATTATGTTATGTTATGCCGAAATTGGATCAAAAGTAACCAGCAGTGGAGGCTCCTACGCATACGTAGAAGCTGCATTTGGAAATTTTCCAAGTTTTATCATCAATTGCATGTACTTTTTTGGATGGGGAATTTTAGGGAGTGCTGCAGTTATGAATATACTGGCAGATTCACTGATTGTACTATTTCCTCAACTATCTAATCCTATCAATAGAGCCCTTCTTTTTTTGATACTAATAAGCTTTATGATATTTATTAATGTTCGGGGAACAAAACAGGGTATTGGTATGGTAAAACTGATAACAGTTTTTAAATTATTTCCATTAATTGTTATCATTTTGGCTGGTATTACACAAATAAAAATAGAAAATTTACATTGGGATAAACTACCGAATGTAAAAACTTTTGGTGATACAACTCTAGTACTTTTTTATGCTTTTGCGGGATTTGAAACATCATTAGGAGTTAGTGGAGAGTTTAAAAAACCAAATAGAACAGTTCCACTAGGAATATTTTTAGGAGGCACCATTATACTACTCATTTATATGTTGTTACAACTTGTTACACAAGGCGTTCTGGGAAATCAAATTTTCCTATATAAAAATGCTCCATTAGCAGCAGTAGCAGAAAAGATTATCGGTTCCACAGGGGCTACTATTTTGTTAATTACCGCTGCAATATCTTGCTTTGGGTGCGTAATTGCAGATGTATTGGCCACACCACGTTCACTATTTGCGGCTGCAAAAAATGGAATATTCCCCAATTTCTTGGGCAAAGTGCATCCCAAATTTGCTACCCCGTATTGGGCAATTATTGTTTATGGTTTAGCTATTTTAATTTTTTCAATATCAGGAGGCTTTAAAGAATTAGCCGTTTTAGCAAGTGCAGCTATTTTGATGGTTTATTTAACGGTAATTTTAGCAACTATAAAATTAAGACTAGAAAAAAACAATATCAACGAAAAAACATTTACCATTCCCGGGGGCCTCTTTTTTCCAATTATTGGACTCGCATCAACTTTATGGCTAATTAGTAGTTTAACTAAAAAGGAATTTATATCAACTGCCATTTTCATAGTTTGTATTAGTATTTGTTATGCTTTATTAAAATGGTATAAAAGTAAATAGCCACATAAATACAATTATAGTGAATTGATGTTTGAGTTCATTACTAATATGGAGTGTATAATAATCTTAAAGCGATTCATAAGAAACCCTATTATATATGGTAGGTAATCAATGATAAGTTTCCACATTTATGAAAAAATCAGTTTAAAAGAAGCCTAACTTTACGTTTAATTTTTTACCAATGAAACGGTTACTCATTATTATTCTACTATTACAAGCTATTATGGTAACTAAGGTGAATGCACAAAACTTAATTGCCACAGCAGGAAACAATCCTACATGGTGGAAGGAAGCAGTCATTTATCAAATTTATCCGCGAAGCTTTAAAGACAGTGATGGAGATGGAATTGGAGACCTACAAGGAATTATTTCTAAACTAGATTATTTAAAAAGTTTAGGAATAGATGCCATTTGGTTAAATCCAATATATAGTTCTCCTAATGATGATAATGGATATGATGTAAGTGATTATAGAAATATCATGAAAGATTTTGGCACAATGGCAGATTTTGATTTGTTGCTAAAAGGATTACATGAAAGAGGCATAAAATTAATTATGGATTTGGTTGTAAATCATAGTAGTGACGAACATGAGTGGTTTAAACAAAGTAGAAGTTCAAGAACAAATCCGTATAGAAACTATTATCATTGGTGGAATGCTGAAAAAGGGAAACCCCCATACCGATACAGTTTATTTGATATTAACCATGATGCCTGGAAATACGATTCATTAACCAATGCATATTATTTGCATTATTTTTCCAGAAAACAACCCGATTTAAATTGGGAAAATCCCAAGCTGCGAAGTGAAGTAATAAACATTATGAAATTTTGGGCCAATAAAGGAATTGATGGTTTTAGATTAGACGCTTTTCAATTTGCAGCCAAAGACACCACATTTCCAACCTTTCCAATAGGTTTTGAAAAAGACTTTGTTCAATATTATGCCATGCAAGGAAATTTACATGGCTACCTTAGAGAAATGAACGAAGCTGTATTTAGTAAATACAATGTAATGAGTGTTTCGGAAGGTGCAGGTAAAAATTTTGAAGACGCCCACAATTTAGTAGATGAACAAAGAAAAGAATTAAATATGGCCTATGCTTTTGATGCTGTTGATATTGCCAAAAAAGAGGGGTATAGCCTTATTCACTTTAAAAACGTTTTTTCAAAATGGGATAGTGCTTTTGCACAAAAAGGATGGTTGTCTATTTTTCTCGCTAATCATGATCAAGCAAGAATGGTAAGTAGATATGGAAATGACCAACCTGCATTTAGGGTAGTTTCAGCAAAAATGCTTGCTACTTTTATTTTAACCATGAGAGGAACTCCGTATTATTATAATGGAGATGAATTAGGCATGACCAATGCAGGTTTTAAAAACATAGAGGATTATAATGATATAGCAACACTTAATGAATATGCTTATCAAAAAAAGAAGGGGAGTAATATGAGCACCTTTATGGAACAAATTATGTTTGGGTGCAGAGACAATGGGCGAACACCATTTCATTGGGATGCGAGCCCTAATGCTGGATTCACTTCTGGAAAGCCTTGGTTAAAAATAAATCCAAACTATACAAGTATTAATTATGCAATACAAGAAAAAGACCCAGAAAGTGTTTTAAATCACTTCAAACAAGCAGTGGCAATAAGGAAAGCACATAAAGTGCTGGTTTATGGTACTTACAAGCTATTAGATAAATCTAATCCAAAGGTATATGCATATACTAGAACATTGGGAAATGAAAAAATGCTCATTATATTAAATTTTAGTAATACCAATTGCATCACTGAAACTGGAATAAATACCCAAAAAGCTACCCTTATTTTATCTAATTACAAAACCAATCCTACAATAAATAAAACGGTAATGAAGCTAAGACCTTATGAAGCCATAATTTATAAATTATAAACAAATATTCAGCACAAACAAGAGTACTTTTATTGGCTGAAATTTCTAATGTCATAAACACCATGATATCCACTCCTAAGAAACAACATCAGCTAGTGAAATTTTGGAAAAAATTAGGACCAGGTCTTATTACCGGGTCTAGTGATGACGACCCTTCTGGAATAGCAACTTATTCTCAAGCTGGTGCTGCTTATGGATTAGCTACTATATGGACTGCATTAATAACATTTCCATTGATGGCAGCAATTCAAGAAATGTGTGGAAGAATTGGTTTAGTAACCTCACAGGGACTAACGGGCACATTAAAAAAATATTACCCAAAATCTGTTCTATACTTGATGTTACTCTTTAGCTTTCCTGCAATTATATTGAATATTGGAGCTGATATTGCAGGTATTGGCGCGGTGGGTAACTTACTGTTTCCAACTATACACCCCATTTATTTTAGTGTTTTTTTTACTACATTTTTATTAATTGGTATGATCTATTTCCCTTACCAAAAAATTGCTTCTGTATTAAAATATTTATGCGTTGTTTTATTAGTGTATATTTTAATCCCTTTTTTGTACAAACAAGATTGGCTGCTTATACTTAAATCTACATTTATTCCTACTATAAAATTCAACAAAGAATTCATTGCCATTTTAGTAGGCATACTAGGTACTACCATTTCTCCATACCTTTTCTTTTGGCAAGCTACTATGGAAGTTGAAGAGATGAAACAAAAGAAAAAACAATTAATTGTAAATAAAAAGATTATCAGTGCTATGAAACAGGATGTAGACTTTGGAATGTTGTTTTCTAATTTGGTCATGTATTTTATTATTCTCACAACAGGAACCGTTTTATTTAATGGAGGTATACACCAAATTAACACAGTTGAAGAAGCTGCTGAAGCACTAAAGCCACTTGCAGGAAATTTTGCCTATTTGCTCTTTGCAGTTGGTATAATTGGCACAGGTTTATTAGCCATACCTGTATTAAGTGGTTCGTTATCTCATATTTTTTGTGAAACTTTTGGCTGGAAGGAAGGTCTTGATAATAAATTTAATGAAGCCCGTCCGTTTTATATCATTATAGCAATTTCATTATTAATAGGACTTTTACTAAACTATATAGGAGTTAGCCCTGTAAAAGCATTGATTTATTCGGCCATTTTGTATGGTTTAACTGCACCTGTATTGATAGCCATCATATTGCATATATGCAATAATAAAAAAGTAATGGGTAATTATACTAATAAAATTAAAGCGAATATACTTGGTTTGGTAACTTTGATTTTAATGAGTATTGCTGCAATTGCATTGGTCTATTTACAACTCACTGAACATTAATTACCTAATAATAAAGCTTACAATGGCAGTACATAATTTTAATATCAAAGGACTAAACAACGAAGAAGTTGCCGAATCAAGAATAAAGTATGGCCATAATAACTTAGTATATAAAAAAGAAAATGGCTTTGTAGATGCTATAAAGAGTTTAGCAAAAGAACCCATGGTATCTCTATTGTTTGTTGCTTCACTAATTTACTTTATAAGTGGGAATATAGGTGATGGAGTATTTTTAGCAGCTGCAATCATTTTAGTGGCTACCATTTCGCTTTATCAAGATTCTAGAAGTAGAAATGCACTAGAAAAATTAAAGAATTTTACGCAATCAAACTGTACTGTTATCAGAAACGGGGTAGTTGAAGAAATTAAAACTGAGGAACTGGTAATGGGTGATTTTTTAATGATTGAAGAAGGTGTTTCAATTGCTGCGGATGGAATTATCGTGCACTCAAATGATTTTTCTGTAAACGAAGCTATCTTAACAGGTGAATCACTTACTGTATATAAAGATCAGTACAAAGATGATCATTTGGTATTTAGAGGAACTACTGTAGGAAGTGGATTGGCCATTGTTAAGATTACCGCTATAGGTAATGAAACCAAATTAGGTAAAATTGGAAAAAGTATTGAAAACATTGAGGAAGAAAAAACCCCATTAGAATTACAAATAAATCATTTTGTAAAATTAATGGTTTTTGTAGGGGTTATTGTTTTTTTGATTGTTTGGGTAATAAACTATTTAAAAACGCATGATATATTAGATAGTTTATTAAAAGCTCTTACACTGGCTATGAGTATATTACCCGAAGAAATACCAGTTGCCTTTACCACATTTATGGCCTTAGGTGCATGGAGATTAATGAAAATGGGTATTGTAGTAAAACAAATGAAAACGGTTGAAACACTTGGAAGCGCTACGGTAATATGTACAGATAAAACAGGAACAATTACTGAAAATAAAATGAGTTTGGCTAAACTCTACACCTTAAGCAATAATACAATATCTGAAGTAAATACTACACTTACACCCAATGAAACTGAATTAATTAGAATGGCCATGTGGGCTAGTGAACCCATTGCATTTGATCCAATGGAAATTGCACTCCATGAATCCTATACCCATTTTTTTACAAATGATGAACGCCCTCATTATAAAATGATTCATGAATATCCATTGAGTGGGAAGCCTCCCATGATGACACATTTATTGGAAGACACTAATGGGAACAGAATTATAGCGGCGAAAGGAGCTCCAGAAGCTTTAATTGCCATTTCAGGATTATCTGACATTGAAAAAAAACAAATAGAACAGGCTATTAAATCACTTGCTTTAGAAGGATATAGAGTTTTAGGAGTTGCAACCACTAAATTTAGTGGAAAAGATTTCCCCACTGAACAACAATCATTTCAATTTAATTTTAAAGGAATTATTGCTTTTTATGACCCTCCCAAAAAAAATATTGAATTTGTTTTAAAAGGCTTTTATGCAGCAGGGATTGGAGTAAAAATAGTTACAGGAGATAATTCAGCAACAACCATTTCTATTGCCAAACAAATTGGCTTTAATGGTCATGAAGCATGCATTACAGGTGATGAATTAATGCAAATGAAAGAAGGGGAATTAGAAGAAAAAGTTCAACATACCTTATTATTTACTAGAATGTTTCCCGAAGCCAAATTAAAAATTATCAATGCACTAAAAGCTAAAAACGAAATTGTTGCCATGACTGGAGATGGGGTAAATGATGGACCAGCTTTAAAAGCTGCACATATAGGTATAGCCATGGGGAAAAAAGGCACAGAAATAGCCAAACAAGCTGCTTCTTTAATATTAATGGAAGATGATTTATCTAAAATGTTAGATGCTGTTGCGATGGGAAGAAAAATATATACGAACCTAAAGAAAGCCATTCAATATATCATATCCATTCATATTCCCATCGTATTAACCGTATTTATTCCTCTGGCATTGGGCTGGGTATTCCCCAATATTTTCACCCCAGTACATATCATTTTTCTAGAGTTGATCATGGGGCCAACCTGTTCTATCATTTATGAAAATGAGCCCATGGAAAAAAATACCATGATTCAGCAACCAAGGCCAATCAGTACTACATTTTTTAATTGGAAGGAATTAACAACCAGTATTATACAAGGATTGGCTATTACAGCAGGTACATTATTTGCCTATCAATATAGTGTACATAATGGTCATGATGAATCCTATACAAGATCTATGGTATTTACCGTTTTGATTGCAGCCAATAT
Organism: Sediminibacterium sp.; assembly: GCA_036170555.1. Classification (GTDB taxonomy): domain Bacteria; phylum Bacteroidota; class Bacteroidia; order Chitinophagales; family Chitinophagaceae; genus Sediminibacterium. The sequence goes on along the minus strand of JAVHPL010000020.1, from coordinate 2,512 downwards.
ATTGCTTACATTGGTAAACAGGTCTTTTTACTATTCTATTTTTACAACCATCCAATATAAAAATAACTTAGTATTCTTAATTATTTTAATAACAATTGCTATAACCGGTTTCTTATTATATATCCCTCCGCTTGCAAGCTTTTTTAAATTTGTTCCACTAGATATAAATGATTTAATAATAAGTGTATTAGTTGGCTTTATATCGGTAATATGGTTTGAAATTGTAAAATGGGGTATTCGTATGAAAAATTAAAATCAATCTTCTTGAAATGGGTATATCAATGGCAAATAATAAAATAGGGAACAGTTTGATCGAAATTGAATTGAGCAACTATACTATTGCAGGTAAAATAGTCAGCTTTTATTAATCAATAGAGTTGCTATCTTTTCAGCAATAGATGAAAATATAAATCTATTTACAGAATGATATTTACCAAATAATTTACCTATTGTAAAATTGGATGCTGCAGTATAAAGAGCATTTTTTACATCATGTTGCGCAACTTTTTCGGGGAATAAATTAACTATAAAACTTTTTACCTTACTAATTGGGTTGCTACTTACAATAAATTCCTTTACCGATTCTTTCAATACCATTTCCTGTGTACTAGCCTTAGATTTTAAGCAAAGGATTCTTGCACATAGAAAGCCATGATTAGAAATTAAAGGCTGAATCATAAAATAATATATTGAATGAAAATTTAGCGTAGTAAAACGCCAATAATTTTATTTAAGAATGGCTTCTCGATTAATCTTTTTTGATCGAACAATAAGATAATTAAGATAATAAAGTAAAAGATAGCAAGAATGATAAACCCAGAATAGTTGTTACCCATTTTAAAAGAAAGATAAAATGCAGCGGCAAAACTTAAGAAAATAAATACGATCACTAGCAACAACCAAAGAATAAAAACTCTCATGAAAGACGCAAAAATATATGCAATTCTTTGAACAGACTCCATCTTGAATAGTTCAATCTTTGTATCTATTAAATCTTGAAAATTATCAGCTATTTGCTCAAATTTTTTATAATCTAACATATAAATAAAATATTAATCATCGCTCTTTTTGAAAACACATACTCAACAATATGATTAGTTGTGTAAATTTAAAGAATCAGCTTTTTGTTGCATTGAGCTGGCCAAATCATCTATTTTATCGGAAGCTAGATTTTCTAATTCTTCGGCCTTCTGCCTTAATGCATTTGCCTCATCCATGATCTTTGATTTTAAATCTTCTGCCATATCTTTTGCACCATGAAGTAACTTTCTACGTGTTTTACTTCCTTTACTTGGTGCAAATAAAACTCCTAATGCGGCGCCTGCAATGCTACCAAGCAACAAAGCACCAATTAGTTTTCCTGTGTCATTTGAATTTCCCATTATAGTATATTTTAATTTTTAAAGTGGATTTTTACCTCTGATAATGCGCAACAAAATGGCAATCACAGCAATTACTAACAAAAGGTGAATTAACCCGCCAGTATGGTAAGCAAAAAAACCAGTTGCCCATGCAATTATTAACACAACTGCAACTAAATAAAGAAGATTGTTCATATACTTTATATTACACAACGAATCATTTAATCGTGTAAACAAAGATGATACTAATTAAAATATATTGTATTATACTATTAAGAATTAAAATTGTAAAAATCACTGTTCGTAGTTAATTACATCCTATCCATATACCAATTTAATTGATTCTCCATTTTATTGTATTTTGCAATTGTATTGATAATGTTTTTTAACCGCATAAAAGCAGTTTCACTTTTAACTACATAATCATAGGCCTTATGATGCATACAATCTACAGCAACTTCAATTTTATCTTGACATGACAATATAACCACTGGTATAGTGGCATCTATTTCCTTAATTTTATCTAATGCTTGAATTCCTGTTAACACTCCCTTATTAATACCATCTAAATGGTAATCTAATACAATCAAATTTGGCTTTAGATAAAGATTTGCCATACAAAGTTCACCAGAATTATACGCCAAAATTTCAAAATCACCACTTTCAAGAAATTGAATTTCTAACAGTCTGAGATACAAAATATCATCATCTACTATAAAGATTTTAATTTTTTTATTTGTCATGTTACTTATTTTTCAATTTTGTAAGTTCTAATTCTAACTCAATATATGCTTGAGTACATATATTTTCAATTTGTAACAGTAACCCAGGAATTCCATCTGTTTTTTCCATTGAGGAAGCATACTCTTTAATTTGCTTTGCCATTGTTTCTACATCTGTACTAATTCCCATAATGGAAAAAGAAGGAATAATTTTATGTACAGATGCATGTAAAGATTCCCAGTTTTTATTTTCCAAGCTATATTTCATGGTGTTTAATAAAACGGGGGTTTGTTCTAAAAACAAGGAAATCATTTCTATCATTAAAGCAGTATTCTCCTTTGTTCGTTGATTTAAATAAGTTAAATTAATACACATAGATTCTGATTTATGAGTAGAAATTGTAATGGCTTGAATTGGATCTATAGCAG